>JBBQEG010000102.1:0-14530 GCA_038320495.1 Opitutales bacterium | reverse complement strand
CTCGCGTTCGAGCGAAGTACCCTTGTCGACTTCCTTGTCCCAGAATTTATTAATCGTCTTTCCGTCCATCAGGAGCTCGAATTTGCCGCGATTCACGTGGAGTTCGCCTTCGGTGCCATAGAACGAGACGCCCTTGCCGCGAACGTGGGTGAGCACGGTGCCATCCGCGTAGACGAGCTGCGCTCCGCGTTTGGCGGTTTCCCAGTTTTGTGGTGCACGCACTTCGACCGGACCGCTGCCGTCAGCGCCGAGCGCCCATTGCGCAATATCAATATGGTGGGCGCCCCAATCGGTGATCATGCCACCGCCGAATTCCCAAGTCTTGCGCCAATCGGGAAAATTATCGTGCACCCCGCGCGGACACAGGAACGGGCTATAGTCAACCAGTGGGCCGGGTCCACACCACATCTTCCAATCGAGCCCCGGTTCCAGTTCCTCAGCCGGTTCGCGATAAGGGGCGGCGGGATCGCCGAAGGAAACATGGATCGCGCTGATCTTGCCCAGAACACCATTGCGGACGAATTCGGCGGCAACGCGAAATTCCTTCGAGGAGCGTTGCTGCGAACCAGTTTGAAAAACCCGGTCGGATTTGCGGACTGCCTTCACGAGCTCGACGGCTTCGTGGATGTTATAGGTGAGGGGCTTCTCGCAATAGACATCCTTCCCGGCCTTCACCGCCTGGATGGCGATATAGGCATGCCAGTGATCGGGAGTGGCAATGATGACGGCGTCGATATCGGAGCGGGCGAGTAACTCGCGAAAATCCGGGTACGCCTTACATCCCTTGTAAGTCATGCCGGTTTTCGCGCTGTAGGCTTGCTCGACCCGGAGTTTCGCGGCATCGCGGCGGGTGGTGTCGACATCGCAAACGGCGACGACCTCGACATCATCCCGATTCAGGACGTTACCGAGATGGCCCTTCATCATCTTGCCCATGCCGATGCAGCCGAAAGTGAGACGCTTTCCCGGAGCGGTCTCCTGCGCCCACACCCGGCTTGGCAGGATTAAAGGCGCGGCGGCGAGCAGCGCGGAGTTTTGCAGGAAACGGCGGCGGGAGGAATGAGCGAGGGGCATGGGAGAATTAGGACGAATTAGAGATAAATTTCAAACGCATGTCCGACCCGGGTGTCACGCTTGTTCTCCCGTTCGTGGGTGCTTGCGTTGTGAGTTCGCCCTGACGGTGCAGCGCTGACGCGGACGTTGGGCGGGGGGCGCATCACGGCTGCGCGTTGGGGGCGGACCGGGGGAGCGTGGCGCCGGGAGACGTTTGAAACGCGATGGTGACGACCGAGCCAGTGCCGAAGCTGCTTTCGATGGCGAGGCGGGCTTCGTGGCGGGCGACCAACAGCTTGACCAGGGCAAGGCCGAGGCCGAGGCCCTGCTGCTCGTGTTTTTTGCGATCAAACTGGTGGAATGCGCCGATGCGTTCCACTTGCTCGGGGGTCATGCCACGACCGCGATCGCTCACGCGGAGAACCCCGTCCTTGCTGATACGAATCTCGATCGGGGTTCCCTTGGCGGAGAAGCGGCAGGCGTTGTCTACGAGTTCCTCAATGATGGTGGCGATATGGCCGGTCTCGCCGCGAATGGAACCGGGATCGATTTCCATGCGCACATCAGCCCGGCGGGTGTGCCGTTCAAGCGTGGTGTCGATGCGGGTCTGGGCCGTGGTTCGCACGGTCTCGGGGTTGATAAACGCGGCGGACGGCGACGGCGTTGATTGGGCCTGAAGCTCGAGGAGGAGGAGATAGTTCCGCAGGGTGCGATGCAGGCGTTCGCCGCTCGCGTGGATGTCGTTGAGGAGCTCCATGACCTCGGCTGCGGGGAGGCGGGTGAACTCCGTGCGCAGGATTTCCGTCAGACCCACGATGCCCGCGAGGGGGGTGAACAGTTCATGGGGAAGGGTGGACGAGAGGGTCGATTGCAGATCGAGGATCATGCGGTTTTCCACGCGCCAGTTGAGTTCGGCACGCCGGAGTCGGGCGTCAACGCAGCGGAATAGATCGTCGAGGGAGAACGGCTTTACGAGGAAGTCGTCGGCGCCGAGATCCATGCCCGTGCGGGGATCCACAGCCGTGATGTTGCCGGTCATTAGCACGATCTGCTTGGTGCTTAGTTGCGGGTCGGTGCGGAGCGCTTGGAGCACGCTGCGACCGTCGGTGCCCGGCATGTTGATATCGGAGATGATCAAGTCGGGCAGGTGCTGGCGGGCGAGAGCGATGCCTTCGTCGCCCGACGCCGCGGTGAGCACGTGCTGGCCGTGACTGCGCAACGCCATGCTGAAGGTGCTGAGGATGATTTCGTCATCATCGATCAAAAGGATGGTCTTCATGAGGGCGACCCGGAGGGGCGATTTTCCGGTTCGGAGGAAGCGGCATTGGGAGTTAACGCGCGCTGGAGAATGGCCAGCATGGTATCAGCCGCATAAGGCTTGGCGAGGAAGTAGGAAATTCCGGTGTGGGCGAAGCGCTTGGGATTGTCGCTCGAATCCTGTCCGCTGGCAGCGATGATCTTCACCGTAGGATCGAGCCGGCGCAAAGCGGCGGCGAGTTCCGCTCCTCCCATGACGGGCATAATCATGTCCGTGAGGACGACGGCGATTTCGGTGTGATGCAGGGCGAAGAGTCCTATGGCTTGAGCACCGTCTTCGGCCATCAGCACCCGGTAGCCGAACGTCTCGAGGGTTTGGCGAGTGATGTTGCGGATCGAGGATTCGTCGTCGACCACGAGGACAAGTTCTCCGTTTCCACGCGGGAGTTCGCCGATCCCTCCCGGGATATGCTCACTACCGGGGGCGTCCGGGACGGCTGGGAGGAAGACGTCGAAGGCGCTGCCGGCCTTAGCCTGGCTGCGCACGTCGATGAATCCGCTATGGCTGCGGACGATTGCGTGCGACGTCGAAAGTCCGAGACCGGTCGCTTTGCCTTTGGTCGAGAAGAACGGCTCGAAGATACTGCCGAGGGTCTCAGCGGGGATGCCGGCGCCGTCGTCGGCGACAGTCACCACGACATAGCGGCCGGGCGGCACGGTCCCGTTTTTTACGACTTGAGGCACGCGGAGGGTGCGATTGGCGGTTTCGATTCGGAGCGTGCCACCATGGGGCATGGCGTCGCGGGCGTTTACCTCGAGGTTGACTAAAACCTGATTCAATTGGGTGGGATCGCCGCGGACCTGCCAGGTCGAACTGGGAATTGAGACCTTCACCGCGATGCTCTTGGGAAAGGTGTTGGAGACAAAAGCGACGGAGGCCTCGACGATATCGCGGATTTTCACGGGGACCCGGGTTTCCTCTGCGCCGCGGGCGAACGACACGACTTGTTTGACCAAGTTTGTTCCGCCTTGGGCGCTGCGCTCGATCATGTCGATAAGTTGCAAGGTCTCGGGATCTGTCTCGGCGCGTTTGAGCAGGGAAACGCCCATGACAATCGGGGCGAGCATGTTGTTGAGATCATGCGCAATCCCACCGGCGAGCGTGCCGATGCTTTCCATGCGCTGCGCGCGGTACAACTGCCCCTCGAGGAGTTTGCGTTCAGTGATATCGGCAATCACCGAAATGAAGTATTTCGGTTCGTCGGTGGGACTGCGTCGCACGGTGGTCGCCAGATTGCCCCAGAACACCGTGCCGTCGGATTTTTGGTAACGCTTCTCCGAGGTGTGCATGTTCAGCTGGCCGGAGAGCAGCGAACGGTGAGCGTCTTCCGTTTCCTCGCGATCTTCGGAAAAGGTCAGGTCGACCAATGACAGGCTCAACAATTCCGCGGAGGTGTATCCAGTCATCGAGCACAACGGCTGGTTCACCCAGAGAAAGTGACCATCGACGGCAACGTGGGCGATGCCCACCCCGGCCTGCTCAAACGTCGCGCGGAAACGTTCCTCGCTCTCGCGCAGGCTCTCCTCCGCACGGATGCGTTCGGCGACGTCCGCCTCCAACCGGCGGTTCGCCTCCTGAAGCTGCAGGCTCTTTCTTTCCAATTTTCGAATCAACGTCTCATTGAAGACTTTGAGCAGTTCCTTCTCGTCAGCCACGGGCGGAGTCATCGCCGGCCGGGCAGGGGCCGCCGTTTGTGTCACGAATTGCTGGATACGTTGAAGGAACTCGTCCGGTTCCGTGGGCTTGTGAATGAAGGCATCGGCGCCGAGGCTCACGGCGAGGCGTTCGTCTTCCGGCGTCGTATAGGTAGCGGTATAGACGACAAAGGGAATCGGGCTCAGGACCGGGTCCGCTTTCCAATGGCGCAGGAGAGTGTAGCCGTCCATCACCGGCATGAGCAGGTCGGAAACGATCAAGTCTGGCCGCGCCGCCCGCGCTTTCACGAGGGCTTCGGCTCCGTGCTGCGCAGTTTCGACATTGTAGCCCTGCCCCGCCAGCAGGGTGGAGAGGTAGTAGCTGTTTTCCTCGTGGTCGTCGACAATGAGGACGCGTTTCATGGTTTTGCCCCTGTCTGCGCCGGAACCCTGAACTGCTCCATCTCTTCGATAAACGTTTCGGGGTTGATCGGTTTTTCAATATAGCCATTGCAGCCGGCTTGAAGCGCCTTTTCGCGGTCTCCGACCATGGCATACGAGGTCACGGCGATGATCGGAATGTGCTGCAACGTTTCGCGCCCGCGCAGCTCACGCGCGACTTCATAGCCATCCATGGTGGGCAGCTGAATATCCAGCAGGATAATAGCCGGCAACGCCGTCTGCGCCGCCGCGATTCCACGCGGTCCATCCTCAGCGGATACGACCGTATAGCCGTTTTGCTCCAGGAGGAACGTCGTCAGATAGCGATTCTGTTCGTTGTCCTCGATGAGTAGAATGGTTCGATTCATGACTCGGGGGGTGGTTCCAGAGGCAATATGACGGTGAACTCGCTGCCTTGCGACCACTGACTTTGCGCAGAGATCGATCCACCCATCAAATGCGTAAGCCGGCGACAAATGGCCAGCCCGAGCCCGGTTCCGTCGTGCTGGCGGGAGAGTCCGGAGTCGATTTGGCGGAAGGGTCTAAACAGCGTAGCGAGGTCCGCCTCTTTGATCCCGATGCCCGTGTCGGTGACGCGGATAAGGATCGCGCGGACCGGCTCCGCGGCGGGAGTGAATTGGAAGTCAGCCACCGTTTCGACAGTGAGCGTCACCGAGCCGTGGACGGTGAACTTGAGGGCGTTGTTCAGCAGGTTGAGGAGGATCTGTTCCACACGCCGCCGGTCGCCGATCATCTCGCCGAGGTCAGGCGGCGCCTGGGTGTTCAGTATCAGCCCTTTCCTGGTGGCCAGGGGAGCCACCGAGCCGACGACGCGCTCGATTGATTCCATCAGGGGGAATGCCTCGGCGGCGATCTCGAGCTGGCCGGCCTCGATCTTGGAGAGATCCAGGACATCATTGATCAACTCGAGGAGATGGCGGGCGCTCATGCGAACCATGCCGAGTTGCTTCGTTTGTTCAGCGTTCAGAGGGCCGGCCAGACCCTGCAAGACGATACCCGTAAATCCGATGATCGAGTTCAACGGGGTTCGCAGTTCGTGCGACATGGTGGCCAGGAAGGCGGATTTAATCCGATCGGAAGCCTCGGCGCGGGTGAGGGCGCTCTGGAGTTCGCCCGTGCGATCGGCGACTTGATGTTCGAGCGTTTCGTTGAGCTCGCGCAACGCGATCTCGGCGCGTTTGCGTTCAGAGATATCGATCCCAACGCCGACGAGGCAGGCAACGCCATTAAACAGAATCCGCCGGCCCGTAAAGAGGTACGGAACGGACGTTCCGTCCCGGGTGAGTAAGGCCGATTCAATGGAAGATTCCCGTCCGGCAAACACCTCTTTGATTTTAGCTTCAACCGGCCTCCGCTCACCGGGGGCGACAAAGTCCAGCGGGTTCATGCGCGCAATTTCCGCCGCGGAGAAGCCGGTCACCCGCTCCATCGTTTGGTTCCAGCGCAGGTACCGCCCTTGATCATCGTATAAATAGAGAACGCCCGGCATGCTCTCGATGATGGTGTCGGAAAAGAGTTTCTCGCTGTGAGCGACGGCCTCCACGCGTTGCCGCTCTTTCTCGCGAGCCAGATTCCCGAGGGCAAACGAGAGGTTGGCCGCCGCCTCTTGCAGCAGGGCGATTTCCTTATCTTGGAAAAAATTCACCGCCTCGGCATACACGCTGAGCAGTCCGGCGGCCTGGCCTTCATCGTGAATCGGAAACGCGGCATAAGCACAAAACCCTCGCCGCGTCGCCTCAGTCAGATTCGAGGAGGAGAAAGGGTCCGACAGAATATCATTACAGATATACGACCGGTCGGCGCAGAACGCGGCCCCCGATGGCCTCAGGCCGGACCGTTCGTCGGTGTAGATCTCGATTGTTTTAACGTAATCGTTCTCGTCGCCCGCGACCGCCACCGGCTCGAGGACATGGTTTTCCACATCGTGCCATCCGGCCCATGCGAGGCGAAAGCCGCCATTCTCCACCAGGATATCACAAACGCGCTGTAACAGTTCGTCGCGACGGCTCATCCGAACGATGGCTTGGTTGATTTGACTGAGCGCGGAGTTGAGGCGGTTGAGGCGGTCGATTTCGGCCTGCTGATTTTGGCGGACAGTAATGTCACGGAGCATGACCGTGAAAAAGCGCTGGCCGTCAGCCTCGTGCCGGGAGACGGAGGCTTCGATCGGGAAATTTTCGCCGTCGAAGCGTCGCCCTGCCAGAACCGAGGGTTCAGCGGGTGGATGATGGGCGGGCGTCGTCGAAGCCCCCGCGTTCACCGCGATTGCCGCCATCGCAGGAATGAAGCTTTCCAAGGGTTGACCCAAGGTGCGCACCGCCTCGCAACGGAACATTTTTTCAGCGGCGGCATTAAACAGGATGATCCGTCCCCTGGCGTCCGCCGTCACGATGGCATCCATGGCGGAACGGATGAGGGCAGCGAGTTGCTCCTCGCTCGCCCGCAGTTGTTTCTCCCGGGCGCGAAGCGATCCGTAGCTGGCTTCCACGGAGGCAAAGGACCGCCTCATCAACCAGAGCAGCAGCAACGATGTGACCGCAACAAAGACGAGCCCTTTGACGACACTCCAACGAATCAGCAGAGCCGGATCAGGTGAGAAGACGGCCAGCGCGCGATCGGAAAAGTAGATCCACAGCGTCGCAAAGACGCCGTAAGTCCCGGCGATCCACCAGGCTCGGGAGACCCACCGCGGCGACTCCGAGCTGTTTCTGTCCGCGCTCGCGCGCAGCGGGGTGGGCGGCTGGGGCGCCTTCTCGCGATCCGGGGACATCATATAGTTCGGCCAAACGTGCAAGGCCACGAATGGCGGGGTGGTGATATGAAGCGTACCCCGAACCATGCGGGTCAATGATCATATGCTTAATTCCCCCCCCCGAAACGTCTCAGCGGAGGGGGAAACGGCTGAAAAAAAACGCCTTTGTCTCCCCCGGCTATCCGGAAAAAACTACGCCGCTGGCCGTGCCTCTCTTCGTGGAGCGAGTGGAGGAGATCAATCTTGGCCGGTGTACGACGCCGGAAATTTCCCGGGTGCCGCGGGCCGGGCACGCGCCAGCCCGTTAGACGAGGCCGCCCCCGGAAGGCTGCGTCGCGGGTTGCTCCAGGGCGGTTTTCAACGCCGACAGCAGGGCGTTGGCGGTGTAAGGCTTGGCGAGGAAATGCCGGACTCCGGCGTTCATGACGTCGCTATGAGTATTCAGACCGCTCGCCGCGATGATTCTGATGAAGGGGTCCAGCCGGATGAGCGCGGCGATCAAAGCCGATCCGTTCATAAACGGCATCATCATGTCGGTGAGCACCACGGCGATATCCGCGCGGTGCAGGGCATAGACGCCCATCGCATGAGCGCCGTCCTCCGCCGTGACCACCCGATAGCCAAAGGATTCAAGGGTCTGCTTCGTGACATCGCGGATGAGGGCTTCGTCATCGACGACGAGGACGAGCTCCCCGTTTCCGCGGGGCATCGTTTCAGCTGCTCCGTTGAAGGTGGAGTCGGGCGGGGTCGTTTCGAGGGAGGCGGGGAGGTGGAGGGTGAAAACACACCCGTCGTTGATGGCGCTTTTGACATGGATGAAGCCTCCATGGCTACGGATGATTCCCAGTGCGGTGGAAAGGCCGAGACCGGTGCCCTTGCTCATTTCCTTGGTGGTAAAAAACGGTTCGAAAATGCGCTCGATGACCTGGGGCGACATGCCGCAGCCAGTGTCAGAAACATCGATGCGCACGTAGCGACCTGGGGCCACCTCCGGGTGCAAGGTCGCATCCGCGGGCGTGACGGTGCGGTTGCGGACCATGACGCTGAGCCGTCCTCCATCGGGCATCGCGTCGCGGGCATTCACGCACAGGTTCAGCAGCACCTGGTTGAGTTGCGTGGGATCACCCGTGATCGGCCAGACGTTATTAGGCGCGTCGGCCTCGAAGGTGATATTCTTGGGAAACGTACTTTGGGCGATGGCCTCGACCTCGCGCACAATGTGCATGGGGAACACCGTAACCCGCGATCCTTCCACTCCGCGGGCGAACGACAGCACTTGCTTCACCAAGTCCGAGCCGCGGTGGGCGCTGCGCTCGATATTGTGAACCAATTCGAGGCTTTGTTCGTTCAAGCCAAACCGTTTCAGCAAGTCGACGCCCATGACGATCGGGGCGAGGAGATTGTTGAGGTCGTGCGCAATTCCGCCGGCCAGAGTTCCGATGCTCTCCATCCGCTGGGCGCGGAGAAACTGCTGCTCGAGAATCTTGCGCTCGGAAATGTCGGTGTTGATCGCGAGAATGGATTTGGGCCGGCCTTCGTCATCACGTACCAAGGTCCACCGGCCCTCAATCGTGAGTGGCTTGCCGTCGCGCGTAAACTGGTCGATTTCCCCGACCCATTCTCCCTTGGCGAGCGTGGTCTGAACCGCCGCGTCGTACATAGTCAGGTCGCGATAGAGCAACGTTTGCACGGACTGATTGAGCGCCTCGTCCGTTTTCCACCCGTACAGTCGCTCCGCGCTTTTATTCCAAAACAGAACCCGATGATTCAGGTCGCGCACGATGATGGCATCTTGAGCTTTATCGAGGAGGGCAGCTTGTTCGCGCATTTTCTCCTCAGTCACTTTCCGCGCGGTGATATCCCGGCTGACACTCAGAACGGAACCAATCAGGCCATCCGCCTCGCGCAGCGGCGCGGCATGAGTTTCAATCCATCGTTCGGTTCCTTTAAGGCCTTTGACGCGAAGCTGCATCTGGCCGGTTTCTCCTTGGATCGACCGTTCGTGAAGCGTTGCATAGGCGGCGTGGTCTGCGGGGTGGATGAAGTCTGCGACCGGCCGGTTTAGGACGTCGCAACGATCGCCCGCCTCAATCATCCGGAGCCCAACCGGATTGATGTCTAGCAGCAGGCCTGCCGGTGAAACAATTTTTACACACTCCGGTTCACTTTCAAAGATGGTGCGGAGCCGGTTCTCACTCCGTTCCAGCGCCCGTTGGGAGAGGAGGAGTGAAATGAGGTTCCCGACCGACACTGCAAAGCTCTGTTCGCCATGGCTCCAGCGCCGGGCCGGACCCACCTGTTCCACACATAAGACACCATCCAAAATGCTGCCCAATTTGATCGGAGCATCCAGCATCGAGGCAATCCCAGCGGGTTCGAGGTAAGTCTTGGCGAATTCCCGGGTGCGCCGATCGTGAGTCGCATCGTCGGCCGCCACCACGTCGTGCTCGGCGAGCGCATTGAAGTACGCCGGGAACGACGCTCTCGCAAGTTCCTGGCCGGCCGAGTGCCGGTCTGCCGATGCTTGGAAAAGGTCCTGACAAACAATGGCGGAACCATCAGGCGTGAACCGCCAGATGCTCACGCGTTCCACTTCGAGCGCCCGCGAAACCGATTCGGTGATTTGCGTCAGCGCCGCGAGCTCGCCGCCGTTGTCCCAGAAATTGTTTCGGGTTAACGCGACCAGTTCCGCGTGCCGTCGTTCGTAATTGCGACTGTTGATTCGTTCGGCCTCTTCCGCCTGCCTTCGCTCGGAGATATCCTGGCAGGTGCCTGCCACCCGGACCGGTCGGCCGGCGTCGTCGTGAAATGCGCGCCACCGTTCGTCCACGATCTTGATGCCGCCGTGCGGTATCACCACGCGATGCTCAAGGACATGGAGAGTCTGTTCTTTGAGGGAGTTGGTGAAGACGCGGTCGACTTCTGCGCGGTCGTCCGGATGGGTGCGGTCGAGGAACGTTGCGTGAGTGGGCTGAAACGTCCGGGGGTCGGTTTGGAAAATGCGATGAGTCTCTTCCGACCAAACAACGGACATCGTGGACAAATCGGTTTCCCAACTGCCGACTTTGGCCAACGCCTGTGCTTCGACGAGTCTGGCATGTTCGACCTCCAGGCGCCGCGCGAGATCGCGTTGCTCCTGTTCGCTTCGCCGCAGCGCCGCCTCCACTTTCGCCTGGTTCGCGAGGCTGGCGCGCAAGTCGGACTCGGTCAGGACTTTTTCGCGCAAGAGACGCCTAAGCTGAAGCTGGGTCATCACATGGCGGCTCAGGACCTGCAAAGCTTGGGCCTGTTTCGCCGTCAGCCGCCGCGGGACCCGATCGATTACACAGAGCGTGCCCAGCGTATGGCCTTCGGGCGTGATCAGCGGAGCGCCGGCATAGAACCGGATCCCGCGCTCTCCTGTGACCAGGGGATTATCGGCGAAACGGGCCTCGGCCAGCGCGTCCGGAACCTGGAGAATGTCTGGAGAGAGCAGCGCATGAGCGCAGAACGCGACATCGCGGGCCGTGCTTTCCTGACTCACCCCAACCTTGGATTTGAACCACTGCCGATCTTCATCCACCAACGTAATCAGGGCGATGGGTGTATCGCAGATTTGCGCGCCGAGCTCCGCAATGTCATCAAACTCACGCTCCGCAGGTGTATCCAAAATATTATAGTCCCGCAGCGCTTGGAGCCGGGCGGATTCGTCGGGAGGAAGAGGGGCTTGCATAATGAACCTGGAAACGCGGTTGGATCCTCAGATTTCACAGATGGACACAGATTACCAAGGCATTCTGCATTTCGTGCACTTCACCTTGCGGGTGAAGGGCAGTCAAGTGCGCTTGATCTGCAATTCTCTGTATTCGTGCCGTCTGTGTCATTCGTGGTGGTTCTTCGCACCTTTAAATGGATAAACGTGAGGCAGGCGCGCATCGGAATTAAACCTAAATTCAGTAATTTATTTTAACCACCGATTACAGGTTTCGGCCTGACACCATCCGCCTGCGACACCATCCGCCTGCCGGCGGCTAAAGAAGGAGGCATCGCACGCGTTTTCGCGCGTTGCGCCGAGCGCACATCAAGGGCACAGTGAGCCCATGAAGAGGCCGCTCATCGTTTCCGATCCTGAGATTCTCGGTGGCACGCCGGTTTTTGCCGGCACGCGCGTGCCGGTCAAAAACCTGACGGACTGCCTGGAAGCCGGTGACTCCATCGACGACTTTCTTGAAGATTTTCCCTCAGTGAGCCGCACCCAGGTGATCGATTTTCTCGAAGAGGCGCGCGCGCTACTCACGGCGAACATCGCCTGATCCATGCGCGTTGTCTTGGACGAATGCCTGCCGCGACGCCTCGCACTGGAGCTAACGGGACATTTGGTTTCCACCGTGCCCCAAGCGGGCTGGGCTGGCATTTCCAACGGAAAGCTCCTC
This sequence comes from Opitutales bacterium, assembly GCA_038320495.1. Taxonomy (GTDB): domain Bacteria; phylum Verrucomicrobiota; class Verrucomicrobiia; order Opitutales; family Opitutaceae; genus ER46. The sequence continues at coordinate 2,899 of JBBQEG010000102.1, read as the reverse complement.
GGGTTGATCGCCGGCAACTACGACGCGTTTCTGACTGTCGATAAAAACCTACCCGCGAATCGGAAGACGGCTGCGCTGACGTTTGCTGTGATCGTGCTGCGCGCGCCATCCAATCAGTTCGCCGATCTGCGGCCGCTCGTGCCGCAAATTTTGGCAGCGTTGGCGACATTGCAGCCGAGCACGGTCGTGACCGTGACCGCCGCTCACGCCTGAGCGGTCTTTTGCGTTTAGAGCGTCACGGCACGCGAACCGGGGCTTCGCGGCGACGGCAGGGTCGCACTTCTAACCCACGCAGCGGTTGCCCACAGCGCGCGGCAGAGGAGGACAGCAGACGACGCGCGAGCTTTGCTGGCGCTAGTTATAAATGCCGCAACCGGGTCATTCCGGACGGTTGCGGTTCAACCCGTCGATTGCCGCCGCGTCGTGAAGTCGTTTCATCTCCATCTCCGACAGCGCGCGGTCAAACACCGCGAGCCCGCCAAACCGGCCCTGCGTGGCCAGGCCCTCAGCGAAGAGCGAACCGACCGCAAAGCGTGCGCCCACGATGAAGTCGGAGCCGCCCATTGGTTTGGTCGTGGCATGCTGTGCCGGATCGTAGCGGAAAATGCCGCGACCGTGGAAATACGGGTTGAGCCCGCGACTGCCGCCGTTAGGCCCTTCGTGCGTGAAGTAGCGGTCCGTGCGCCGGTGTTTCACCGGGTCCAGTTCGTGGCGATCGAGCTTACCGTTGATATAGGCACTGAGATAATTCCCGTCGTAGGTGAAGCCGAGCGTCACCCAGGTCTCTTCGGGTACTTCGTTGGCGGATACAGCATAGTCGGCGCACCACGGAAAGGCGCTGCCGTCGGCGCGTCGGGTGACGCCCCCTTCGTTGGAAACATGCGGCACGAGTCGGCGCGGACCGCCGTACGTCGGCATGTTGAGCAGCAGGGCGTATTGGCGGGTGCCGCTGTCGTCGCCGCGACCAAGACCTTCGCTCCACATGCCCGCAATGGTGCGGCTCTTCTCGAGATTAACGATGCGGACGACGGCAAACATACTCACCTGCGCCCGCGGGCCGCTGATATTGAGATCAGCGGTGTCGGCATAGGGAATCTTGAGAAACTGTTTCCCGTTCAACTCCGCCGAATAGCCGGAAAACGGGCCTCCCTCCACGCGGGCCACCGGGCCACCCACTTCGACCAGTGGGTGCGGATTCTTTGTTCCGGTGGAATGACGCTCGTGGCCCGGCGTTTCGCCAAACGTCCAGAACGCCACCAGCCCGGGCATGCGCTCGACGATGTGGCGGTCGCCCGTGGGTTGGACCGCAAGCGCCGTTCCGGCCGCGAGCAGGCTGAGCATGCCGAACCTCGCGAACGACTGTCGGAATGAGGAGCGAGAGAAGGTGAGGTGCAGCGCCATTATAATAAGTTCCATTCAGGCATTGCGCCGTGTGGGCGTAAGGCTTTTCGAATCGAGGGAGACGCGGCCGGCGAACTTTTTCTGATGAGGCGCGCTATTTGCGCGGCCCCTCCGGACGGCCTTTGGGCGCCGTCGGGGCGGGCAGTATCACTTTCAGCTCCTGCGCCTTCAGCCAGGTTTCGTAGGCCTTGTTGCGGCCGGCGACATATTTATAGGTATCGAAAATAGCGGCCTCACCCAGGGCACGCGGGTCGCCTTCATCGCGCAGCATTTGCAGCATCTGCTGTTGGAGTGACTCGAGTTGCGCGCGCCGGGTGGGATCGTGGGCGAGATTATTAACCGCATAGGGATCGTTGCGGAGGTCGAACAATTCGACGGCATCACGTTTACCGAAGCTGAGATCGTAGTAGTGTCCGCCGATGGACTTCAGCAGTTCCTTGGTCGGGCTGCCGTCGACATTGCCGAAGTCGGTTTCAGGATTGCCAGCGGGCCAGCGGTCGGGATGGAAATTCTGCACGTAAAGAAAATCACGGGTGCGAAGCGCGCGCACGGGATAACCGAGATCGTTGGGGCGGCCCAGATCGTGGCGCTCCTTGCCGATCAGCATCGTGTTGCGGTTCTCGATCCAGCCGGAGCGATCGGAACGAAGCAGGCCCATGAGGCTGCGACCGGTCATTTGCTCGTGCGGCGGCAGGCCGGCCAGCTCGAGAAAGGTCGGCGCAAAATCCCGCACGTTGACGAAGTCCTCGACGACCCGTCCCGGCTTGATCGCCTTGCCCCAGCGCATGGCGAGCGGAAGACGAAAGCCATCTTCATGGATCTGTCCCTTCACAAAAGGAAACGGCATGCCGTGATCGGACGTGACGACCACCAACGTGGTCTCGAGTAACCCGGCGGCTTCGAGCGACGCGAGCGCCTTGCCAATATGTGCATCGGCCGCTTCGACTTCGACGGCATAATCGAGCATATCGCGGCGCACAATATCTGTGTCCGGGAAATAGGCGGGCACCGTGACATCGTTCGGATTCTTTCCGAGGCGAACGCCGGAATTCCATTCATAACCCCGATGAGGTTCGTGGAAACCCATCCAGAACGAAAACGGCTTGGCGGGATCGCGTTGCTGGAGGAAGTCGGCGAAGTTCCGCGAGTAGTCGTTGCGGTTGATGCCCGTGGCGATGGGCTGGTGGGTATGCTTGTCGAAGTTCGGACCGGCGGGATTGCGGGTGCGCTGGGCCAGCGTCTTGAAATCACCGGGACCCCAGCCTTTGCCGGTGAGTCCGACGGTGTAACCTGATTTTTCCAGCAAGTCGGGGAAAACCTCGAAGCCCGCCGGAAAATAGCCGTTGTGCGAGACCGCCTCGCGGAGTTGCCACGAATTGCGCCCCGTCAGGATGCTGGCGCGGCACGGACTGCACTTGGGATTGGACGTGAACGCATGCTTGAACAGGACGCCCTCGCGGGCCACGCGGTCGAAATTCGGCGTCTTGACCCACGTGGA
>JBBQEG010000101.1:0-14656 GCA_038320495.1 Opitutales bacterium | reverse complement strand
TGAATCTTTCCCCCGTCCGCCAGACGCTCGTATTCGAGGTATCGCTGCTCGAAGGCGGCACCGTAAAGTTCATGGAGATCCTTCACATGGTTCGAACGGAAGAGCGTCCACTGCTGGCGGGCCTCCATCCGTTTCATGAACAGGTCGGGAATCCAGTTCGCCGTGTTCATGTCGTGCGTGCGGCGGCGGTCGTCGCCCGTGTTCTTGCGCAGCTCGAGGAACTCGAAGATATCGTTGTGCCAGGTTTCCAGATACGCGCAGCCGGAGCCCTTGCGTTTGCCACCCTGGTTGACGGCGACGAGCTGGTCGTTGTGGAGCTTGAGGAACGGGATGACGCCCTGGGACTCGCCGTTGGTGCCGGCAATATAGGCGCCGGTGCCGCGGACTGCGGTCCAGGAGCCGCCGAGGCCGCCGGCCCATTTGGCGAGGAACGCGTTGTCGGCGATGCCGCGGAGCATGATGCTCTCGAGGGAGTCGTCGACGTAATAGAGATAGCAGGACGAAAGCTGCGAGTGGAGCGTGCCGGAGTTGAAAAGGGTCGGCGTGCTGCTGCAGAAACGGCGGCTCTTATATAGTTCGTAGAGGCCGGTGACGCGTGCTTCGCGGTCGCCCTTTTCGTCGAGCATCAGGCCCATGGAGACGCGCAGCCAGAAGAACTGCGGGGTCTCGATGCGGCGGGCCGTCGTCTTGGTTTTGTCGATGATGAGATAGCGATCATACATCGTCTGGATGCCGAGGAAGTCGAACTCGAGGTCGGACGAGGGATCGAGGGCGGCGCTGAGACGGGACAGATCATAGTCGAGCAGGCGCGGGTTGAGTCGGCTGATGGCGACGCCGTGTTCGAGGTACTTCTTGAAGGCGCGCTGGTGAGCGCTCTTGAGGGCGCCGATGCCCTCCTTCATAATGTCCCAGCCGAGGACCTCTTCGTAAATATAGGTGAGCTGGATGCGGCCGGCGAACTTGGCAAAATCGGCGTCTTTCTCGATCAGCGTTTTCGAGTTGAGAACGATCGTGGCGTCGAGGTCCTTCTGCGTGATCTGATCATACACCGAGCGGCGGAGCTCGGTTTCGATCTCGTCATTGGAGAGGCAAAGATCGAGGCCGATGCGGGCGAATTCGATGCGTTTGCGCAGATCGGCGCCGTCCCAGAAGACATTGGTGCCGTCGGCTTTTTTGACGACGATCAACGCGGACTGGCCGGGGGCGAGTACGGGAGCGTCGGACAAGCCGGCGTCGGTGGACGGCTCGGGATCGAGCCCGGCCTCGCGGGTGACGGCGCGTTGGGCGCGGAAAAGAATATAGGCCTCGGCGACTTTATAGTGGCCGGACTTCATGAGCTCCTCCTGGACCATGTCCTGGATCTCCTCGATGTGAACGAAGGACTGCTTGGAAGAGCGGACGCGCTCCGAAACCGCCTTGGTGATGGCGATGGCGGGAGCGGAGTCGCGCTGGAGGGAGAGGAACGTCTTGCGGACGGCGATCTCGACCTTCTGTTCGCTCCACGGCACGACTTGGTTGTTGCGGCGGATAACGCGGAGGCTGGATGGGCCGGCGGTGGTGTGGGTGCTTGAAATCTTGCGGGCGCGGTTGAGCAGGAGACTCTTCGCGACGAAGTAGGCGTTGTTGTCGACGAGCGTTTTCTCGATCAGCTCATAGAGGGCGTTGAGCGATAGCCGAACGGGCGACTGCTTGCGGGAGAGCTCGACGAGATTGGCGGCGACCTCGCGGCAGATGTTGGCGAGCCAAGCGCGATTGGCGGGGGTGAAGATATCCTTCTCACCGGTGGCAAGGTGCACATTGGTCAGCGCCTTGCCGAGGGTATCGGCGACCTCGGAGAGGTCGAACTTCTCCTCGCCGTGGGGGCAGAGGAGGACGACATTAGGAACGGTGATGGCTTCGCCATTGAGGACATCGCGCCACGCGAAATGGGGTTTCTGTTCGACGGGGGTGTGGACGGTGCGCTTGAGCGCGAGATCGTGGGCGAGGGAGGGAGAGCTCATCGGAGGAAAAGGAGAAAAGGCGGAAAAGAAGAAAGAAGAAACGCGGGCGGTCTTCGGAGGAGAAATCGGAAAGGCGGAAACGGGTGTGGAACTCGGACGCGAACGTGAATAACGGAAAACGCAGGGCGGTGGAGGCCGCACTGCATCCGGGTTTCAACATTCGACAAGAACTTAGCTGACAAGCGCCTAGGGGTGAGGCGCGGGAGAAACTTTATAGAGAGGGGTGAGGAAGCAAACGAGAACCGACAAACGGTCGATGGGCCCGGGAGTAATCGCTAATTTTACTCAACGATTACAATGGTCTATATACAGTTCGTCGGATGGTCAAAGCTCGTCGTCGGCGGCGACGTTGAGCGAGGAGGCCTTTTGATATTCGGTAACGCGGCCTTCGAAAAAGTTTTGTTCCTTTTTGATGTCCATCATCTCGGCCAGCCACGGCAGCGGATTCTTCACGCCGGGTGACAACGGCTCGAGTCCGCAGCCTTCGAGGCGACGGTCGGCGATAAAATCAATATACGTGACAAATTCGTCCACCGCGAGGCCGACCGCATTCACCGGCAGGCAGTCGCGAATGAATTCCTTTTCGAGGTTGATCGCCTCGCGCATGAGTTCACGCAGCTCCTCTTTGAAGTCGGTCGTCCAGATCTCACGGTTTTCCTCGATGAGATCCATGAAGAGATTCCGGAACACCTCGATGTGATTGGACTCATCGCGAAGGGTGTAGCGGAACATCTGGCCAATGCCGGGAAACTTGTTCTGCCGGTAGAGCGAGAGGACCATGCCGAAGAGCCCGTAGAACTGCGTGCCCTCCATGCATTGGCCAAAAACGAAAATGTTTTTGGCGAGCAGCTTCTTGTTTTCGGGCCGGGTGAGGTCGAGCTCACGGCGGAGGCTCTTGGAGATGCGGGTAACAAACTCGTTCTTGCGGACGATTGTCGGTACGTCCTCGAACATCGCTTCGCACTCGTGCGGGTTGATCCCAAGGGAGGCGATCATATAGAGCAGCGAGTCGGCGTGGATGTTTTCCTCGTGCGCATGGCGGCCAAGGACGAGCTTGAGCTCGGGTGCGGTCACGAGTTCGCGGACCACGTGCTGGATGTTATCACCCACGATGCCCTCGGCGGCGGAGAAGTAGCCGATGCCCATGCGGATGATCCAGCGCTCGATGTCGGAGACAGCCTTTTCATCGCGCCATTGCTCGATGTCCTTGCCCATCGGGATATCCTCGGGCTCCCAGTGGTTGGCCTTCATCGTGCGATAGAGATCGTAAGCCCACTGGTACTTGAGGGGAAGCAAGTTGAAGGTCATGGTCTGGCGACCATTGATGACCTTCTTGGCGGCAAAAGCGGCCTCGGCTTTGGCTTGATCGAGGACGAAGGTCTTGGCTCCAACCTGAAACGTTTTTTGCATGGGACGACGGCGACGGCGGACGAGAGTGAAAGGCGGCGAAAGGTGGTGAAAACGATTGGTTGGTCTCGGATCCGGAAGACCCTGAGGCGAACCAAAGTTGTTGGGAGTTATTAACGCGTTACTGACCACAACAGGATGTGGTCATGAGACGCGACAACCACAACCCATGGGTATGGTGTTTTTTCTCGTCAATGCGTTTATGCCCTCGAAAGGGTTAATTTTTTGCTTAGATTTGGCTTGCGCGACCGGACGAATGTTTGGTCAGAGGGAGAAAGGTAAAAAGTGTTTGGGCCCAAGGCCGTTTCTCCTGTGAAACCGAAGGGCGGAGGGGCGTGTCAGTGCAGGAGCCTCGATGGTAAGCGGCTGATAATTAACTGCTCCAGCATACGGGAAAGTATCCGGAAAGTGAGCACGAGGACGGGGACACAGTTCGCGGGGGATGAGATGGGAGGGGTTGAAGGGAGCGCGGGTAAAGCGGTTCACTCCAGACCCACTTTACAAACAGTCAGGCCGGACTGCGTGTTTCACCGTGAGAACGCCAAAAAAAAAGAGCGGCCGTGCATTCGCACGGCCGCTCGGCAAGGGAAGACTTCGGCGTATCGCTTAAAAGGTCAGCTTGGCACCGAGCTGGATGCGCCAGCGGGACATGCCGTTGTCGACATTGAAGCCAGTGGGCAACGAGGTGAACGTGGGCCGGATACGGCCATCCGTACCATAGGCGGTGGAGTTCGTGAGCGTACGGGTACGGAACACGCCGTTCTGAATGAAGGGGGATACCTCGTGATAACCAAACGTGCTCCTGCTGAGGAAGGCACCGATGTTGATGAAGTCGAAGAACAGCTGCAGGCGAACCGGCCCGGCGAGCGGAACGTCTTGGATGAACTTCAAGTCGAGGCGATTAACCCAGGGCTCGATGAACGCGTTCTTGGGCGCGATGCCGCCGGCGTAGTCAGCGAGTTCGCTGCCGTTGACATAGCTCAGGAAGGAATCCAGCTGCGCCGCCGTCATGCCGGAGAAGTCAAAGCGAGGATCGCTGGCGCCGCTCGGGACGGCCACCGTGTCGTTGAAGGACACGCCGTCACCGTTGAGATCGCTGCCGAAGACCCAGCTGTATGGATTACCCGAGCGGCCTTCGTAATACAGTGACACCGTGCTGCGCCATTTCTTCACGAACTCGAATTGCCGGGTGAGATTCATTTGAACCCGGTTTTTGATCTCGAAATCAGCCGTGCCCTTGGTGGCGGTGTTCTGATTGAACACCACATTGCGGTTCCATTGGCCGCCGGCGGTGGTTTGACCGATGGCCTGAGCCTCGGTGGAACGTCCGCGGGTGTAGGAGAGATCAAAGCCCCACTTGTTCTTGATCGGACGGGCCCACTGGACGGACATGTAGGTCGAGTCGCCGACGGACTTATTTTGCACCCGAATCAAGCGCGTATAATTCGCAAAACGCGCATTGGCCAAGGTGCCGGGATCACCAGCGAAACGCTGACGGCCATCCGCCCCGATCGACGTAGCGCGAATGTTCTCGTTGGTGACGAAAATGGACTGGTCGACAATGCTGTGAACCACTTCGACGGTAAGGATCGAATCGAGGATGCCAAGCTTGTGCTCGACCGCGAGATTGCCCCGCCAGGATTGTGGCAGCTCGGTGCCGTCATCGGCCCAATTCACTTCACGACGCAGAGCCGGATTATCGACTCCGGTGCCGATCGGATTGGCGGGATCGAAGTTGTTGCGCAGGTAAGTCGTCAGGCTGGTGGGCAACTGGCCTTGGGCCGATTGCTGGGTGAAGGCGCCGACCCCCGTTTGCCCGTAGGAATTGGAGAAGATCACCCACGGCGCGCGCCCAAAGAAGTGACCAAAGCCACCCCGTACCTGCGTGCGGCGTTCCTCGTCGAGGGCAAGATTGAAGCCTACTCGTGGCGAGATGCTGCTGGTGCCGTCGACGGTGCCGTCGTTGCGGAAGCCAGTGTCACGCAGAAACGCTTGGTTCAGCGATGGAGCGAGAGGGCTCTCCACAAACTCATAACGGAGGCCGCCCGTGATCGACAGGCGGGGATTGATGTCCCATCTCGCCTGGGCGAAGATGCCGGTCGTAGCCATCTCAGAGATATCGGCAACGGGGCGAACGGCGGGATCGTAAACGCTCCGTTCAATCACCGCGTTCGTGTCGGCAAGGAAATCAGCGAAGTTTCGGTAAGCGACGCTGCCGTACGATCCTGCCCGAAACAGATTGTAGAAGTCCGACTGCTCCCGTTCAAACCCGCCGGAGAAGACAAAATTCTTCCAGGAGTAAGTGCCGATCGCACTCATCTGCTGGCTGTCCACTCCGATCTCATTGCCTTGGCGGAACTGCTCGGTGCCGGCGACATAGGAGCCGTCCGTGACGGTGGATCCATCGATCAAATCAATGCCCGTCAGACCGGTGACGAGGACGAAGGGAGACAAGGTGTTAACGGGAGTCTGCTGCTCTTGGGTCGTTTCCGAATACTTGATCTCGGTGGTCAGATTTGAGGACCAACGACTGTTCACCTGGCCGGCGACCGTCTTTTCCTTACGAGCTTGGGAATAAAAGTGTCCGTCGGGAACCGTGATGATGCCGCTGCGGACGCCATTGGTCGTGATTGGACTGCCCGAAAGATTGCCGGTTTGTGGCACTTCGCCCTCCGTGGTGGTGTAACGCACGCTGAGCTTGTGGTCCGAGGTGATGTTCCAATCCACTTTGGCGCTAATCTTTTCGTCGGTCGCCGTGTTGGCAACTTGGCCGGTCACGGCGCTGCCCCACTCGATCGTTTTGCCTGAGGCTTGGGAGATCTGCTGGAGTCGCTGGAGAATCTGCGTTTCCTGTGGCGTGGAGAAACGCGCATCGCGACCGGCGCTGGTGCTTTCGAAATCCTCATAAGAGAGGAAAAAGAACACCTTGTTTTTGATGATCGGGCCGCCAAAGGTTGCACCGAACGTGCTTCGTTCCAGCTTGGGGTTGGTCTTGACGCCAGTGTTCTTTAAGTCGCGGGGGTTGTAGCCCTGCAACTGGACGCCGAAGAGCTCATCACCACGGAAATACGTATAAACGGATCCGCGGAAACGGTTGGTGCCGGATTTGGTGACGGCGTTAATGGAAGCACCCGTGAAGCCGGCCTGGCGAACGTCATAGGGCGAGACTTGAACCGCGAGTTGCTCGATGGTATCGAGCGAGAGTGGATTAAAGAACGAGGCGAGCCCGGTGCCATTGAGGCCGAAGAGGTCGTTGATGCGCGTGCCGTCGATCTGGATGGAATTGTAGCGGTTGTTCTGACCAAGCGCAGTAATCTGCGATTCTTCGCGATCGCCGAAGGTTTCACGCAATGTCACCAAAGGCGAAGCACTGATCATATCTGCCAGGGAACGCTCAGAGGTGGGCTTGGTGCCCAGGCGCTCACTGGAGAGAAGCGTTCCTGCACCCGTGGCCGATCCATCGAGATCGGAGCGTGAGGCCGTTGCAACGAAGCTCTGCATCACCACGACGTCGGACTTGATGACGACATTTACGTCGATGTCAGTTCCGAGTTGAGTGAAAACTTCGGTGTTGGGTGTGCCGCTAAAACCCGTGGCGACGGCCGACACGGTATAGGGACCTCCGACCGGAAGACCGCGGAAGTTAAACCGACCCACCTCGTTGGTGACCGCAGTGAAAGTAGCGTTGGTTGGCGTGAAAACGGCCGTAACCGTGGAACCGACGATGGCTTTACCGTCGGTATCGCGGACATAGCCCGTAATACCAGACGTGGTAATTTGCGCGATTGCACTCGGACTAAACGCTCCGGCCAAATAGGCCAAAGCAGCGAGCAAGACGAATCTGAAGGACGACTTTTGCATTGTGCTGGTGTAGGTGAGACCTGACGTGACCCGAACATTAAAGTGGGAAGGAGACCTATCGGCAGTATCGGAGTCAAGTACAGTGCCGCGCCTGCTGCCGAGGCGGAATCAACGTTACTGGACCGTAACACGAACCGGGAGGAATCATAGATTGAGAGAATTGGGTTTCCTTGAGTGTGGTCAGCTGCTTCTTCAGGGGCCTAGTGAGCTTAAGCCGTGCCGCTCGTGACGCCCCACCCTTGCGGGTGACCATCCCCGTGGGAGCAATCCTGCTGGGAACCGTTTTTGCGTATGCCAACTCGCTGGGTGTTCCCTTCGTCTTCGATGACATTCCAGCGGTTGCGCTTGGCAGTCGGATCGCGGAAACCGGCTCTTGGAGTGAAGCATTTGGCGCTGGAGCGGACGCCGGCGAAACCACCAGCGGCCGGCCATTCTTCACCCTCACCCTCGCGTTCAACCATCTCCTCAGCGGGACGCATGTCTGGAGTTATCACCTTCTTAATCTCCTGATCCATGCCGCGGCAGGTCTCACCCTGTATGGCGTCGCCTGGCGCACCTTCGCCCTGGCTCCGCTGCCGGGTTATCTCCACGCCGTAACCGGACCCATGGCGCTGGCGCTGGCGACACTCTGGACTATCCACCCGCTCCAAACCCAAGCCGTTACATATACCGTCCAACGCGCGGAGTCGCTGAGTGGCCTGTTCCTGTTGCTGACGCTATACGCATTCCTGCGCGCGACCGAGGCTTCCTCTCCACGGCGATGGCAGACGGCGTCCGTGGCGGCGGCGGCTTTTGGCATGGCAACCAAGGAAGTCATGGTCGTGGCTCCGTTCCTCGTGCTGCTCTATGATCGAAGCTTTATAGCCGGCACATTCCGCGCGGCGTGGCAGGCCCGAAGCGGTTATTACGTCACGCTGGCTGCCACGTGGCTGGTGCTGGCGGTTCTCGTCCTCAGTACGGAAGGCCGCGGCGGAACGGCCGGATTCGATAGCAAAGTGGGCGCCTGGCATTACCTGCTCACGCAGGCGAGTGCGATCCCTCGCTACCTTCAGCTGACGCTCTGGCCGCATCCCTTGGTCTTTGATTACGGGGCGACCGTGATCCGCGACCTCGGCGCTGTCGCCTTGCCCGCGACCTTGGTGGTCACACTGCTAGGGGCGACGGCGTGGGCAGTGTGGCGGGCACCGGCGTGGGGTTTTCTGGGCTGCTGGTTTTTTTTCGTACTGGCCCCCAGCTCGAGCGTCATCCCGATCGCTTCGCAAACCATGGCGGAACACCGGATGTATCTCGCCTTGGTGGCCCCCCTCGCGCTCGCGGTCATTGCCCTCTACGCCGGCTTGGGACGGCGCAGCAGCGGGATCCTGGCCACCCTGGTGCTCACCGGCATCGGCCTGACGCACCTGCGCAACACGACTTATCGCAGCGATCTCAGCCTTTGGGCCGACACGGTGGCCAAACGCCCGGAGAATGCCCGCGCGCATCACAATCTAGGTTTGGCGGAATTCAACCGTGCGCAATTCGACCCGGCGGCACGCCACTTCAGCGAAGCGATTCGCTTGCAGCCGGATTCGACCGAATCGCACTACAATCTCGGTCTGATCATGGCGCGCCTCGGCCGCCCTGCCGAGGCGGTGGGCCATTACGAACGCACGCTCGCCCTCGAGCCACGCCACGTTCAAGCGCTTAACAACCTTGGCAACGCACTTCTCGCCGTCGGCCGTCCCGGCGAGGCCCGTCCGCACTACGAGCGCGCCGTGCAAATTGACCCGACGTTTGCCGAACCGCATAGCAATCTCAGCGACGCGCTGCTCCAACTCGGCGATGCCGCCGGCGCTCTCCGCCGGGCGGAAGCAGCACTCCGATTAAAACCGGGCTTTGCCGAGGCTCACTTCAACGCCGCCAACGCGTTAGCCGAATTGCGGCAGTTTGATCCGGCCCGCACCCAGTACGAACGCGCCCTTCGGCTTCGTCCCGACGATGCCGGGATGCACAACAATCTGGCCAACGTGTTAATCGAACTGGGCGACTTGCCGGGCGCGGTAGGTCGCTACGAAAAGGCCCTATCACTTGCTCCCGACTTCGTCGATCCCCGCCGCAATCTTGCGCTGCTGCTGTTGCACCTGGGACGACCGAACGCCGCCCAGCCCCACCTTGAGTTCCTCGTCCAGCGTTTCCCCGGCGATCCGGCCATCGCCCAGGCCCTTCGGGAAACGAGAGCCGCTCTTGGTCGCTAAAACCCCAGCCTCCGTCACCGGGTTCCAGTCGGCGACCCAGTGATTGCACGGAACTGCGTCGATGCAGAGCGGACGGTCACGCAGCGCGGACAGCCCTCGCAGCGCAAAGGGCACGGTCGCGGGGGCCATTTCCGCTCCGACGGGACAGCGAACGTTCCGGCATCTAGCCACCACACCCCTCACCTGCGAGTGCACTCTGGTTGGTGCCGAGATTGTAACTCTCGCTGATTCGAGGAGCTACATGCGTCGGTCCGCTTCCCCAAGCCCGAGAGTGCAGGATGCACGGAGTCGAAAACTCTCTCGCGCACGTTGCACGAATTATTCTACGGACCGGGCTATCGGAGATGTTACTGACTAAAATCTAAAGATCGAAAGGACAATAGCTTGAACCATGCCTGCCACCCATTGGCACGGCATGAGGTAATAGAAAGGCTCTCACTCATCTTCAACGCATCTTCAACGCAATCACCCTTCATAAAATGATCGCTCACTCTCCCCTCCCCCCGTCCACCACCCCCAAGAATTCCCGCACCTCCAGCGAGCGCGCTGCCCGGGCTGCGGCCTCTCATCAGGAGGCCGCGTACGATGCGGAACTTGTAAGTCGTTTCAACGGCGGTGACGAACCGGCCTTCGTCGAAATCATGACGCGGTACCGCGAAAAGATCTTCTCCGTCGCGCTTGCCCTGCTGCGTAACCGCGCCGATGCCGAAGAAATCGCGCAAGATACGTTTATCCGAGCTCATCGCGGCTTGGCGCGTTTCCGGGGCGATTCCTCCTTGGCTACTTGGTTGCACCGCATCGCGGTCAACTTGGCCCGCAATCGTTACTGGTACTTCTTCCGTCGCCGTAGGCACGCCACGCTCTCGCTGGATTGCCCGTTGAGCGACGATAGCGAAGCGACCTTCGCTGATCTCGTCGCGACCGACGCCCCGAGCCCGTCCCGGGAAGCCGCCACTGGCGAATTCTCTGCGCTGGTCGCCACCTGCATGGAAAAACTAGATTCGCGTCACCGCGAGATCCTGACTCTGCGCAACTTGCTCAACCGGTCCTACGACGAGATCGCACAGACCTTGGGCATCAATGTCGGTACGGTGAAGAGCCGCATCGCCCGGGCGCGCGGAAATCTCCGCTCCTTGCTGGTCGAGGCATGCCCCGAGTTTGCACCCGATGCCGCGCCGAGCGACTGGTTCGAGCCCACCCGCACAAGCGGACGTCTGGAAGTGGCGGTCGCCTAACGGCACCACCGATCGGGTCTGAGTCGAGCGAGTTTTTTGCCCGCGCGCCCACAGCCCGTTGGATTTCGTGAATGGCCCAGAGCCGCGTCGCCCCGTGCGACGCGGCTCTTTGCGTTCGGAGGCAGCAACCGACACTTCCGCACGCTGGCAGTACCGGGATCGGGACCAAGGCGTCGCAGGAACATGGACCTTCTATGACCATTGTTCGCAATCCGACGATCGACACACTCCTTCGCATCGCAGTCGCCCTCGAAGTCGACCTGGCGGATGTGCTGCGGCGTGCTCAACGCGCCGCCGTACGAGACCACAAGAGTTCGAGGAAAGACCGGCCCAAAAATTGAACACGAACCAAACTCAACAGAGTCCCCGCGTCCCATGTTGTCATCCTACAGGGTCTGAACCCCGAAATTTGATGGACGCAGGTCAGATTTCATGGGCGCGAAGGTTGTCGGTAATACGCCATGGATTTCCGGCGTCCGCGCAACGGATTTTACAGCGAGGCGCTTGCCTCACCCAGGTGTCGGCACCGAGCAAGACGCGCGATCGCCTCACGACGCGACCACCCTCTTAACCGGCGCATCGCTGGGCAAATTCTCGATACGATCCGCCCAATCCCAGGCGTTAGCTCCGTGCCAGAAGTTCACGAGTAGCCTGGCCTGCTTGCCATACGCGACGGCGGATACCGACCGGCGAAAGAGAATGACACCGGCGTGCCCCAGACCTTCGCGCGTCAGTGCGCCGGCGTGCATCGGCATGCTCGCGCGATCAAAACCAACAAGAATCATTTCGCTTTCCCGCAATGCCATCAAGAGAGCGGGGTCTTTCACCGACAGGTACATGCCTTCCTTCCAATCCGAAATGTGGATGATCGGAAAGGCGGCTTCTATTTGCCGACATGCAGCTACCAGGTGGTGAGACGTGTTTTCGTCAGCCAGGAGTCGAGATTTCATAGGCCGACTTCGGCCTCACGCTGATGCGTGATCTCTTTCGGACACGCTCTGGCATATGCCAGTGCACACCGCACCAGTGCAGGCGGCCACCGAAAGTGTTCGGCTGTCTTGGCGATGTTCCTGGCTTGGTGATGCGCGTCCACGACTTCCCAAACCGCGACACGATGCCCGAGCACATACGCTTCACGTCCGCCGGCTGAATCGCGAAATCCAATGCCCGGGAACTCCTCCTCCAATGCTTTTTCTTTCAGGTATAGGCTGCTCAAGGTCGACACTTCAAGGTGCCGGCGCTTTGCCTGCCGCGAGAGCAACATCGCATGTTCTTCTTCGATTCGGCACGATTGCACAACAGTTGGCACGCCCGTACCGTGTTTACATTGTAAACGGTGTCAAGAAGGCCACCGTCGCGCGGGTGCACTCGACCAGCTCAATGTCGCTACTGAATCGAACACCGTTGTCACCGTGCGCAGCGGACTGCACGCTCCAATAGAAACGTCCCGGTTTCGCACCCCCTTTTGTAGCGCGACCGGGCGTGCGCTATAATTCCAGAACGATGCTGTTACGCTGGGCGACCGACAATTGGTTTAGGTCCTCCAAACTCTCGCAATCCTGAGCAGCTTTTCGTTCACTTGGGTCGGACTGCGTCGCGCCGGCTCCGGGTGGTCTCGCGCCGCATTCGCCGCGGACATGCCCTGGCTCCGGCCCTGGCGGAGTTCGTGCGCTGGCTCGAGCCGCGGGACTGAGCGCCCCCCGATCCGGCAGCGTTTCCGAGGTCGTTCACACTCGGACCTTCGGGTGAGCCTGGCCGTTGAATGCCGCCTCGTGGGCGCTCACTCCAACGCCCACCCTAAAAACGGTGGCAACGCGCCAAGAGATTTTCCGTGCTCTGGCGCGGGGGTGCCGCTTATTCAGGGATGGTCCATGCCGACTGATACTTCAGAACTCGATCTCCTGTTGAAGCGCACCTTTGGGTACGGCAGCTTCCGTCCGCTCCAACGCGAGATCTGCGAAGCCACGCTCGCTGGGCGGGATGTGTTCGCGCTCCTGCCGACTGGCGGCGGCAAATCATTGTGTTTCCAGATCCCAGCGCTCACGCGCGGCGGCCTGACCGTGGTGGTTTCGCCCCTGATTGCGTTGATGAAAGATCAGGTGGACCAACTGCAGGCCAGCGGCGTGGCGGCGACGTTCCTGAATTCTACGCTCGACGCCGATGAGGCGCGCTCGCGACTGCGCGGTTTGCATCGCAACGAGTATCGCCTGCTCTACGTCGCGCCCGAGCGCCTGATGCTCGACGGCTGGATCGACAACCTCAAGAAATGGAACGTCACCTGCGTCGCGATCGACGAGGCCCATTGCGTCTCCGAATGGGGCCACGACTTCCGGCCCGAGTACCGCCAGATATCGAAACTTCGCGACGCCTTGCCGGACGTGCCGTTGATGGCGCTCACCGCCACGGCGACCACGCGCGTGCGCCATGATATTGTCACGCACTTGAAGCTGCGGCAGCCGGACGTTTTTGTCGCCAGCTTCAACCGTCCCAATCTCACCTACCGGGTCGTCCCCAAGGACCAACCGCTCAAACAGATCATCGACTTTGTGCGGAAGCGCGAAGCCGACAGCGGGATCATTTACTGCGCGAGCCGGGCCACCGCCGAGCGCGTGGCCGAGGCGCTGGCCGGCCGCGGGTTCTCCGCGCGGCCGTATCACGCCGGCTTGGACGCCGCCGAGCGTGGGCGCAATCAGGAGCAGTTCCTGCGTGATGACACCCGGATCATCTGTGCGACGATCGCGTTCGGCATGGGGATCAACAAACCCAACGTTCGCTGGGTGATCCATCACGATCTGCCGAAGAACGTGGAAGGATACTATCAGGAAACCGGCCGCGCCGGGCGCGACGGGCTCCCCAGCGATTGCCTGTTGCTATTCAGTGCCGGCGACATCGCGAAGCAGACGCATTTCCTCGACGAAATCACAAACGAACAGGAACGCGACCTCGCCCGCGCCCAGTTGCGCAAGATCGTGCATTACGCGGAAAGCTCGGGCTGCCGGCGCATCGAGCTCCTCGAATACTTTGGCGAGAAATTCCCCTTTGATAACTGCGGCGGCTGCGACAACTGCGCCGAGCCCCGGGAAACGTATGACGGCACCTTGGTGGCGCAGAAGTTTCTCTCGTGCATTTATCGGATCGCGCAAAACAGCCGGTTCAGTGTCGGCATCAATCACATTATCGAAGTGCTGACCGGCGCCGACACCGACAAGATCCGCCGCTGGGGGCACGAACGCCTGACGACCTACGGCATCGGCAGCGAACTTTCGCGTCCGCAATGGGCGGCGGTTGGGCGCGAGTTGATGCGGCTCGGTTATGTCGGCGTGGCGGAAGGCGAGTTCGCCACGCTCGAGCTGACGGAAGCAGGCATGAATATCCTGCGCAGCCGCCAGCCGGTGACGCTGACGAAGTCGCTGGACGTGCCGAAGTCGAAGCGCGCCAGCACCCGCCGGGAAGGCGATATCGCCTGTGACGAAATTCTCTTTGAGCGTCTGCGTACCTTGCGGAAGCAACTGGCGGACGACCGCCGGGTGCCGGCGTATGTGATTTTTGGAGACACCACCTTGCGGGCCATGGCGCATCATTATCCGGAGCGGTTGGACCAGATGGAAGGCATCCCGGGCATGGGCGAGAAGAAGCGCGCGGAATTCGGGCAAGTCTTCGCGGCCGCGATTGCCGCTTACCTGAAGACGAACTCGCGAATGGCGTTCAACTAATCCGGAGTGAGACAGACATTCCTGTCTGTCCCCGTCTGTCCACCGAACAGGCAGGAATGCCTGTATCACTTTTCGAACCTCGCCCCAAGCAGGTTTGCCCTTTAATCAGGCACTTCATGACCTCCACGGATGACAACATGTTGGGCACGCTCCAGCGAATCGGCGCCGTGGCCCCGGAAGTCATCGAGCTGTTCGACTACCTCGAA
>JBBQEG010000100.1:0-14668 GCA_038320495.1 Opitutales bacterium | reverse complement strand
TCGCCGGGTCCGTCGCCCATTGCGCCAGGCCCAGGCGATTCCGCGGCGCGTTCTTCGCCATCGCGGGCAGAATCGCCGGCGTGTTCGCGGTCACTGCGGCTCCCCGACGATCATAATCGCCACGTTCGAGAATATAGGCCGGCCGCGGATGCGGCAGCTCGTCCATCACCATGACCTCCGGGACGGCATCCCACATCCGCGCATAATCTCGCCGCAGCGCCGCGAGCTGCTCGAGTTCCGCCCGAACGTTGGGCGCGACGCTCCGTGTATAATGCGCCTTCAACGCGGCTCGTTGCGCCGCGGTGAGGCGGGCGGCCGGAGTCCGCCACGCATCCAGAAAGTCACTACGTCCGCCGAGATGGGCGGCCTCGAGCGGGGACAACTCGCGCGTAAACACGCGCAGTTCATCCACCCGCCCACCTTTAAAGCCGGTGTCCCGCATCCGATGTCCGATGAGAAGAGGAGGCTGTTTCTCGCGGTCGTAAGTGATGTCGCCCGCCAGACTGTCGCGCACCACCTCAACAGCCGCGGCGACGCCATTGATGAAAACACGCGCTCCCGCCGCCTGACTCGAACCGTCGTACGTGAGCGTGACCTGCGTCCACGTGTCCAAGGGCACCGTTTCGATTGAGACCACTTTCAGTGAGCTTCCGGGCCAGTGGCGATGCAGGCCGAATGCCACGTGCCCGTTTTCGAGCACGAGTTCGTAACCGCGGCTGCCCGCATCCGAATACGCCATACTGCGATGAAACACGGTGGTGCGTTCCACGTGCGGTTCGGTCACGTGCAACCAGATGCTGAACGAAAACGCATCGCCGCGCGATAGTACCGGCACATCGGCGACGGAGAAGCCGT
This sequence comes from Opitutales bacterium, assembly GCA_038320495.1. Lineage (GTDB taxonomy): Bacteria > Verrucomicrobiota > Verrucomicrobiia > Opitutales > Opitutaceae > ER46. Next base: position 13,813 of record JBBQEG010000100.1, on the reverse strand, counting down.
CGTCGCCACTCAGCAGGGCGGCCCCGCCGCGAACGCCTTCGCCGATGGTCGCCTGATCGACGACCCGGGCCGCCATCGCCGGGTCGGCGGCATTGGGAGTCGTGTCTCCAGCCAGCGCATCAAAATCCAGCGCGAGCGCGGCATCCTCCACCCCGGGAAACACCCTGCTCCGCTGGGCCAGCCACGCCTCAAATTCCTGCGCGGCGGCCGCCCGGGCCACGGTCGTTCTTTGCTCCTGCCCGGCAATTTTACGCGCAAAGGCCGCGAGCTCGGACTCCGCCGCACGATCAGGCAGCTTCAGCACCGGCGGCGGCATGATATCCGAAAACCCTTTGAAGGAAATCGCGCCCGCTTCGTCGATATTCTGGAAAAACGCCGCGAGCGAATAGAAGTCGCGCTGCGTGAGCGGGTCGAATTTGTGGTCGTGACACCGCGTGCAATCCATCGTCAACCCCAACACGGCGGTACCGAACGTTGCGACGCGGTCGTTCACGTACGAAACCCGATACTCTTCGTCCACGATCCCGCCTTCTTCGTTCTGCGCATGCAACCGGTTGAACGCGGTGGCGAGGCGTTGCTCCCGGGTCGCACCTGGCAGGAGATCGCCCGCGAGTTGCTCCGTGAGAAACTGATTATAGGGGACATTGCGATTGAACGCGCTGATCACCCAATCGCGATAGGGCCACATCGCCCGAGGACGGTCCATTTGATAACCGTGCGTGTCGGCGTAGCGAGCGACATCGAGCCAGTCCGCCGCCATGCGTTCGCCATAACGCGGCGAAGCAAGCAAGCGGTCGACCACAACGTCAAATGCCTGCGGCGAACGATCAGCCAGAAACGCATCCCGTTCCGCAGGCTGAGGCGGCAGGCCGGTGAGGTCGAAGGTCACGCGACGCAACCAGCGCTCCCGATCCGCCTCGGGGGCGGGCGCCAGCCCCTCGGCCTCAAGCCGAGCGAGCACGAAGCGGTCGATGCCGTTGCGCGGCCAGGCATGGTTTTTCACGGCTGGCAACGCGGGCCGAACTGGCGCGGTAAACGCCCAGTGCTCGGCAAACGGCGCGCCTTCGGCGATCCAGCGGCGCAGCGTTTCTTTCTGCGCATCGGACAGCGTTCGATGCGACTCCAACGGCGGCATGCGCTCGTCGTCGTGCGGTGAGAGTATCCGTAAAATCAATTCACTCGCCTCCGGCTGGCCCGCCACAATGACGCCTTCCTTGCGCTGACCTTCGCGGGTATCGAGACGGAGATTGCCTTCGCGCGTGCCAGGATCCTGCCCGTGACAGTGATAACAGTTTTCCGCCAGGATGGGCCGCACGTCGCGATTATAGTCGATCGGCGCGGACCAGACGCAGTTCGCGACGATGCTGACGAAGAAAGCGGTGCCTAGTTTTTTCAGGGGGAAAAGCTTGGACAGCATGTGCGCGAAGGTCGCGCGCGCAACCTTTCGATGCCGCTATATTCCCCGCGGGGGACCCTCATGGAGGTGGGCGGCACCGCCGCCCGACCTCCGAAGCAAACCGCTCTGGCCGCGTGCGTTAACCCGGAAATTTCCCACCTTCCATTGTCATTGCGAGCCCGAGGAACGAGAGCGCCGCAATTCAGCTAGATGGATTGCTTCGCCGCTGCACTCCTCGCAAAGACCGATGAGATACAGTTTACTGAATGTTTGCGAGTAGGCGGGAAACTTCCGGGTTAGACTAGGTTCGGACCAGGGCTTCGAGTTGGTCGGCGCACTGCCCCCAGCCTTCGTGGAAACCCATTTTCACGTGTGCCTCGCAGTCGGCCACGGTCCAATGCCGGACGCGGGCGGTGTAGTTGGTTTTTCCGGCGCCGGCATCCTCGAACGTTAGGATCAGCGTCATGAACGGCTTCTCCGAAGGTTCCCAAGCCTTCGTGTAGGCGTCGGTGAGGACGAGTCGCTCGTTCGGTACGACCTCGAGGTAGACGCCCGGATTGGGGAATTCGTTGCCCTGCGGATCGCTCATCACGACCAGAGAGGTGCCGCCCGGCCGCACGTCGAGCTGGGCCCGCGGGGTCGACCAAGGCTTGGGGGCGAACCACTGCTTTAGGAGCTCCGGGTCGGTCCAGGCGGCGTAAACCTTTTCGCGCGGGGCGTTGATGATGCGATGCAACACCAACTCGCGATCCGAGGAGGTCGGGATGCTGCTGCCGGAGGCAGGAGCAGCGGTGGTTTCAGGACTGGCGGAATGTGAACTCATACAGGCGGGGAGGGTTGCGGTGGGAAGAATGCGGGAAGTCCGACGCTACTCAACGAATGACCGACTGCCTCGCAGACACACTTACCCGGCTGGGTGATCCCGCGTCCGCCCGAGTCTCAAGTGCCCGGCAGTTGCACGCTCCGCTCTTTCGGATTGGAGTTCTGGCGGTAGAAAAGCGCGGTATGGCCGACGGTGCCGACGCATACGCAACGCCCCTGGTCGGCGATCTCGGCGCATTTGGCATCACGCTCGTCCCGATCCGCTCCGAGGAAACGCAACTTCACGAGCTCGTGAGCGCGGAGTGCCTTCTGCAACTCCTTCAGAAATTCGGGCGAGAGCCCCTCGCGGCCGACCTTCAGGACGGGGTCAAGTTTTTGACCAAGGCCGCGCAGGTGAGAACGTTGCGCGCCGGTGAGCGGAAATTCGTACATGGTCCGCGAATGACGCGAATGATCCCTGATGGAAAGGCGATTATTTTCTGCCGCCTGAGCCCACCGCCGAATTATCCCTCGGCTCGCGAGTCGAAGAAATCGAGGGGTAGCTCGCGCCATTCCCCTTTGGGCAAGTCGTCCAGCGCGAGCGGACCGAATCGCTCGCGGTGAAGCGTGAGGACAGTCACGCCCTGTGACGAAAACATCCGCCGCACCTGGTGGTAGCGCCCCTCGATGAGCGTGAGTTCGGCCTCGCGGGATGAGAGGACGCGCATGGCAGACGGCGCACAGAGGGTTTTCTCGCCCTCCAGCAGCAGCGTGCCGCTGGCAAACAACGGCACGAGCTCCGGCGGGAGATCTCGGTCGACGGTGGCGCGGTAGATTTTTGGGACCTTGTGTTTCGGCGAGGTGAGCCGATGCACGAGAGCGGATTGATCGGTGAGGAGCAACAGCCCGCTGGTATCCTTGTCGAGGCGGCCGACGCTCGTGACGATCGGATTTCGGTTCCGCCAGCGCTCGGGCAGGAGCGAGTAGACATTGGCGCCTTCGCGCACCTCGTGCGAGCAGACAAGCCCGGTGGGCTTGTGCAGCATGAGGAGCAGCCCGTCCGGGTGATCGAGCGGTTCACCGTCGACCTGCACGTCTCCGGCGGCGGCTTTTCGCGAAACGTCATCGGCGGTTTCGCCGCGCACGGTGACACGCCCGTCATCGATCCATTGGCGCGCTTCACGGCGGCTGCAGTAACCCAGGCTGGAGAGAAGTTGGTCGAGACGACGCATGCGGAGTCATTAGCCGCGAACGGCGAAAGCGGCGCAAAAACAAAAATCGGAGGAGGTGAACGCGTGATGCCTTGAACCGCCCGCCGCTCGATCGTGTGAGTTAGGATGCGGCCACGGCATCCGTGTCGTCGGCCTTGGTTTCGGGAAAAACCGGCGCGGCCCTCGGCGAAGGTTTGCCGATTCTTTTTGCGCCCGTCGACGTCTTTGCGCCCCTTCCAAACGTACCACACCTGCATGTTACGCTGGATCTTTCTCGCTTTGGCTGTCCTTTCGCTCGCGGTCAGTTCGCTGACGGTGATCCGCGCACCCAGCTGGGCACCGTGGCAACTCGCCGTCGTGGCGGGAGAGTATGGTCACCTGCTCGCCCTCGCTTCGCTCGGTTTCCTGACCTTGAGCTGGGGGTTGCGCGGAGCCTATCCTGGCACCGCGGGGATCTCGATGGCGATTCTAGCGCTGGCTGCGTTCCTCTATGCGAAACCCGCATGGCAGGCGTGGCGGATCGGGTCCGTATTGCCGGATACATTACGCGCGCAATTCGGCGACGTGGGCATGACCGGGCCGGCGTTTTCGCTTGGTGCACTGCTGGAGCGTGATCCCGCTCCCGTTCCGGTGCGATCTCTCCAGGTGACGCCCGACTTGCCCTTTGATTTCTATGAACCGGTTCAGGAGCGGGTCGGTCCGGCTCCGTGCGTCATCGTGGTGCACGGAGGCGGCTGGAATAGCGGCGACCGCCGACAACTGACACACTTCAATCATTGGCTCGCGCAACGCGGGTTTGCGGTGGCGGCGATCTCGTACCGTCTCGCGCCTCAGCACATCTGGCCGGCGCAACGAGAGGATGTTTTCGCGGCGATCGAGTTTCTCAAGGTGCGGTTCGCGGAGCTCGGCATCGATCCCCATCGCTTCGTTCTCCTCGGCCGGTCCGCCGGCGGGCAGATCGCGCAGACGGTGGCTTACACGGCGAATGATCCGGCGATCCGCGGCATCATCGGACTGTATTCGCCGGCGGATTTGGTTTTTGGATACGCTCACGCGGATGAAGACGACATGTTGAAGTCTCCGACCTTGATGCGCCGCTATCTCGGAGGGACGCCGGAGACCGCGCGGGCGAGCTACGAGTCGGCGAGCGCCCATTTGCAGGTGAAGGCGGGCGCTCCGCCGAGCCTTCTCGTGCACGGGGAAAACGACGCGCTGGTGTGGCATCGCCATAGCGTGCGGCTCGATGCGCGGCTCGCGGAATTCGGCGTGCCGCGCGTTTTTGTGTCATTGCCGTGGGCGACGCACGCCTTCGATTTCAACCTCCATGGCCCCGGCGGGCAGCTCACGACGTATTCGGTCGAGTGGTTTTTGCGGAGCGTTACGCGTTAGACTAGGCCCGCGCGTTCACTGTCTGCCGCACCACATCGACCATCCGTTTTTGGCGCTCCGCCACGGTCGCCATGATGGCTTTCACCTTGGCCTTCGCCTTCGCGGGATTCTTATGAATTGCTTCGAGACGCGACCAGAGTTCGCGGCCGTTGGTCTCGTCCACTTCGAAGAACCAATCGTTCGCTCCGATGTCTCGATACATCTGGCCCTTGCAGGTATCCGTCGGCTGCCGGACATAGAACGTCGGAGTGCCCGTTTGGAGCGCAATCAACGGCGAGTGACACTCCACGCTGATGACCGCCTGAGCTTTCGAGTAGATCGAAGCCGCTTCATCGGGCAGCCAGTAAGTGTCACGCCAGACGACATTCTTTTTCACATCGGCGGGCAAGGGATCGACGAGCACCTCCTTGGCCATCTCGACCTGATAGGTCATCTCGGCGCAGGCCATCACCTTGTTCCCGGTGTTGCGCACATAGGAGATGATCATCTCGCGCAGCTTGGTGTGATCCTTTTCGGTCGTGCGGTCGTTGATCGCGTCCTTCAGGTAATCACTCTCCACCCGCGGCGTGTTCCGGATCTTGTAGTAAGGCGTGTAACGCAGCCGAGGGATGACGCAGATGAACTTCCCTTCCTCGAGGCCGTTGGCCTTCAAGTAGGCGAAACCCTTCGCATCATCGCGCAGGTGCATGCCAAGCTGTGCGTCGGGACCAAACTCGAGGATCGGCGTCTTTACGCCCTGCGCCTTCAAGTAGTCGCGGGAGATCGTGTCGCGACAGAAGAAAAACGCGGCGCGATCGATGATATAGCGAAGGTCTTCCGGGAGATGCGTGGCGGGCAATTTGAGCGCCCGCTCGCGAAGACTCTTGAGCGTGCCGCCTTCGGGGTCGCGATCGCCGCCGATTCCGGAAACCGGATCCGTACTGACTCCGAAGACACCCACCGGTTTGCCGGTGGTCTTATGAAAGGTGACCGCGTGGTTGCTGGCAGGAAAACCGGAGCCCGAACCGCTCAAGTAGAGATCGGTCTCCTCCCAAGCCTTCGCGAGAGCCGGAGTGGTCGGCTTGCCGTCCTTGTCGAGACTGCCCTCGGTAATCTTGAGGCGCGGGTAACTGGCAGTGAGCAGCGTGCGCGAGCCGTGGCCAAGATTGCCTGGCCAAAGCGTGACCTCTGCTTCCGGGAAATACTTCTCAATTAAACTGAGCGCGCCCGGCGTGTGACCAATATCCCCAATGTTCACGCTCTGCCAGGAACTGCGGAGCAGAATCCGCGGCGGACGGCCCGCTTTGGCCGCAGCTGCAAAAAGGGAAGGAAACAATGCGGTACTTGCGGCGGCAGTGACAGAGTTCTTAAGAAAGCGACGTCGGTTCATGAGGGCTTGGGATTGGCGAACTGAGATTTGAAATCCAAGATCAGAGAGCTGATCTAAAATCGGAGGATGAAGATTTGAGGTCTTAAAGGGAGAGGGGCGATTAAAACGTGCCTTTGATTCCGACATTCCAGTACGAGCGATAATCCGCGCGGCCGCGCAAGATCCGATCGCTCGGGGTGGAGGGGCCATAGGTCACGGTATCATCGATCGCTTCGTTGATATTACGGCCGCTAACGAAAACGGCGAAGTTACGCGTGAGGCGGTACTCCGCCGTCAAGTCCGCACTGCGGCGCGGGAGCAAATACGTAAACGTGCCCGGCTCGGTACCCGCATTGGTGATCTGGCCTCCCTTGACGCGGCCCTTGAGGTTCACAGCGGCGCGAACGGTGAAACGCGCGCGGCTGAACGTGACGCCGTAGTTAATCGTTTTACCGACAAATCCACTGAAGCTCGCCATCTCGGAACCTTCGAGGTGCTGCAGGGTGATATTACCGAAAACGGTGAGGCCGCGCGCCCAGTGCGGCAGGAAGATCAGATTCTGGCGGTAGTCGAATTCCGTGCCGGTCACGCGGGCGTTGCCCACGTTCATACGCGTACTGACATCATAGCCCAGCGCCTCTCCATATACGGCCGGATCCAGCCCCCACGGTTCGAGCACATCGTCGGTTGCCGGCACGATCGTGACGCCCCAAAAATCCGTGATGTCGCGACGATAAAGCCGCGTGGACAACACGCCGGTCGAGGGCTCATTGAAGTAATATTCGAGCGCGACACCGAAGCTGTCCGCAAACCACGGTTTGAGCGCGGGATTGGTGAGCGTAATTCGGCGCGACGTCGACTCGGTGTCGGGCAGATTCATCGACGGCAGGATATAGGTGAACTCCGGCCGGCTGATCGAACGGGCATACGAGAAGCGAGCGATGAGATTCGGCCGGATCAAATAGGCGCCGTTGAAGCTCGGAAAAAAGCCGTCGTAGTCTTTTTCGGTGCTGGCCCCGCGTTCGATATAGGCGAGCTGGGATCCGGCGAGGGAGTTGAGCGGAGCAATCGCCACAGGACGATTCTGTGCGTCACGCACAATCTGACCGCTGGCGTTGCGTTGATAGATCAACGTCGGATCGATCAGCGGACCCTGTCCTTTATCATCGGTGCGTTCATACCGCACTCCGCCCGTCAACTGCAGCCGCCCGTTGAAGAGCTTGGTATCCAGCCGAAGATACGGCGCTGTGATTGTTTCGGTAATGACCTGCGATCCGGTGACGGAACTGCGATGGTAATTCATCCGATTGGTTTCGTTCTGAACGAAATATTCCGGATTGTTCCGAAACGTCGCACCTATTTTCGAGAGATCCATCCACTCCATCTTCTGGCCGGAAAGCAGTTCGCGCTGCGAATAGATCGGGTCGAACCACTGGCTGGCATTATCATCCGCCGTGCGGATCAATCCGTCCGCCCCCATGTGCGTGGCATCGTAGGTTGACCGGTCCAGATCGCGGCGTTGCGAACGAAGGTCGAGTCCCGTCTTCACGATCAACGGCAGACGGAAATCGAACTCACGTTGCGCGCTGCCCGAGAGACTGCGCACAATGTCGACGCCGTCGATCGTGGTGCCCTGCACGGTCTCCAAGTTGTAGTTATCGAGACGATAGGGATCGACCTCGGCTCCGGCGGCATTCCTGACCGAGATCACGCCGGGACGATCAAAGTGCATGTCCTCGAACCGAATGGTCAGGTTGCGGAAGAAGGCATTGTTGGCCTGAAAATAGCCTTTATCAAAGTTGCGATAGTGATTTGAAGCGCGCGAGAAGGCACTGTTGATCTGCCAGGTCCACACCGGACCATTGTGCTTCCAGCGCAGGCTCGGCATGTACGTCGTGCCATCTTTCTCCCGCGCGTCGTAGATGATCTGCGCGAAGCCGGCGCCGGCGGCACCCTGGGTGAAATCGGGACCAAATGAAGCCACGCGGCCGACGTCAAAACTGAGCTGCCGCACCCAAAACTTGGCTTTAAAATATGCGTATTGAAAGCCGAACGTGAGGACATCGGCATCAGAAACGCGCCAGTCGGCGGAGAAGCTCGCGGATTCGCGGGTGCTGATCTTCGGACGCTCCTGAATCCGATGGCGAACAAGGTACGGCTTGTCCGGCGTGGTCGCGGGAAAGTTAGCCGATTGCCCGGCAATGGTCGGAACCCAGTCCATCGTGAAACCCTGGCCATTCGCTAGCGCCCGCGTCACAAGCGCACTCGCAGTAAAGCCGAAGTTCCGGGTGACAGGCACCACCGCGTTGAGCTCAAGATTCGGTTCAAAGGGATACTCCTCGCTCGCAAACGGGCTTGGCTGTTTCTTCAAGCTGAAGTCGCCTCCTTTGAAGGAGAGATACGATTTGACAGTGTAGATCGGCTTCGAGCGCTCAAACGCGCTTTTGCTGATCAGATTCACCGTGCCGCCGATCGCGTTGGCCGGCGTATCCGGATTCTGAGAACGCGTCACTTCGATCCGCGACATGCTGGTGATCGAGATCTGTTCAAACTCGACCTGGCGACCGCCACCCGAGGACGCCGCACTCGCGAGGCTGTTGCCATCGACCATGATCGGCGTCGATCCCGGAGGAACTCCACCGAGGGAAATACTGCGGCCGTCACTGCCGTCGCGGTTAAGAGTCACGCCGGGTAGAAACTTGGCAAACTCACCCACATTCCCCTCGGCGATGTCGCCGAAAGAATCCGTCGCGACGACGTTCTTGATTTCAGACGAGAAGCGCTGCTCGTTCACGGCGATATCGGAGGCAGCCATGTCGCGTTGTGCCGCGACGGTAAAGGCATCGAGTCGCACGAGGGCATCCTCACTGCTCCCGGAACTACGGAGGGTAAAGTTGCGCTCGACCCGGCGGCCGGGCTCCACCGTAACTAGCTGCGTTTCGGCGGGAAATCCCGTGTAGAATACTTTCACGGCGACCTCGCCGGCCGGAACCCGCGGCAACGTGTAGCGCCCGAATTCATCCGTAGCCGTCTCGAGTCGAAGCGCCTCGACCACGATGCGGGCATTGTTCACGTAGGTGCCCACCGACTCGTTCAGGACGCGCCCTTCGATTGACCCTACGCCCGTGTTGGCCGGGGCCTGAGCGACGCGATCCACGGTGAGCGCTCCCGTGCGCTGATCCTGCACTGTGCGCAGACTCGTGCCGGCGACAAGTCGGTCGAGGGCGTCACGGGGCGTGAACTCGCCCTTCACGACGTTCGTGCTGACACCGACAACGCGGTCAGCCGAAAACACAAACTGCCCTCCCGCTTGTTCACTGAATCGGCGGAGGGTCGACTCCGCCATACCGGCGGGAATATCAAAGGACCGGCGCGCGGCTTCGACGGCGTCGACCGAGAGCAAGGTAAAGAGAAATCCAGCAACGGTCAGCACAAGCCCGGCCAGTCGGCTGCGCGAACGGGGTGAAATGAAATCAATGACGAGAGAACGATTCATGAGGGGTTGGGCGCTCCGTGAGGTGGCGGGCTTACTCCCCAAGACTGCCGCCCCGCTCGTTTCCGTTACGATTTCGGAAAAGAAAGTTAGCGCGCCGGCAACAAGACCGTCTCGTGCGACGTTCGCTGCTCCGCCTTCACATCCAGCGACGCCCGGAGCAGCCGCACGAATCCATCCAAATTATCCGCTCGAAATACGCCGGTGAGAATGCGCCCGCGAATCCGGCTGTCACCAATGGTGAGACGGTGCGCGTTGTACTCGTTGAAACCCGCCACGACCTCGTGCAAAGGCGTATTGTTGAACACCAGCCGAACACTCTGCCAGCCGAGCGTTTCGTCGATCTCCGCCTGTCCCACGTCACCGATTGCCACCGCGCCCGAGCGGACAGGGCCCGCCCGGGAGATCACCGCGCGCTGACCCTCCACCAGCGCCGGGGCGACCTCGGCCAAAGGTTCGGCCGCGAGTTCAACGGCCTCGGCCGCCGACGGAGCGACCGTGGAGTGGAGCTTCACCTTGCCCTCCGTGACCAAGACTTCGATGGACTCGGCGGCGAGCCGCACGTTAAACGCGGTGCCCACGGCGCGGACGGTCACCGGCCCAGCCGTGACGTAAAATGGGCGCGCCTCGTCCTTCGCCACGATGAAATGAACCTCCCCAACCAACAGCTGAACTCGCCGCTCGGTGGAGCTGAAGTCGACCGCGATCTCGCTCGCTCCATTGAGCTCAGCCACGGAGCCATCTGCCAGCGTGAGACGCTGAACGGTGCTCTCCAGGACGCGATAGTTGTCGCGCGGATAGTTGGGAACTCGCACCTCTGCTAACGACGGCGACAAACCGTCCCGAAGTGTCGTGAAGGCCACGGCCAAGACTGCGGCGGCGGCACCCGCGAGCGACGCGAACCAAACGAAACGGCGGTGCGCCCGGCCAGCGCTGGCGCGAGCGACGACGTCAGCTGCCATGGCCTGCAGCGTATCCACCTTTTTTATGCGATCCAGTTCTGTCCAAGTGGCCTCAAGACGTTCCAACTCGAGCGGATGCCGCGGATCCGCCCGCGTCCAATCGGCGAAGGCCGTGCGTTCGGCCGGGGTTAGCCCGCGATCCCGACGCGCAATCCAATCCGCGGCCGCCTGCTCGATCGCGGAGCCCTCTCCTGCTCGAAAATTCCGCGGGGGTCTCATGTTACGTTTCGGATTCATGGCGAGTCATCGCGCAGCCCCCACGCCCCTCGCGCGCAGAAACTCGGCACAACGCCGGGTCCCTTTGGCAGCGAGCGCCTCGACCGTGTGTTCAGCAATGCCGAGTAACGCCGCAATTTCCTTCTGGGATAACCCCTTGATTTTACGCAGCAGCAGGACTTCGCGACACCGTTCCGGCAGCGCGTGAATCGCCTCCGTGAGGAGCGCGAGTTCCTGTTTCAGGCAAACCGATTCCACCACATCGTCATCCTCCTCCAGAACGGCGAACTCCGCGTTTTCAGTGATCGGGATCAACTCGGCCCGGCCCCGCCGTTGAATAAAATCGCGTACCGCGTTGCGCGCGATCGCGAATAACAACGGTCGCGGCGAGCGAACCATTCCCGTGGTCTTCGCCCGCATCATCCGTGCGAAGCAATCCTGCACCAGATCATCCACATCCGCCAGTGATGGCAGCGATTGCCGAAGGTATGAGCGCAACGGTTGCTCATGGGGCAACACTTCCTCGGCGAACCAGCGCGACTGGTCCGTAAAGGTCAAAGGTTCTGATGGGGGTAAACTCACAGACGGATCAGAAAACACTGGGATCAAGGAGCTCGCGCGGACATGTGACGTTAGAAACGCGGATGTCGAACGGAATTTCATCGGCCGAGGGACGTCATGGACTCGGCCGTCGCCACGACCCAACGGGGCCTTCGCGACGTTCGTGGCAGGCCCCAGCGAGCGACCCCAGCCTGAGCGGCCCCAGCGAGACGCTTGACTCGTTCCGTTCGCTCTGAAACATCGACCGTTCACTCTACCAATCACCATGGGTCAACAACTGAACAAGTACATCAAACGCAAACGTCGGGCTGCTTACCACAAGCGTAAGAAGGTGGCCAGCAAGACGACCGCGAAGAAGAAGTAATCGGGCCCAAGGCATCCGGCACGTCGCGGCGGTCAACTGACCGCCGTTTTTGCTTTTTGCCGATTCACCCGCAGCGTGACGGCCGCATTTTCCGCATGATCAAAGTCAGTCTTATCTCCCTCGGTTGCGCCAAAAATCTCGTCGATTCCGAGATCATGGTGGGTCACCTGCATCAAGCCGGCATGACCGTCATTCCCGAGGCCGATCAGGCGGACGTGGTGATCGTGAACACGTGCTCGTTCATCGACTCCTCCAAGGAGGAATCGATCAGCCACATTCTCGAAGTGCACCAGCACCGCGGGATGAAGAAACGCCGTAAGAACCAGAAGCTGATTGTCGCGGGCTGCATGTCGCAGCGCTTCTCCAAGAACCTTACGACCGAACTGCACGACGAAGTCGATGCGTTCATCGGCCTCGACCAAGTCACGAAGGTCGGCCCGATCATCCAGGAAATTTTCGCCAGGGACCGTACGGCCGAGGAAGCGCCGATGTCTTTCATCGAGGGGCGTTCGACGTATATCCCCGACTACGATACGCCGCGTTTCCGCCTCACGCCCCGGCATTTCGCCTACATCAAGATTGCCGAGGGCTGCAATCATCCGTGCACGTTCTGCATCATTCCGCAGATCCGGGGCCGCCATCGCAGCCGCACGGTCGAGAGCGTGGTCGCGGAAGCGCGCCAACTCGTGAAAGAGGGCGTCCGCGAGATCAACCTGATCTCCCAGGACACCACGTTCTTCGGCATGGACACGTGGGAACAGCGGCCAAATCCCCGCACCCCGGTGGATTCGTCGCGCGGCACCGCGCTGACCACCCTGCTCCGCAAGCTCAATGCCATCGAAGGTGATTTTTGGATACGTCTCCTCTACACGCATCCGGCGCACTGGAGCGATGAGTTGATCCGCACCATCGCGGAGTGCCCGAAGGTCGCCCGCTACATCGACATTCCGCTCCAGCACATCAGTGACCACATGCTGGGGCTGATGCAGCGCGAGACGTCTTCGGCCTACATCCGCGACTTGATCAAACGCATCCGCGCCGGCATTCCCGGGATCGCCGTTCGCACGACGTTCATCGTCGGCTTCCCTGGCGAAACCGAGGCCGACGTGGATGAACTCTGCGAGTTTATCCGCGAAACGAAATTCGAGCGTCTCGGCGTCTTCCGCTATTCACAGGAAGAAGGCACCCGCGCCGCCAAGATGGAAGAACAGCTGCCGAAAAAGCTCAAGGAAGCCCGCTGGCATCGCGTGATGAAGCTGCAGCAGGAAATCGCCGCTCAGGTCAGTTCCAGTTTTGTCAGTCGGACCTTGAAAGTGCTCGTCGAAGAGCCCGGCGTCGCCCGCGGCGAAGCCGATGCACCTGATATCGACGGCCGCGTTTATCTGCCGATCACCGTGCCCGTGGGTGAATTCGCCCAAGTGAAGATCACCGGTTTCGAAGACTACGACCTGCTCGCCCTCCCGATGGGTCAGGAGCCCTCGACCCGCAAGGTCGCGAAACAAGCGCAGTAAGATCAGGCACGGGTCGTCTCCCGCGACGCGCTCGGCCACGGCGTTTGACGCGACCCGGCCTTTCAACACGGGCCGCCAATCAGCACCATCGCCCGTATTCAAACGGTCACGTGACGTTCGCGAAATTCCTGGTGCGCGATTCACCGGTCACGTTCCGCCCACCAGCGTACGCCGATCATCGCACTCACCGCTTCAATCGCCCGGGGCACGCGGGAGAAGTGCCTGGCCGCGGGGATGAACGACCTGACCAAGCCATTGCATCTTTCGAAGTTCAAAGGGCTCTTGCCGCAGCTGATCAAAGACGGGCGAGCTCCGAACGTTTAGTCAGACTTGGAACAAAACGCTCGGGCAGGAGCATTTGCGTCCGCGCCCGGGCGCAGCCAACACCCTTCCCTCCCTCACCGCGTCTGAGCGGTGACCGCCTGTTTCGCCATCTCGGCAATATCGGCGGACGGTAACACCACGAAACCGGCGCGGGAACCGTTGGCAAAATGCTGTAAGGTAATTCCAAGTACGCGTCCATCCGCGCTGAATACAGGCGAACCCGGGGCCTGCTCACTC
>JBBQEG010000099.1:0-14895 GCA_038320495.1 Opitutales bacterium | reverse complement strand
CGCTGCGCGGGCCGCACCAAATCCCCGGCAACCTTACGCCGCGCACTTCAGCACATAGACGGTGCTTTTTTCCGAACCAATCAAGCAGTCGCTGCCGACGACCAATCGGCGATCAGTAATGGGGACGAGTATATATATTTTCCACGATCCGCTCATGGTGGAGCGCGCGAGGGAGCTCGGAAATCGATCCACCGCTGATGGCGCTGATGAAGCAGATGTCCGAGGTTGTGTCGGGTCTATATGCAGATGAGGCTTTGGGATGAATCCGGGTAATCGGTGTTATCCGCAGTTTAAATAGCTTGGGGGCTTCGAAGGGCAAGGCGCACGGGAATCGGTAGGGCCAGGAAAATGGGGTCGGGTTACTAATCTTCGGGCACCCGCGCGCCGATTTCGCCTCTGCTCACCTGACATGTGCTACTCGATCCACACCGGTTGCGTGAAGGCGCCGTTGCGGGCGATGTCCCACACTTCAAGTCGGACCCAGCGCGCCTGGCCGCGTTGAAAATCGAGGCGCAGTTGCCGCGTCGCGAAACTTTCCGTATCTCCAAGGTCGACGCGCTGACGATTAACCGCCGCGCCGTCACCACTGATGATCTCTGCAAAGGCGAGCGGAAAGGTTCCTTCGACCGTTGCCTCGAGCGTGAGCGTCTCGCCCGGTGCGTTGGCGCCGCTCACGATGGTTTCACCGCTGCGTTTTCCACCGACAGTAAACTCCGGAATAAGGACTTCGCCGGTGCTCGCGAAAAATTGCCCGCCCCGCAGCGCGTCGAGCACGGTGTGCCAGCCGTCGTCGAAGGCGGGGACTTTATCGAGCCGAAGGTAGTTCACGTTCATGTGCGCATACGACTCGAAGCTGGGCTCCATCCGAAACATGTCGGCTTCGGCCAGGACGTATTTGCGCTGACCCGCGTTGGCCATGTCGTCGAGTAAATCGAGCACACGTTTGCCCAGGCGTGGCTGTGAAAGATCCGCTGGCATCGCCTTCCACGCTGCCCCGAGGAAGTGCTCGCTGCGATAAAACGGCGTCGCGGCATAGGCGTCCGGAAAGGTTCGCGAGCCCTTGATTCGCGGATGCGCGGTCCACATCAGCCCGTTCTCCCGCTGCATGAGTTCCAAGACATCCGCCGCGCTGCCGACGTGATAAACGTTCCCATAACCCGGCACCTCTTCCACGAACGGAGCATCCTTGGCGCGGTTCAATACCCAGTAAACCGGCTTGGGAAAAAAGCTCATCCAGTGTCCGCCCAGATGCACATTCGGCTCTTCACCGGGCAAAATCAGGAGCTCGGAATCCGATAAACGCGCGCACTCTTCATGCAGCGTTTTCAACAAGGGTAGTCGCTCCGCGGCGGGCAGACGGGGCATCGAGCCGACGTGAAACTCACCAAGATGGACGATGTCGACGCCGCGCTCCTTGAACGTAGTGACAAATCCAGGACGCTCGAACTCGCGCGGAATGCCACTCGTGTTCTGATCCGTCCGCGCCTTGGTCAGCTCCAGCGCGTGTTCGATATGATAGTGGCTCGAGAATGTCTGATAACCGGGAAGCCGTTTATAGCGATCACCGCGAGTGAAGCGGCCGACCTCAGCGATTGCCTCCTCCGCGTTCTTCGCCAGCAGGTAGAACACGCCGAGACGCTGATCCGTTCCCGGAGGCGCGTTCACCCAAGGAACCCAGATTCGATCGCCTTCCGGCGGTTGGTGAATACCGAAACCATAGCCGTTCATCAAAGGATTCCGCGCCGAGCCATACCACGCGAATCCCAGATTATTCGCCGAATCCAACGGATAGAAATATTGATGCGGCGGGGGAAAAACCGCGATGGCACCGCCTTCGCTTTCAGCGACCAGGACCCGCCGGTTTACCGTCAGCGGCGACGCCACCCGGCTCAATTCCGCCGGCGCCCGTTTGATATCACCATGGGTGTCGAGCCAGGCGAAGGACTTCCAGGGAGAACCCGGAACGAGCGGCGAGTAGGTCGTCGAAGAAGGATCCGACCACGGGGCAGGTTGGCGTCCGCCGGGGTTACGCGCCAGAAGACCCGCATCATACAGGATCGCCCGTCCGTCCACCTCGGTGCTCACGATTGTCTCGATGAAGATCATCGGACTGTGACGAAACACGGAAATTTCAATTCCGCCGCGGAAAGAACCTGCGATTACTTCGTCGAACCGCAGGCGAGTCCGCGCACCGGCCGTCATGACCCGAACGCGCGTCTTCCTGAGCACCGCCGGGACCGTTTGATGCGAGCGCAACGGAGGGTTATCGAAGAATGCGACCCACCCCGCAGGACTGTGCAGATCGCGTTCTCCAATAGTCAGGAAAGTAACGGGGTCCACTCCGCGGACGATTGTGGCCGTGCCGAGCGCGATCCGCTCGATGAGCGGCTGATTTGGCGTAGGGGTGAGATTGAACACGATCTCACCGTTTTCCGTTCCGGAAATCGGCCAGGTGAGTCGCAGACCGGGTGGCTCGATCACGACAAGTGAGCCCGCGGCGGCGTCCGTGCTGACGATGTCCACTGGGACCGTGTCGAGGGAAGCGGTTTGGGCAATCACCTCTCTAGTTGGGAGCGACGCGAAGATCGCAACGAACCCGCAGAGGATCCGAGAAACCCGCCGGAGCAATTGTGCTCCAGGAGTTTCATTTTGATGCGCAAGGTCGACCTTGCGCCAGCCAGAGAGGAACAACAATTGCACAAAAGATTCCATGAACCTCGCCACCCCGGTTGTCGAGGCCGCCACGACAGTGTCACCGGAGAACGCCGGCATTACAGCGCGGCACGAAGCAGACGCGCATGGAATTCAATCAACCTATCGGAACACCATCACGAAGGGAACGCCCTCCCCTTTCGCCGGCGTTTACAAACCGCGACGGCTTGGGCGGACTCGACCTTGAGCACGGTTTCCGAGCGTCGCGGCTTCAGGGCTTTTGAGCGTCCTCGCCTGCTTTCCACGCGCAAGCTGTGAATAGGCCTCGCCCTCGAACGATGGGATTCCAACTCTCTGTCGGGCCGATCTCGTCCAAGTGATCAGAAAAAAGGCAGCCGTTCTGAAACCAACGTGGATCGATTCTCCCTCTTATTTTCCTTATATACTTTCGTGCCAACATTTCCTTCGAAAATTATCATCACCGGCGGCGCCGGGTTCCTCGGCTTACGCCTCGCGCGTGCGCTGCTCGCCAGTGACCACCCGGTGGCGGAGCTACTCCTGGTCGACCAGGCGTTTGATCCGGCCATCGTGCCGCACGATCCACGCGTGCGAACGCTGCAAGCCGATCTCGGGAGCCCCGGAGCGGCCGCTCGCCTGCTCGCCGGTGGATACGACGCCATCGTCCACCTGGCTGCCGTCGTCAGCTCGGCGGCGGAAGCCAATTTCGAGCTGGGCTGGCGCGTGAATTGGGAAGCCACTCACTTGCTGCTCGAGGCTGCCCGCGCCTGCGGCAATCGCCCGCGATTTCTGTTTTCCAGTTCGGTGGCCGTCTTCGGCGGTGCTCTTCCGCCGCGGGTAACCGAAGCCACCGCCCCGCACCCTTCCTCGTCTTATGGATCCCAGAAGGCCGCGGCCGAACTGCTGGTCAGTGACTACAGTCGGCGGGGCTATATCGAGGGCCGCGTGCTGCGGCTGCCTACCATCACGGTGCGGCCGGGCCGGCCCAATCTCGCCGCCTCATCATTCGTGAGCGGCATCATCCGCGAACCGTTGCGCGGGGAGGAGGCCATCTGCCCGGTCGAGGCGGACCTTCGGCTCTGGATTTCTTCGCCCCGGATTGCGATCGCCAACTTCCTGCACGCCCTCGAACTGCCCCAGGAGACACTCGCGAGTGAGCCGGTGGTGAATTTACCCGGCATCACCGTGACCGTGGCGGACATGCTCGCGGCCCTCCGTCGGGTCGCAGGGCCGGATGCTGTCGCCCGCGTGCAATTTATTCACAACGAAGCCATCAACCGGATTGTCTCGTCGTGGCCGGCCGCATTTGATGTTTCCCGCGCGCTCGCCCTGGGTTTTCAACCGGATGACGATCTGGATCGGATCGTGCGCGACCACATCATGGAGTGCCAGAAACCGGCCTGAGCGATTTACGTTTTACGTCAACCCCAATTATATAACCGCTGATGAGCCCCGATCCGTCGCTGGCGTTGCCTGGCCTCTTTATTGCTGTCGTCCTCCTGGGATACCTCGTCATCCGAACTCGGGTGCATGTGGTCATCGCGCTCTTGATCGCCTCGACGATCGCCGGGCTGAGCGCGGCGATGTCGCCGCAAGAGATCATTGGTGCGATCACGAAAGGATTTGGTCAGACCATGGCCGGAATCGGGCTAGTGATCGGTCTCGGCGTGATGATGGGACGGATCCTGGAAATCTCGGGTGCCGCGGAACGCATTGCCTATAGCCTGGTGAGGTGGTTGGGCGAAAAACGGGAGGATTGGGCATTGGCCGTCACCGGCTATATTGTATCGGTCCCCGTCTTCGTGGACTCGGCGTTCGTGATGCTGCATCCGTTGGCGAAAGCGCTGGCGGCCCGCGGCGGACGCTCCGTGATCACGTTGGGCATCGCCTTGGCGATCGGGGCGACGGCCGCGCATCATTTAATTCCACCAACCCCGGGCCCGCTGGCAGCGGCGGGAATATTTGGCGTGGATGTGGGCCATATGGTGATGCTCGGTCTGGCGCTCGGGTTGCCGTGTTTCCTCCCGGTGATTTTCTATGCCCGATGGCTGGGCAAGCAGCCCGGCTTCGAAGCCACGCCGGGCGCGACCATCGATCTGAAAGGTGCCGGCGAATCGTTTCTGCGTGAGGCCGAGCGCAAGCCGCTGCCTGGATTGGCGGTGTCAATCGCACCGATCGCAGTCCCAATTCTGTTGATCATGCTGAAGACAACGACGGACCTTTTCGTAAAGCAGTCCGGCGCCGCCGCGGAGTTGGCGGCGCATCCGGTGGTGCAGGCGGTCGGTTTCTTCGGCACGCCCATGATCGCCTTGGCGGTGGCGTTGTTGCTGGCGGTTTATTTATTGGTGCCGGCCCTGCCACGCGCCGACGTGATCGAGCGAATGGAGGAAGGATTGGCCTCCGCTGGTATCATACTTTTGGTGACGGGAGCCGGCGGAGCGCTGGGCGGAGTGCTTCGCGATTCGGGAACGGCCGATCTGGTCGCGCGCCAGATCGCGCAACTGCCCCTCCCACCGGAATTATTACCCTTCTTCGTGGCGACGTTCGTCCGCTTCGTGCAAGGCAGCGGCACCGTTGCGATCATTACCTCGGCTTCGATCACCGCTCCGATCCTGATCGCAATCCCGGGAGTGAACCTGCTCCTCGCCGCGCAGGCGGCGGCGATGGGCTCGATGTTTTTCAGCTATTTCAACGACAGCATGTTTTGGGTTGTCTGCCGGTTGTTGGGCATCCGCGATGCCAAGCGCCAAATCCTCGTTTGGTCGGTACCGACCACTCTGGCGTGGGCGATTGCCCTGACGCAGCTTAGCCTGCTGGCCGCGCTGTTTTAACCTCTGAGCAGGGTGACCGAAAAAAATTCTTAATGACGCACGGGACGAGAGGAAAAGTTTTCGATGGCGCCAGGTTGAGCGACGGTCGGACATCTTGAACAGCGGCCCCAAGCCGTACCTTTACCTCGTTCCCCCGGAAGCGAAGTTACCCTTACGTTTCCTGCTGAAACGGCGTAACTAACCGGATACCTGAAATCTGATTTTCGGCCGATATCGGACTCGACACTCCGATCAGGCGGCGCCTTTCTGTCCTCGCTTACCCAGCCCATGAAAACCGTCGTATTCCCACGCGCCATGGTGGCGCTGGCGTCGCGCCTTTGCGTGCTCGCCCTGATCGGATTCGCGAGCTCCGTGCCTTTAGGCGCGCAGTCCGCTGCCAGTACCGCCTCGCTCTCCGGCCGCGTGCAAAACGAAGTCACAGGCCAGTACCTGAACAACGCCCGGGTCACCGTCAAAGGAACGGATATCACCACCTTCACCGATGAGACAGGGACGTTCCGACTTTCCGGGTTGCCTGCCGGCGCGCTGACGATCGAGACGTTTTACTCCGGTCTCGATTCGCAGCAGGTCACCGTCGAGTTGCGCGCCGGCCAAACAGTCAACCGCGACATCAATCTCACAAATAAAGCCATCTACGGTGAGGGCACGGGCGTGGTGAAACTGGACGCGTTTGTACTCGCGTCATCCAAACTCACTGAAGGCGAGGCGCTCGCCACCAACGAACAGCGGTTTGCACCCA
This sequence comes from Opitutales bacterium, assembly GCA_038320495.1. Taxonomy (GTDB): domain Bacteria; phylum Verrucomicrobiota; class Verrucomicrobiia; order Opitutales; family Opitutaceae; genus ER46. The sequence goes on along the minus strand of JBBQEG010000099.1, from coordinate 8,655 downwards.
ATATTAAAAACGTGGTCGCGACCGACGCGTTCGGCGACGTGGCTGAGGGCAACGTGGCTGAGTTTATGAAGTTTATTCCCGGTGTGACCGTGGAATATTCGGACGCGTCGCCCAATGCCATCGCGATCCGGGGTTTCGATCCCAACTTGACGGCAGTGACGATGGACGGCTCCCAAATGGCGAATGCGTCGGGCAGTGCCGCGAACCGGGCGTTTCTCTTCACGCAGGTCTCGATCAATAACACCTCGCGCATCGAGGTGACGAAGGTACCGACGCCTGCGAATCCCGCGGACGGCATTTCCGGCACGGTAAACATGATCAGCAAAAGCGCTTTCGAGCGCAGCAAGGCGCAGTTCAACTATCGTATCTCCGCGACTGCCAGCAGTGACGGCATGCAGTTGGAGAAACAACCGTTTCCATTCGACACGTATGAAAGCCGCGTGAAGCCCGGTTTCGATTTTGATTATACACTGCCGATCACGAAGAACTTCGGCATCGTTTTCACCGGCCTGTCATCACAGCAATGGAACGAACAGAACATTTCGTCCATGACGTGGAACGCCACGGCCGCGAACACCGGCGCATCGCCCTCGAAGCCATTTCTCCAGACGCATCAAATTATCGATGCACCGAAATGGTATACCCGCGATTCGACGAGCTTGAAGGCCGACTGGCGCATTACTCCGAACTCCGTCCTTTCACTCGGCGGGCAGGCGACGTACTACCGCGATAAGAACGGTAATATCAACCGCTCGGCCACGACCGGCACCAATCCGGCTCCGACGATCGCGACTGGCAACCGCCTAAGCTACGACGACGACGAGACCGTCGGTGCGACGGGTCGTGGCGGCGTGACCTTCAGTGGCAACGCCATCCATATCGCCGCGCGCACGCTCGCTACCAACACCCGCTATCGTTTCGACAATGGTGACTGGCGGATCGAGACAGGAGCCCACGTTTCCACTTCGAAGACCTGGCGTCGCTATCACGAGAAGGGCAGCTTCAACCAACTCAACATTGCGATGCTCAACCCGGTGCGGGTTACGTTCGAGGGAATTACTCCGACGCGGCCCACGGCGATTCGGGTTTTCGACAACAACGATGTCGAACTCGATATCAATGATATTAGCAACTATCGGCTGAACACCGCGACCTCGAACGGCTATCGCGACCACAAAGAAAACATGTTTGGCGGAGATATAAATATTAAACGGAGCATGACCGTCCTCAACGTCCCGGGCTCGGTTCAGCTGGGCGGCTTGTATCGGGCGCAGGACCGTGATCGGCGGGAATGGAATCGGCAGTGGACCTACAACCCGCCCAATCCGGCCGATCGTTCACCGGCCCCGTTCCTCGCCCAGGTTTATAAAAATCGGGAGAATTATTTTGGTTTCGATAATATACCCTGGACCTCGACCAATGTTGCCGTCGAAGCGTGGAAGAAGGATCCGAGCCTCTTCACGCAGACCCCGGCCCAAGTCGTGGCCTCGGAGCAGAGCCGCATCATCGCCTCGGAGTGGTTGCGCGAAAGCGTGACGGCGTTTTACGCCCAGGCGGAAGCGCGGTTTCTCAGCAACAAGCTGACCGTCCTGACGGGCGTGCGGTATGAGAAAACCCATGACAAAGGCGCGGGCCCGGTGAACGAGCCCGCCGCGGTATGGCAGCGCACGGCATCAGGTGCTTTCGTTCGCAACGAAGCCGGTCAGCGCGTGCGTCGTCCGGAGGCGGGCGCGGTGGGCTCGATGGAAGAGTTGCGCTTAGTTCGACTCGAACGCGCCAATATCGCGAACCGGTCCTACGATGGCTACTACCCCAGCCTTCACTTCACCTATAATGCGACCTCGAACTTCCTGCTCCGCGCCGCCTATGCCAAGACGTACGGCCGGCCGGATTTCACAAACATCGTGCCCAATGCGACGATCAACGAGAACGATCTCGACGAGACAGCGGATCCGACGGCCGTGCGTGGCTCGATCAATGTGCGCAATACGGGACTCAAACCCTGGACGGCGCAGAACTATGACCTCTCCGCCGAATATTATACCGACAACGGCGGCCTGATCACGGGCGGAGTCTTCCGGAAGGACATCGTTGATTTCTTCGGCACGCTCCAGACGTTCGCCACCGCGGAGGAACTCGACGGCTTCGGCCTCGACCCACGCTATGTCGGCTGGCTGCTGAACACCACCGTCAACTCCGGTGACGCGCGGGTGTCAGGCGTTGAACTCAACGTCCGCCAGTCGCTCGCGAACTTCGGCCGGTTTGGCAAACACTTCACCGTATTCGCGAACGCCACGAAGCTGAAGCTGGAAGGTAGCCGAACGGCGTCGTTCAACCGCTTCATTCCCACGACCGTTAACTGGGGTGTTACTATTACCAAGAATCCGATCACATTCATGGCGAAGTGGCATCATCGTGGGGAACAGAATCGGGGTCTCTCGACGGCGCAGGGCCCGAATGCGATCGTTTACCAAGACGCGCGCACGACCCTTGATATCAATCTGTCATATCAAGCGATGAAACGGCTGTCGGTTTTCGTGAACTGCCGCAATCTGTTCAATGTGCATTTCACCCAGTCACGCTATCAGGACGACACGCCCGAGTATGCAACCCGCAGTTCCACAAATTCATATGGCGCGCTGTGGTCCTTCGGCGTCCGAGGCACGTTTTAAGACTTTGTAATCTCAACGCCGCGACCGCGTTCGCAAAGGTGGCGAACGCGGTCAGGCTGTGAGTACAGTCGCCGCAACCCTCACCGATCGGGCCAGCGCAGCCGTTCGGTGAGCGAACGCGGGGCCTTTCAAAATCCGATCAGGCGCAAAACCTTTCGAGTCATCTCGGATCCATTGTGCGGTTAACGGAAGCCGGAAAGGCCGCTCCCGACAACCCGTTCCTCAATCGTGCGAACGCCCGGCCTGAGCTTTGGCTTCAGGCAACGTAAGCGCTCTTTCGGAATGGTCCGTTCACTCGTTCGCTATACCAAAGCCAGTTCCGGTTGTTTAGGCCTGCGTCCGTCGGCCGCGGAACGATGCATCATCCCTTGCCACACCCAGGGTAGCAGGTGACGGCTAAACCACCGCATCTCCGCCGTCCACCAGTCTCCACGGGTTTGCGCCCGCGGCGTCGATAGCGGCTGCTTCCACGTCTCGTTGCTGCCAGGCAGATGCAGCGCCTGCGCCAACGCTTCTGCAATCCGGGCGTGACCTTTGGAATTCGCGTGGATGCGATCCTCACTCCACAGCCTTCTGTCGGTGGCGACTGGATACGCCGCAAAGTCGATCAGGATGGAGCCAGTTTGTCGTGAGGCACGCGCGAGCCCGCGATTCAGCTCCGCGATGCGAGGCGCAATCAGTCGCGCGAGCGGGATCAATGGACTCAGGTCGGGCAACGTGAAACTTAGCACCGTTGCGCCTCCTGCGACCAGAGCACCTTGCATGTGCTCGATGTCGGCGGCCACGCGGTCGCCATCGAAACTCACGCCGGTCACATCATTGGTCCCGCAAAACACCGTCGCCAAGTCGGGACGCATCGCGAGGGCCACATTCAGCTGTCGCTCCCGGACCTGAGCAGTAGTGAGCCCGCGCACCGCGAGGTTGGCGTAGTGCAAACGTCCTTGTGTGGCGCTGATCCTTTCAGCCAGTCGCTGCGACCATCCCCGATAGCCGCCCGCCCCGTCGGGATCGTCGAGGCCCTCAGTCGAGCTGTCGCCCAGCGCGACGTACCGTTCGAAGCGAGATGGGCACACGCGATGCATACCCCCGAACTAGCGGACGCGGATGCCCACGCCGAGTTCAATCAGCGAAACGCGCTCGGAGATCGAAAGATAGGGTACGGACGGGACACCCGTCACGCTTGGTCAGGATCGGAGCGCGAGTGCCATCTCCTTCGCGAAGTACGTCAGAATCATGTCGGCTCCGGCGCGTTTGATGGCAAGCAACGACTCATGTCGACACCGAGCGAGATCGAGCCAGCCGAGTCGCGCCGCGGCTTGAATCTGCGCGTATTCGCCGGAGATCTGATACGCCGCCACCGGTTTACGCGTGGCCTCCCGGATGTCGCGAATGATGTCCAAGTACATACCCGCGGGTTTCACCATGATGATGTCCGCGCCTTCCGCCTCATCGAGCAACGCCTCTCCAATCGCTTCGCGACGATTGGCGGGATTGATCTGGTAAGTGGCCTTGCTCAGGAGCCGCGTTCCCGCCGCTTGCGCACTGCCCACCGCGTCGCGAAACGGACCGTAATAGGCGGAGTTATACTTCGCCGAGTACGCGATGATGCCGGTGTCAGTATACCCCGAGGTATCCAGGGCCTGACGAATCGCGCCTACGCGGCCGTCCATCATATCGCTCGGGGCGACGAGATCGACCCCGGCCTGGGCCTGAAGCACGGCCATTTTCGCCAAAATGCCGACGGTCCGGTCGTTCTCCACGTCGTCGCCCTTGGCGTTTAAAACGCCATCATGCCCGTGCGACGTGTACGGATCGAGCGCCACATCGGTCAGAATAGTGAGTTGCGGCACGGCTTTCTTGACGGCCCGAACCGCCCGCAAAACCAGGGAATCCTGATCGAGCGCGAGCGTGCCCTCTTCGTCTTTCAACGCCGGATCCAGTTTGGGAAACAACGCCACCGCCGGCACGCCCGCCTTTTGCAAGGAGCGGCACTCCTTCACGAGATCGGTGAGGTTCAGGCGAAACACGCCCGGCATCGACTTGATCTCGTCTGGCTCGGCTTTGCCTTCGACCACGAAGAGCGGCGCGATGAAATCGGCCGGCCGCAGCACGGTTTCCTCGACCATCGCGCGCAGACTGGCGGTGCGACGAAGGCGACGGGGACGTTGGGTAAGATCCAGCTTGAAATGCTCGCTCATGGAAGAAGGAGCTCAGCGTTAGCTCTAAAAGCGCGGTTATTCACGCCAAACCTCGAAAAAAAACATGGAAAGGCCTCCGGTTATTGACGCCAATAGCTGAACCTCAGCGGTTTCACCTTTCCGATTCATGGCCCTCCGACTCTTCGACTCGCTTTCCCGCGAGCTGCGCGAACTCAAACCCTCCCATCCCGATGGGGTGTTTCGGTTCTATAATTGCGGCCCGACCGTGTACGCCCCCGCGCACATCGGCAACTTCCGCACCTTTGTGGTGAACGACGTGATTCGACGCCTGCTCGAACTGGAGTTCGGCGCGGAAAAAGTGAAACACGTGCGCAACCTCACTGACGTCGACGACAAGACGATCCGGCGCGCCCGCGAGGAGCATCGCCTCCTTGCCGACGTCACCAAGCAGTGGACGGAAAAGTTTCACGCCGACTGTGGCGCGCTCAACTGCCTGCCGCCGCACGAGGAACCTCGCGCCACCGATCCCCGATTCCTGCGCGAACAGGTCAACATGATCGAGGTGCTGATGGAGAAAGGGAACGCCTATCGCTCCGCGGAAGGCTCCGTGTACTTCAAGGTCTCGTCCTTCGACAACTATGGCCGGCTCTCGCGCGTGAAAGAACGCGAGTTGCAGCCTGGCAGTGCGTTGAAGGCAGCAGCATCCGACTCCGACGAAAAGGAAGACGGCAGCGACTTCGCGCTCTGGAAGGCCTGGAAACCGGATGACGGTGACACTAAATGGGCCGGCCCCAAAGGCGCCGCGGAGGGGCGGCCGGGCTGGCACATCGAGTGCAGCGCGATGAGCAAAGCCATTTTGGGCGACACCATCGATCTGCACACCGGCGGCGTCGACCTGCTGTTTCCGCATCACGAAAACGAGATCGCCCAGAGCGAGTGCTGCAACGGGACGCCGTTCGCAAAGCATTGGTATCACAGCGAACACCTCCTCGTGGACGGCAGGAAGATGAGCAAATCGCTCGGCAATTTGTACACGCTGGACGACCTGATCGCGAAGGGCTTTTCCCCCATGGCGGTGCGTTACACGCTGCTCATGGGGCACCCGCGCAAGCAGCTGAATTTCACGTTGGAGTCGCTGCATGCGGCGGAGAGTGCGCTGAATACTCTAACGAGCTATTACGACCTGCTGAAAACTACTGCGAAAACCTCCTCCAAGGAGCCTTCCACTCGATACAACGAAGTGATTCAGGCGCTGGAGAATGACTTAAACACGCCTGCTGCACTGGGCATGTGGTTCTCCATCCTGAAAGAAGAGAAAATTCCCGAGGGAACGCCGGACGACCTCGCGGCGTTTGAACGTGTAGCGTTCGCGTTTGGATTGAAAATCGAATCTGCCGTTGTCGCCAAAGTCGCCGTTCCAGCTGAGGTCACCGCCCTCGCCGAAAAGCGCTGGGCCGCCAAACAAGCCAAGGACTTCGCCACCGCCGACGCGCTCCGCAAGGAACTCACCGCCGCCGGCTGGTCGATGCTCGACCGCAAAGACGGCTATTCCCTCGAGCCGGCAAAGAAGTAGCTCAGGCCGCCTCGCCTTTTTTCCGCAACGGACGAATTTGCACAATATGAGCCGGATTGATCGCCAGCGAAAACTCATCTCCCTCATCCGGGAAGATGATCAAATCCTTGGTCTTCGGATGCACGGTGGCGTGGTCCGGATGCTCGATCACGTGTATGTCGCCACTGGAAAGCGTGATTTTCACGGGGAAATGCTTCGCTGAACCCAAGAGCCGCTCGACGGATCGCATGCCACGCATCCTACTCATTTCTTTTTCCCGTTCAAGTCCTGCGAATACCCAAATTTTGATTCTTTTCCGACCATGCCGATGACTCCGCTCGAAGAACTCCGCCACTCCTGCTCGCACGTGCTGGCGACCGCCATCCTGCGCATCTTTCCCGATGCCAAGCTCGACATCGGTCCGCCCACGGACACCGGCTTCTATTACGACGTTGATCTCGAGCACAAATTCACGCTCGACGACTTGGTGAAGCTCGAGGCGGAGATGAAGAAGATCGCTGACGAGAACCTGCCATTCCTGCGCAAGGAAGTCTCCCGCGAGGAAGCCATCCAGATTCTGACCGAGCGCGGCCAGGAACGCTATAAACTCGGCCGGCTCGCGGACATTCCCGCTGACGAAAAGATTTCGTTCTATCAAAACGGCGAGTTTATCGATCTCTGCGCCGGTACGCATGTCCGCTATACGTCGAAGCTGAAGGCCTTCAAACTGCTCTCCATTGCGGGCGCGTATCATCGCGGTGACGAGAAGAACAAGCAGCTTCAACGCATCTACGGCACCGCCTTCGCCTCGAAGGACGAACTCGCCCATTACCTGACGCAAATCGAGCAGGCCAAGCTTCGCGATCACCGGAAGCTCGGACGAGAACTGAAGCTTTTCCACATCGACGAAGACGTTGGCCAGGGCCTGATCCTCTGGACGCCCAACGGCTCCGTGATCCGGCAGGAGTTGCAGACGTTCATCAGCGAAGAGTTGCGCAAGCAGGGCTACTCGCAGGTGTTCACGCCGCATATTGGCAAGCTTGAGCTGTATAAAACCTCGGGGCATTTCCCGTACTATAAAGAGTCCCAGTTCGCGCCCGTGCTCGAGAACGACTCGCTCACCCGCGTGCTCGCCGAGAATAGTCCCTGCGGCGATGTCTTCGCGCGACTCGAAGCGGTTTCCGCGAACCTCCGCGATCAGATTAACAGCCGCACCGGTCGTGAAACGATCACCGCCGATCGCGTGTTGCCCAACGAACAGTTGCTCGACGGCTTCATGCTGAAGCCGATGAACTGTCCGCATCACATCAAGATCTTCGCCTCGCAGCCTCATTCCTACCGCGATCTGCCCGTGCGGCTCGCGGAGTTCGGAACGGTTTATCGCTGGGAGCAATCCGGCGAGCTCAACGGCATGACCCGCGTCCGCGGATTCACGCAGGACGACGCCCATTTGTTCTGCACCGAAGAGCAGGTCGCCGCCGAAGTGCTCGGGTGCCTTTCGTTGGTGAAGATTGTACTCACCACCCTCGGCATGCAGGATTACCGCGTGCGCGTCGGATTGCGGGATCCGGATTCGAACAAATACACCGGCGACGCCGCCAACTGGGACAAGGCCGAACACGCCTGTCGCGAAGCCGCCAAGACCCTCGACGTGCCCTTCACGGAAGAGCCCGGCGAGGCGGCGTTCTACGGCCCGAAGATCGATTTCGTGATCAAGGACGTGATCGGGCGCGAGTGGCAACTTGGCACCGTACAGGTGGACTATAATCTCCCGATCCGGTTCGACCTGTCCTATATTGGGCCGGATAATCAGGCGCATCGTCCGGTGATGATTCACCGCGCACCATTCGGCTCAATGGAACGATTCTGCGGGGTGTTGATCGAACACTTTGCGGGCGATTTCCCCGCTTGGCTCGCACCCGAGCAAGTGCGCATCGTGCCGATCAGCGACAAGACGATGGATTACGCGCAGACCGTCCTGACGATGCTTAAAGCCGAAGGGCTGCGCGCGACGCTCGACGGTCACAGCGATAAACTCGGGGCGAAGATCCGGCGCGCGGAGCTCGACAAGGTGCCTTATACACTCGTCATCGGCCAGAAGGAGGCGGAAGCAAACAGCGTCTCGGTTCGTTCCCGCGCCCGCGGTGATGAAGGCGTGATGACCGCGGAAGCCTATGTCGCGAAACTGAAGGCCGAGGTCAGTTCGCGCGCATTGCCAAACAAGAAAACGGCGGTCCCGATCGCGTAAATAGTCGCCAGCTCTGGCGGCGCA
>JBBQEG010000098.1:0-14900 GCA_038320495.1 Opitutales bacterium | reverse complement strand
CCAACTTTCCCGCCCCCCGCTTGAGCGGATGCTCCGCATTCACGACGAACTCCGCCGCGGTGCCCTCGTCAACTGCACGAAATTGGTCAAGTCGCTCGAGGTCTCGCGCAAGACCATCGTCCGCGATATCGCGTTCATGCGGGACCGGCTCGATTTGCCGATTGAGTTCGATGCGCAGATCCAGGCGTACCGCTACACCCATCCGGTCAATTCGTTTCCGACTGTCCACGTCACCGAGGGCGAACTGCTCGCCCTCCTCGTGGCGCAACGCGCGTTGCAACAATACCAAGGCACGCCGTTTCATCGCCAGTTGGTGATTGCATTTGAAAAACTCGCGGGCGGACTGCGCGATCGGATTTCGTTTTCTCCCGCCGACGAATTGCGCGCGGTTTCTTTCAAGAACATCGGTCTCGGCAAGAATGATCTCACCGTGTTCAACGCCCTCAGCGGCGCGGTACTGCGCCAGGAGGAAGTGACGTTCGACTACCGCAAACCGGAGGACACCCGGAAATCGTTGCGACACGTTCGCCCCTACCACTTGGCGAACCGCGAAAATCTGTGGTACTTGATCGGATTCGATCTGGAGCGCCAGGCGTTGCGCACCTTCGCCGTCCCGCGGATCGCGAGCGTGACCGTCACCAAAGTCGCCTTCACCCGGCCCGCCGATTTCTCTCCCGAGAAATTTTTTGCCAATGCGCTCGGCGTGCTCGGCGGCACGGGAAACTTCAAGGTTGTGATCCGTTTTTATCCGGCCGTCGCCGCCCGCGTGCGCGAACGCGAATGGCACGAAGCACAGGAGGTGCGCGAACTCCCGAACGGGGGCCTCGAGCTTCAGCTGCACCTCGGCGCTCTGACCGAGGTGGAACAATGGATCCTCAGCTGGGGTGCCGGCGCCGAAGTGATCGGTCCGTCCGAATTGCGGACGAGTATCCAGAAAACGGTTGCAGCGCTCTCGGCCCTCTACCGCTGAGCCAACCCTGCGTTCGCGCGTGGCTCTGGTGGGTTACCCGAAGCGCTGAGCGAACCCAGATCAGAAAATCCACGGCGGAGGCCCGCCTCAATCTGAGCCTTGCGGCGCGCTGTCTCCATCCTGCCCCTCCGCCGCGCTGAGTTCCTTCGAGGGCTCTGCGTTCCGAAGGTGAACAACCCGTTGCGGAAAGGGAATCTCGATGTTGCGTTCACGCAGTATCCGCTCGATCGCGTAATTCAGATCACTGCGAAACCGTCGCGGCGAATGCGACATGGTGTCGGTCCACACCGCGAGTTCGAAGTTCAAGGAGCTGTCGCCAAAGCTGTCGAAAAAAACCGTCGGAGCGGGCGTTTTCAGGACGTTGTCATTGGCCGCGGCCACCTCGAGTAGACATTTCTTCAACACTTCCGGGTCGGTGCCATACGCAACCCCCACTTTCATTCGCACCCGGATCCGCGGGCCACTGTGACTCCAGTTTGTCACCGCATGCGAGGTGAGTTCAGAATTCGGCACGATGATCGAAATGTTGTCGTTCGTGACGACGATCGTGGCGCGGAGGCTGATCTTGACCACGTCACCGGCAATTCCACCGAACTCAATCCGGTCGCCCACCGCAACCGGACGCTCGGTCAACAACACCAGCCCGCTCACAACGTTTGCGACGATATTCTGTAATCCAAACCCAATTCCGAGCCCGAGTGCTCCCCCCACCACCGCCAACGACGCGAGATTTACGCCGTTGACGACCAGGGCCACATAGAACCCAAGAATGACAAAGAGGTAACCGAAGATCTTGGTGATCGCGAACTGCAGTCCAGGCGCCAGTCGGGTCCGCCCCAACACGCGACGCAGGACGAGGCTGCGGATGGCGATGTTGAGTCCGAAAATGACGACCACCCAGAAGACAACCTTCAGGATGGTGAGCACCGTGATCGCATTGTCACCGAGCTTGATCAGCGGATAATTCCACCAGGAAACGTCGAGCGCCGCGCCGAGAAATGAAGGGGAAATATCCATAGCAAGGGAGGTCAGGAGAAGACTCAACAACGGCAGTGAATCTCCATCAACCCGACCGGGAGAATGCAGGGTCTCGCACCGGGTGCCAGCCCACAGTGCTTTTCAACCGAGGGACATGATTCTGCGCGCGTGTTATGTGGATAGACCCACCCGCAACGGGCGGCGAAGGACTGCAGGCCTTCCAGCATCCGCCGCGATCTCGTGGCCTTCGGCCGCTATGACGAAAAGTTTGCGCCTTTCCGGCCTCTCGCCGATTTTTTTGCGATGCCTGCGCCTTCGTCCACCTCAACACTCACCGTCCATGACTGGGGCCGGACCGAGTATGGCGAGGCTTGGCGGCGTCAGGGCGAAGCGGTGACGCAGCGCATTCCCGGCGAGATTGGCGACACCCTGATCTTTACCGAACACGATCCGGTTTTCACGCTCGGGATGCGCGCCGGAGCCGATGCGAATCTCATCTGGAACGAGGAACAGCTCGCCCGGAAAGGCATCGCCGTAGTGAAGACAAACCGGGGCGGTGACATCACCTATCACGGTCCCGGACAAATCGTCGGCTATCCGATTATTTCCCTCGCCAGCCACAAAGATCTGCACGCGTACCTGCGTTTCCTCGAACAGGTCTTGATCGACGCGCTGAGCTCATTCGGCCTCCCCGCTGCCCGCCGCGACGGCAAAACCGGCATTTGGCTGGGCCAGCGCAAGATCGCCGCCATCGGGGTCGCGGTTCGCCGCTGGGTCACATATCATGGATTCGCCCTCAATGTGAACACGGACCTCTCCCACTTCGGAGGCATCATTCCGTGCGGGATCAGCGCCTCCGATGGCAGCGTGACTTCACTGCAAGCGGAGTTCGGGCGCACGTTCGACTGCGCCGAAGTGCGATGCGTCTTGGCGGCCGCATTCGCCGCGCAGCTGCCGGGGCTCTTGCAGCCTGAGCACGACGCAACGGCTGGGATCGAAGAGGGGTCGGCGTAAGCGCAAAAAAGGCACGTCCGCCATGGACGCGCCTGGAAAGTGACCGGGCAATCGTTCGTACTTAAGGCAGGACGCGAACCTTGATGTTGCGAAACAGCACGCGGCTTTCCGGATCGTGGCCTTGAATCGCGAACGTGCCGTTCGAGATGAGGCGGCCCTTCATATTGTCGGGACGCACCACGTTCGGCTCCTCAGTATAGTCAATGACCTGCTTGCCGTTGACGAAGGTCTGCGCGTGCTTGCCCTCAACCTTGATCCGCATCGTGTACCATTCACCGTCCTTCGCCGGCGCTTCCAAATTATCCTTGATGGCGTAGAGTCCGGCGCCCTTTTTGACGTCCTTGTGGGTGTTGTTCACCTGGACTTCGTACCCCTTTGACGGCCAGCCGGTCTCTTGGTATTCGGTATGGAAGTACACGCCGGAGTTGGCCTTCGGGAACGTCTTGATGTCGAGTTGCAGCTCGAAGTTCTTGAAATTCGCATTCGCCACGGGGCCGGTATAGAAAAGGTGGGAGCGCTTGCCGAAGACCACCAGGGTGCCACCTTCGACCGAGAAGCTCCCGGGGTTCTCACTGGACTTCCAGCCGTCGAGGGATTTGCCATCGAAGAGCAGCTTCCAGCCGGCGGATTTCTCCGCCGCGGTGAGCGTATTGGGCTCCGCCGCGACTACACGGCTGAGAGCAACGGCGAACAGGATAAGAACAGACAGGGTTCGTTTCATGGGGAAAAAGTTCGAAATGAAAGTTAGCCCGCAGTTCCCACGACGGCGAGAAAGACTTTTCACGGAATGCGACCGGACGTGACCCAGGCATTCCTGCGTTTTCCTGTCTCAATCCGCCCGGACCGCGTCCTACGTGCCCTGGAACGACCGGGGCTCCAACGCCGACACCCATTCTTGTCTTCGGTTTCGGCTTCCGGATTTCCGGATCTTCGACTTCCGAGTTTTCGGATCTTCAGACAACAGACAGGAATGTCTGTATCACCTTCGAGCGGATTCCGAAGCGGTCCACCTTGCGTTGCTCCTCCCGGCGCGTTTCTTCAGCGCCCGTGGATCCCATTACTCACGTCCTGCTCGGTGCCAGCGCGAGTTACGCATTCTTGGGACGCAAGCTCGGCCGGACCGCCGCCCTCGGAGGCGGACTTGCCGCTTTCGTCCCGGATGGCGATGTCCTCATCCGCAGCGCCACCGATCCTCTGATTGCGATTGAATACCATCGCGGCTTCACCCACGCCCTCGCCTTTGCTCCGGTCAGCGCGGCCATCATCGCGGCCTGCTGGCTGATTAGCCCATCCTGGCGAAACCGCGCCCGCTGGCTGGTGCTCTGGGCGGCGTGCACGTTCGCCACCGTTACCCACTGCCTGCTCGATTCCGCCACCAGTTACGGCACTCAACTTTTCTGGCCGTTCTCCCGACATCGTGTCGGGTGGGACTGGATTTCGATCATCGATCCCGTTTTCAGCGGCGCCCTTCTCCTCGGACTCGTGTGGGCATTGAGCCGACAACGCCTCCGCCCCGTGTTCGTCGCCCTAATATTCGGTGCGGGTTACCTCGCACTCGGCAGCCTGCAACACGCCCGGGCCCTCAATGCCCAGCATGCCTTGGCCGTTTCCCGGGGCCATGCTGTGGTGCGGGCCGAAGTCATGCCGACCCTCGCTAATAACATCATCTGGCGCGCGCTCTATGAGCACGACGGCAATGTCTATAGCGACCGTCTCCGGGTCGGCTGGTTTTCCAACCCTCAGGTGCGCGAGGGCTGGTCGGTGCCGTTGGTCGCCCCCGAGGACTTGGACGCCGCCGAACGCGCCCGCGACACGCGCCATTCGTTCGCCCGCTTCACCTGGTTCTCCGACGATTGGGTTGCCCGCAGCCCCGCCGACCCAAGCGTTCTTGCCGATATGCGCTACTCGCTCTCGACCGCCGCGTTCGACCCGATTTGGGGCATCCGCTTCACTCCCCCGGGGGAATCCACTGAAATCGTCTGGATCAACCGCTCTCGCGACCGCCAGGTCGACCCACGCGAACTGTGGAACGAGATCACCGGACGCGATCCGAACTTTCGCGCGTTTCCCTAAATCGATCGATCCGCTCATTACGGCGCTGTCATTGTATATAGGCACCACCGTGATTCGCGAGCGACTCGCCGGCCTCACTCCATGAGGAAAGTCACGTCGCTGGACCGCAGCGCGATCGGCCCCGGCTCGATGGCGTTCGTTTGCTGGATCACGATCACGTTGGCGCCGGCCTTCACCGGAGCCGTAAACGTCGAGGCCACGGGCACCAGGGTGCCGTTTACCCAGAGACCTTGCACGTCACCGCTGAGCGTAAAGGTTGCATTGCCGCCCCGCGTCGACGTGAAGCGGGTCGCGGCGAAGAGCCCGCGATTGTTGCCGCGATTGGGAAAGGCCTCTACGCTTGCCTCCTTGGGCAGCGTGCCATTCGCCAACGAGTAGGCCCGGGCCCAACTTGGCAGGGTGAAATCGCCCTGAATGACACGCTCCACCCCGAGGTGCTGATTCGCACTCACCAGCAGGTAAAGTTGCCACGAGCGCGCCACCCCGCCCTTCGCCGCATCGAAGTCACCGGGTTTGCCGAGCAGCGACATGAACTTAATCAAATCCAAACGTTCATCGGGCAGCAGCCCGTCGATCAATCCCGCGGGCATCAACGAACCCACACTCGTGCGCCGCGCCACGTTCTGCGTGGGAATCGAAATATCCTGGTTCGTCACCGTGCGCAGGATAATCTCTGTCGCCGTTTCCCGCGCGATCATCCCGCTGTGCTCTTGTCCGTCTTTTGTACTGATCAGCGCAGAGTGATAACCTTCTTTGATCTTTGCATTGGGATAAAGTAGCGCCTCCACCAGGTAATCGCCCGGTGCGCTCGCCCCGATGCTCGTGAGATCCGGTCCGAGCTTTCCGCCCGCGCCGCCGAGCGCATGACACGCGACACACGCAAGTTCAGTCCGACGATAGATGTGTTCACCGCGAACGGGATCACCTTTGAGTGCCGCCTCCTGCGCGAGCTGCTGCAGCTCCGCGGAAGTGAGTTGACGCGAGGAGAGCGCCAGCCCCGCCTTCTCCAACAACACCGGCACGAGCGCCTGATGCTGCGTGCCTTCGCGCGCCGGCCGCAAACCCGCCCGAGCCACCGCTTGCGGAATCTCGGTCTTGGGCAACTCAATCGCCAGTCGCGCACTCACACCGCGAATGCTCAACAACGCGCGCCACAGCGCCTGCGCCTCGGCTTCATTCGTCGTCGTCTCCAACACCGCAAGCACGTCCGGCATTGCCGTCGGCAGACTGAGTCCTGCCAGCGTAATCACCGCTTCCCGGCGAATCTCCGCGGAAGATGATGCCGCCAACGCTTTCAATTCCGCCTCGACGCTCGCGCCACCCATATCGCGCAAAGCCGCCAGCGCCGCGGTCCGTTCCGTCGCCGCCGTGCCCGTCGCACCCGCACTGCGCGCCAAATCAGGCGCAAAGGCTTCGAGTTTCCATGCGCCAGCCACCTGGATCGCCGCCGTCCGCAACGCGAGCTCACCTCCGCGCAGAAGCACGCCGAGATCGGCAAGATCACCCGTGGGCTTCTCACTCCGCAGGCGCGCGGCATCGCCGAGCGCCGTCACCGCACGCACGGCCGCCGCATCCGAAAAACCACCGGCGCGCACTTGATCCAACAGCTGCCGCAACTGTGGCGGACCACCCGCCGCCCCGATCAACTCGATCCACGGCCCGGAGCCATCACGCGGGATCCCTCGTGTCGTCAGCAACTGTCCGAGCACGTCACTCGCCAGCGTGGGCTCCACGGCCTTCAACCCAAATTCGAGCTGCTTTTCGCGTCCATCGATCTTCCACGCGCCACTCTGAACGGCCGCCAGCCAGGGCTCGGCCAGATCGTTAATCGTCAGCCAGAGTGCATAGTCGAGATAGGGATCCATCGGCCGATCCAGCACGGTGAGCGCAAGCTCCGCCGCCCGCGCCGAGGGCCGCTGGCCGAGCGCTCGCAAAGCCTCGAGTCGCACCCGCGGATGCGGGTCGGCGACGAGTTGCTGGAGGCGTCCGATTTCACCATCAGCCGGCAAGACGCGGACGGCGGCCGCCCGCACCCGCGGGTCCTTCGCGCTCAGCATCGCTTGCAGGAGAGAATCGTTGGTGTGGTTGAAAGCCTGATACATCCAGAGCGCCCGCAGACGCGCCTCCTCGTTGGCGGCCGGGAGCCGCGCCGTCCACGTGGCGAGCTCCGGCAACACCTGACCGGCGCCGCGCTCGATCAGCACGCGACGGGCCTGCTCCACCTCGTAGCCATTGACCGACAGCAACCGATCCAACAACGCGGCCGTGCTCAGCGTGGTGAGGTTCACCACCGCTTGCGCCGGACGGGCTTTCGCCGCCACGCGCCAGATGCGGCCATGCGCCTTGTCGCGGCGCGTATCACGAAAATCAACTTCGCCGTGCTGGATAATCGGATTGCTCCAATCCGCTATATAGATCGCTCCGTCCGGCCCCATCCGCACATCAATCGGGCGAAACGAATCCGCCGTTGTCCGCATCAGATCGGGCATTTCCCGCGTCACAAAGCCCGAACCCTGCTCGCCCACCTTGAAGCGCACCACGCGATGCGCCCGGAAATCGAGCGTGATCACATCGCCCTGCCAGTCGGCAGGAAACTGGGAACTGCGCACGATCTCGATACCCGCAAACTTCGGATAGTTACCCGGACTGACACTGTCCATCACGCGTCGGGCCGGAGCGAGGGTTCGCAACGTCGCGCCCGGCACGCCCCAATTGATGCCTTGAAAACCCGCGCCGTCCGTCATGAACGATTGGCCGAAGTCATCAAACTGGTGTCCCCATCCGTTGATTAATCCACGATACATCACTTCCATCCGCTGGTCCCGCGGGTCGAATCGAAACACTCCGCCGGCCTTGAGCCGGACCACCCCATGCGGCGTTTCCGTATCCGTGCGCGTATACACCGCCTGATTCATATAGAGACGCCCGTCCGGCCCCCAGCGCAAGGTATGGAGATTGTGATGCGAATCCTCCGTTCCGAATCCACTCAGCACGATCCGACGCTCGTCCGCTTTCCCATCACCGTTGGTGTCTTTAAAGTGCAACAGCTCGGTGCTCTGCGCCACATAGGCGCCGCCGTCGCCAATCTCAATGCCCGTCGGGATCAACAAGCCATCGGCGAACACCGTCGCCTTGTCAGCCCGACCCGCGCCCGTCGTATCTTCGAGGATGATGATTTTGTCCGTTGGCGCCTGGCCCGGTTCGATTTGTGGATACAGTTCGGAGCTCACGACCCACAAGCGACCGCGCGCGTCGAAGTTCATCTGAATCGGTTTATTGAGGAGCGGATTTTCCGCCCAGAGCGTGACTTCGAGCCCGTCGGCAACCTGAAACTCGGGGTTCGGCTGCGGCGTGAACTCCAAAGCCAGATTGCCCACGCGCCGCGGAATCTCGGGCACGTTTACCGGCTGCAAGGCGCGGAGGGCGGCAATGCGTATTTCCTCGGCGACAATATACTCGTCGAATTGGAGAACTTCCGTCGCATTCTTCCCCTGCTCCCGCTTCCGGAAACCGAATATATATGCCATGTTGGCCGGCCGGGAACGGTGAAAAAACCATTCGTTCTTGCGCACGATGGCCTGCCGCAGCGTCTCGCTCTGGGCACTCGTGCGCCACGCACCCGCGTTCCCGAACAACTGGTCTTCGATTACCTCCGCGATGCGGCGATAACCAGGCCCGCCGGGATGAATGCCGTTCTCGGTCAGCGGCGCGCGTGACGTTCCTCCCGCCCCGCTTTGCAAGCGATCGAAGAGAGAGACAAACGGCACGTTCCGCTCTGCCGCAATCTCGTCAATGGTCCGGACATACGCGGCGAGCTGGGTGTTGTGCGCGGCCGCATTGGGCCAGGGTGCGCCCAGGTTCTCATGGGGCAACGGTGACAACAGCACGAACCGCACGCCCGGAGCCGCCTTCGTGATCGTTTCGAGCAAGCGCCCGTACTCGGTGCGAAAGCGCGCCAACCCGGCCGTACCGGCAAAGGAATTGGCCATCCCGTAGCCGACAAACACCACGGTCGGCTTCGCCTCCTCGATCTGTTTGACGAGCTGGGTCCAGCCCTCGTCCGCCGCCTCCCGGCCAGCTTGGAGCAGACTCAAACCGAAACGCGAATCACCTGCCGGAGTATCCGCGCTCCAGCCCAGATTGCGGAACGTGACGTCGCGATCGGCGAGGCGCGAAGCCAGCATCAACTCAACCCAGCCATGGTACTGTTCGCGCTCGATCAGGGTATCGCCGAGGAAAACGACCCGATCATCGGCGCGCAGCTCGAAGGGTGCAGCTGGCGCCGCCCGGATGACGGTTGAAAAACCGGTGATCACGGCGAGAAATAGCGGAAGAAGGAAGACGCAAGAACGACGCGACATAGAATAGGGTGTGAAAGCGACCGGGAACGATCCGAAAGAGACCAACGTTGCCAGTTGCGGGACCGTTGGAAAGCCCGGAGTGACACGGATCGCGTTGGGGCGGCCGCCGGAGGGTCGTTGCGCGGTTTCGCGGCACACACCCTCCCCGAGTTGGCCTCTTCGCATCAATAGCGGCAAAAATCCACGAGACGACGCTTTGTCGTACGAATCTTCTCATCGATCACCAGCGATCGCTTTTCCTGCGACCTTTGAAGCGCAAGGATTGCCTTTGCCATTAAGGTCTGCCGCGAGCATGGCTGGCGCGGGCCGTGCCTCTGCACGGAACGCGGTCGCCCCGGCCACGCGCCCAGCGGAAATCCGCTGAAGCCGCTTCCTCCTTAGCTGCCCATCCGCGCCGTCTCCGGCCTTGCCGGACGCGGCGTTTTGCTTCGGTCTGACCACAGTTCGCCGGGCGCATTGATTCACCGGAACTTCCCCACCTGTCAGAGGAGAACCAACACCCACCGAGTGCCATTCGATCTTTCAATCACCGAACGAGGTGGGTCTGTTCAATGCTTCAAATCGTACTCGTCCGCCCAGGTCCGCAACCGCACCCTCAATGAATCCATCGATCCAACCTCGGACGATCGTCGTCCTGACCTTCGCCGGCTTCCTCGTCGTCAGCGCAGTTAATTTCTGGGTCTTCCGAACGTTCTTCGGTCGCAATTATCTCGAATGGTATGCCAACGCCGGTCCCATTATAGCATTGGCGGCGGTCGCATTTGGGAGTGCCTGGGGCGGTCTCGATAAGAATCCCGCCCTGCTTCCAACCAACCCTCTAAACTACCTGGGCGCCTGGTTGCAGGTCGCCGGCCTTCCGCTGATGGCAATCGGCACGCACCTGCAATCACGCAGTCAGCCCAAGTCCTTGGGATTCGAAATTCTGCTCGTCCTTGCCCTGTCGATCGCGCTCCTCGTTGCGATGTTCGGCTGGCTCGTCCTCGTCGTACCCGTGCAGTATTTCCTCTTTCTCCTCGTTGGATCGCTCTCCCGCATTGCGCTGTCGTCGTCTGCCCACATCACGGCCCGAATGCGGTCGGGGCAAGTAACTCTATCGACCCACTACGGCCGTCCACCGTCAGCCGAGTCCGAGGTGAGTGAGCCCACACGATCCGATGATCGCGAATGGGACGCGAGCATGCGAGACGAGCCGTTCACCTTGGCCAACGCCTTTGGCGCGGTCCTCCTGTTCGTACTCAGCATGCTCTGGACATAATTTTTTCTGACCAACGGCGCGTCGGATCCAGAGGAGACGCCAGGAAAATGCGGGAAATCGCGGGCCACGACACAGTTGTCCGATCTCAGCCGCTCGCGATCGGAGTCATCTTGTCTCCTGCCACTTCTCATCTAATTAGGCGCCCATTGAAATCGCGCCTGTTTCTCTTCGGGTTGGTCGTGCTGGTGACCCTGTCCCCCTTGGCTACCCCGGTGCGCGCTGCGAACGAGCCGCCGGTCCCGCGCGAACGCACCACGCCGTTCACGGAGAAGGAAATTCGTCAGGGTTATCGCGAACGCGTCCTCCTCGCCCGGCCGCACCCAGGACGCCGCGCCAATATTGATGCCGAGGAGAAACGCGATGGCATCCGCGTCCGGGAGCGGTTCGCTCGCTTCCGCGATCTGCGGGTGATCAACGTCGACGCCACCGACAATACCGATGCTGCCCTCCGCCGGCTCCAGGCGAGCGGGCTCTATGAATTTGTCGAGCCCGACTACCTGCGGCATATCGCGATCGAGCCGAACGATCCGCGGTTTTTGGACGGCGCCCTTTGGGCCCTGCGCAACTCCGGCCAGTCGAGTGGAGTCGTCGGCGCGGACATCAAGGCCACGAACGCTTGGGACCTCGCGCGCGACGCCAGTAACATCGTCGTCGCGGTGGTTGATACGGGCGTGAACCTTACTCACCAGGACCTGCAGGGAAACCTCTGGCGCAACCCGAATCCAACCTTTGGCGACATCCATGGCGCCAGCTTCGTGGGTGGTTCACAGAATGCCGACCCCACCGACGACAACGGCCACGGCACGCATGTCGCCGGCACCATCGGAGCCGTCGGTAACAATGGCATCGCCACCTCGGGCGTCGCCTGGCGGGTGCAGATCATGGCGGTTAAAGTATTCCCCGCGACGGGCAGCGGCTCCGTTTCCGATATTGCCCGCGGCGTGAATTACGCGGTCCAAAACGGCGCGCACATCATCAACGCGAGCTACGGCGCGCTCGGTAACAGCGGCTTCTCCAACACGGAACTCGCCGCTATCACTGCAGCCCGCGATGCCGGCGTGCTGTTCGTCGCCGCCGCCGGCAACTCCAGCGCCAACATGGATGTATCACGGTTCTTTCCCGCCAATCACGCGCTCGACAATATCGTCACGGTGGGCAACTCCACGCGCCGGGACGAACTCGCGCTATCGTCAAACTACGGCTCTCCGGTGGATATCTTTGCTCCCGGAACGGAGATCGTCTCGCTGAGCCATTCCAGCAATACCGGCACCCTCAGCTTGAGCGGCACCTCCATGGCCGCGCCCCATATCTCCGGCGCCCTCGCCTTGCTAAAAGCCCAGTATCCGGCCGACACCTACCGCCAGTTGATCAACCGGCTGCTGCGCGGAGCCGACCCGGGCGAGCGTTTCTCCGGTCGCGCGCAAACCGGCGGCCGACTCAATTTAGATAACGCCCTCCGCGGCGCGTCCAACCGGCCGTTCAATGATGACTTTGCCTCCCGTCCCCGCTTCACCAGTAACAATCTCAACCTGCGTTCGAGCAACGTCTCCGCCTCAGCCGAGATCGATCAGGGCGAACCGGCTCACGCCGATCTTCCTGCGAACTCGACCCTCTGGTGGGAATGGGTTCCTCCCTTCAGTGGCACGGTCACGGTGCATACCGCCGGCAGCAATTACGACACCGTCCTCGCGGTCTATAGCGGCACGACGATCGGCGGACTCACCCGCATCGAGGCGAATGACAACGACGCCAGTAATTCAAACGCATTGACGAGTCGACTCAGCTTCAATGCCCAGGGCGGTGTCAGGTATCAAATCGCGGTGGGCGGCAAAAATGGCGCCGCCGGGCTGACCTTACTCAACCTCGGCACGACGCCCGGAAATGATGCGTTTGCCTCGGCCGAAATCCTTGCGGGCGAGAGCACGGGTGTTACCGCCACGAACGCGAATAGCAGCCGCGAAGCCGGCGAACCACGGATCCTCAATTTCGCGGGTGGCACCTCGCTCTGGTATCGCTGGACGGCACCGCGCTCAGGACGCTTTCAGGTCGCCGCTGTAAGCAATGATTTCGACCCACTCCTCGCCGTCTATACCGGAGACACGCTCAGCTCCCTTGCACTCGTCACCGCCAGCGACAACACCGGCCCCAACAATCAAAACACCGGGAGCCTCTGCACGCTTGATGCTGTTGCCGGCATCACCTATCGCTTCACGGTCGATTCCAAAAGCACGTCCGCCATCGGCTTGTTTACCCTGACGGTTACCGACTCCCTCTGGCAGGTCGCCACCGGTTCACCGATCACCGGTGCGCCGGCGATCGGCCGCGATGGGACACTTTATTTCGGCAGCATTGATCGCTCGATCTACGCCGTTGCTCCCGACGGCACTGTGAAGTGGAGCGTTCCCACCGGAGGCCTGATCGATACCTGTTCACCCGCGATTGCCGATGACGGAACCGTGTATCTGGGTTCCAATGACGGCAACCTCTACGCTTTGCGTCCAGACGGTACGCGCCGATGGACGAAGTCGTTCGGCGCCAACGCGCCCGCATCCAACAGCCCCGCGCTGGCAGCCGACGGCACGATCTATATAAAGATGGGCGACGGCTGGCTCTACGCGCTCAATCCCGC
Source organism: Opitutales bacterium (assembly GCA_038320495.1). Lineage (GTDB taxonomy): Bacteria > Verrucomicrobiota > Verrucomicrobiia > Opitutales > Opitutaceae > ER46. Next base: position 1,620 of record JBBQEG010000098.1, on the reverse strand, counting down.
CGACGGCGCCACGCGCTGGCGGTTCAACGTGGGCGCGATTCAATCCTATGCCAGTCCTTCGGTCGCACCCGACGGCACGATCTATCAGGGATCGGAAAACGGTCGCTTGTACGCCATCAATCCCAACGGCACCGAAAAATGGCGGTACCCTGCGGCAACAACCGGCCCGATCGACCCTATCTATACTGCGCCCGCGCTCGATGGCGCCGGAAACCTCTACTTCGGCGTGCTCAACAGTGGGCGGCTTTATTCGCTAACGCCTGCCGGAACCCTGCGCTGGGTTTATACCGGAGCCGCCATGGACTCGAGCTCATCCCCTGCCCTCAGCCCGGATGGCGCAACCGTCTACTACGGCGGCTACGATCGGATGCTCCACGCGGTAAACACCTCGAACGGAGGCGCGCGCTGGACGTTTCTCCTCGGCGATGAAGTCCGCGCCAGTTCCCCGGCGGTCGACTCCAACGGGGTGGTCTATATTGGTGCTTACGATTATAAGCTCTATGCGATCAATGCCAGTGGCACCTTAAAACGCACGTGGCACACGGGCGACTGGATTCGCTCCAGCCCGGCCATTTCCGGTCAGACGCTCTACCTCGGGAGCAACGACGATAAACTCTACGCCTTTAACATCGGGGCCAATTCCGCCGGACCCTGGGCTCAGTACCGGCAAAATGTGCAGCGGACCGGCCGGGCGTTCACGGCCCTTCCGGAAATCCTCAGCGCACCCCGCGCGCTGGCGGCCGTCATCGGTGAAAACGTCCAGCTCAACATCACCACCACCGGCACGCCGCCTTTCACGTATCAGTGGTTCAACGACGGCCAGCTCATCCCCGGAGCGACGTCCTCCGGCCTCAGCTTCCCCAACATCGGCCAAGCCAGCGCAGGTAACTACAACGTGCGAGTCACAAGCTCGGATGGAGTTTCGGTGACCGCATCAACCGCTATCACCGTGCGGGGACCCACCGAATCTGCCGTTCCTGGCCGCTTGATTAATCTCTCCGTCCGCACGACGGCCGGAACCGGGACGCAGACGCTCATCGTCGGCTTCTTTCTCGCGGGCTCCCCCGCCAAGCCAGTCCTCATCCGGGCCATCGGCCCCACCCTCGGAACCGCGTTTGGAATCGCCGGAGTCGTCGAGGATCCGCGTCTCCATTTACTCTCCGGGACGAACGTCATCGCGACGAACGAAGACTGGTTCAGGCCCACTACCGGCGAGCTGGGCAGCGACGTCGCAGGTATTTTCTCCGCCACGGGTGCATTTCCGCTGGAGGAAAACTCCCGGGATTCCGCGATTATTCAGGCCATGAATTCCGGCCCCTACACCGCGCAAATTACGGGCGCGACCAATGTCGGCATTGCCCTCGCGGAATTATATGACACCGCTCCGAACACCGGAGCCCGCCTCGCCAACGTCTCGGCGCGGAGTCAGGTCAACACCGGCAGCGAGATCCTGATCACCGGATTCTCGATTGGCGGAAATGTACCCAAAACCGTGCTGATCCGCGGTGTCGGGCCGAGCTTGAACGCACTGGGGGTGTCCGGCACGCTCTCCGACCCGGTGCTCGCGTTGTATAAAACGCCGAATTCGCCGACGAGCACCGCCGTAAAATTAGAGGAGAA
>JBBQEG010000097.1:0-15042 GCA_038320495.1 Opitutales bacterium | reverse complement strand
GATTGTTGTTCCAATGGCAGGCATTCCCGCCTGGTCGAAGGTGTAGGTTTCCGTCACGGGATCGATCGCCGCATGATCCTTGAATCCGAGCCCCTTGATATCGGTGACCCGGGCCTCTTTGATATCTACAAAGGCAACGGCGTTATTTTCCTGCAGTGTGACGATGGCACGCTTTGAGTCGGACGAGATCGTGATGTACTCGGGCTCGAGATCCTGGGCGATCGTAGCGCCGGGACCGTAGATTCGCACGGAGCTGTCCAGGGTGGTGTTATTGAATGCGCCGAAGCCCGCGGTGCGTACATCGTCTTGCGTCACTTTTGATCCATTACCTCTTATATGAATAACGCTGATGGAGCCTTCAGGATCAATTGTATAGTCGGAGCTGGGTTCGCCTTCGTTGGCAACGAGGACGTATTGCCCGTTGGGCGTGAAGCAGATCATGTCGGGCAAAGCGCCGACTGTTACCGAGGCCAAATACCCCCCGTTGACGTCGAAGAATGCCGCGATGCCGGTATCGGTCTTGACGGCCGCCTGGATTGCCACGGCGACCACTCCATTATGCACGGCTGCGCTGTTCGGCGCGCCTCCGAAGGGAAGACAGTCGATGGAGAATAACAAAGTCGGTGCCGCTGGATTGCTGAAATTCAGCACATCGATGCGACTTTGAGCGCCATTGACGACAAACAGGCGCTGCGATTTCCGATCATGGGCAACGATTTCGGCAGCGCTGACATTGCTGCTGAATATTCCGGCAGAATAGCTGCCGAGTTTGCTGAAGTTGATCGTTTCGGTCTTTTCCTTGGCAGAGACTGCAGCGGCCATCATGCCAGCGCAGGCGAGGGGGAGGAGTTGTCTAAATTTCATTATTTTGCGGTGAACGCACTATAAGAAATGTCTTCGCCGCGAGTGCCTCCAAGGCTATTGCACCTGGTACAGGTGAAGATTGGGTGACGAGCCTCCCTAATTGTAACAATGATTATTTCATGGGTTCAGTCATGCTGGGGCCGAGCCGGTGGGAAGGGAAACCGATCAGAGCTCCAGGACGTGGTGTCAGATCAGGAACCGTCGAATTCCACCGGCACGCCACTTTCCCTTCCCCGGGCCCGGGATCGATCGCGGGAGAGGGCAACTCGTCCGGCTCCGTATGCCATGAGACGCGAACTTCGCCCGCGCGGTCGGGCGTTATTCACCACGCTACGTCCGCATTAAATGGGCCCGCCGCTGCAGAAACAGCCTCCCAGCACTCCTGATTTACCACCGGTTTCAGAGATTTGATCTCTACAGCGACAACGGTATTATTCTCCTTGAGCGTGACGAGGGTGGACTCACCCGCGCGAACTTAATGAACGGCCGAACCGGCTTTCGAGCCCCAGGGAAAGCTGCCCGGACGTGCTGATCGGCTCACGGTACTGGCGGTCGATGTCGACGCGACCGTTGCGCGAGCTGGCGGAGTCCGGCGTGATGTTGGTTCGCGTGCCCGGACGGTGCGGCGGCAGCCACTTGCTCATGGCGTCGGCATCGAGAAAGGCGCGATAGATTTTGTCGGGCGTGGTGCGCACGACGCGGTGGAGACGGATCGTATGGGTGGACATGATGGGGGACTGATTGGAATGGCTGTCGATAGCAGCCCGTCCTAATCATCCAACGACCCAGATTGGTCCCGGCGGACATTGGCTTGGCGCCGGAAGTTTTCCGACTTCACCCGGCACACGCCGCCGTCGATAAAATGGAGCGGCTGATCAACGAGGAGGCTCCGTTTGCTCCGTATATTAGAGAACAAATGTTCGCTCGTCAGTTCCCGTGATCGCGGCTGGCGCGACAACGCTCTCTCTATCATCGATGGGCACGAACTTTGGCTTGAGGCCGTGGAGCCGTAACGAGACTCGCGGGCGCGCGATTCGGCGCGCCGTTCAGGGGCGACGCGGATGCTCCGGCAACTCATCCGATTTGGACGCCGCTTGCCGTTCGCAGATAAACGTGTGGGCGTGGTCGGCCAGTTTGGCGAGCAGCAGGAGGTCATCCCGCCCAAAGCTATCGGCATCCCGAAATCGCTTCTCCTCGTCCATGTAGGTCCGGGCGAACGTGACATTGAAGAACGCGCGTTCGTCCGCCCCGTTTTCCCAAATCGCCGCTTTGATGCGGCCGATTCGGAGCGTCTTCACGGGAGCTGGAGTTGCGGCCGGTGCGGTGCGACTGGGCGATGACGCGGCCGAGTATTTCGTGGGGGTAGGTTTCATGGAACGAACGGATGGGGGTGGATCGAGCCGGGGAGGAGTCCGCCGGATCACCGAATGGTTAACATTGGTGCGATCATTCCAAAAGTGTATAGTCCACCCAATTCAGGGTAGTTCCTGGCGAGACGTGCTCGTGCCGACGCGTCCACTGCAGGTGCGACAAGCCGCGGGCGTCCGTAATGAAGCGGTCGGCATTCAGTCTACGCCGTGGCTGTTGAATCGGGCATCGCTTCCCGTGTTTGTCGAGAAGGCATGCCGGGTCGTCTTCGCTCAACGGGATGCGATCGTTTTCGCTCGACGGGATGCGACCGCGCGAAGGTGTGCCTGGCGGGCGCGAGCTTCCAAGCCACTCAGGCTCTCGAGGGGAAGGCGCATCCGTCGCTCCAGGCTCGATTCTCGGGCAACAAAAAGCCGCGGCACCGAAAGGGTGCCGCGGCTAAGGGTTATCGGCGTGATCCGACGCGCCCAGGCGGGATTAGAAACGACCTTCGATTCCGGCGGTCATCGTGGTGCCGTTGATAAGGAAGGTTTCCATCTGGTCGGGGATGCCGCGGTAGTAAACTTGGGGCTCGTTAAAGAGGTTGGCTACCCCGAGGTTTACGGTCAGGTTTTGCCGAAGCTGATAACGCATGCTCGCGTTCACGATTTTGCGGGACTTCAGGTAACGGTTCCGGGAAGGCTGCGCGAAGTTGTAATTATCCCGGATATGCTCGGCGGTGTAATTATAACTCACCGACGTGCTGAACTTCTTATAGTACCAGGATACCGTGGTGTTCATCGTCCGTGGAATGAAACCGCGCACGTTTTTGTCCTTCGCGTAGTTGCCGGGCGAAGCATAGTCGCCGTGTGCCGTGATTTGCGTCAGGTTCGCGTTCAAGCGCAGGCCCTTGAGGAGCCCGGGCAGGAATTGGAACTGTTGCAGATAGCTGAACTCCCAGCCCTGAGTATACGCGGTGCCCACGTTGGAATTCGCCAGGATGGTGTAGCCGCTGAATTCACCGTCAAAGCCGTTGTCCGGTCCCGCCCCGACGGTGCCGATATCAACGCCACTTGCGATATAGTCTTCGAGCTTTTTGTGGAACCAGCCGACGGTGAAGCTGCTCGAGGGTTTAAAGTAATATTCCAGCGAGAAATCCCAATTGGTCGACTGCGTGGGTTTGAGGTCCGGGTTGCCGAAAGTGACGGTTTCGTTGGTCGTGTTAAAAGAAAGGGCCGTGACATAGTTTGCCAGGGTTGGCCGGGCGAAACCGGTGGTCCAGGCCGCGCGCGCCTTCAGGTCGGGAGTGAGGTCGCGCCATACATGAATGCTGGGGAAATTCTGGCCGTATGATCCCTTGTTTACATAGGCAACGCTGTCGAGCTCCGCGCTGCCGGCCGGATCGGCCAGCTGTTGGGCGGCCGTGGTCAAAACGCGTGACCGGCGGCGGCCTTCCCCCGTCGTGTCCGTGATCTCGCGACGCATGCCCGCGAGGAATCCGTTGCGACCGAACCGCCCTTGCGTCATCAGGTAGTAGCCGGTGATGACCTCATTGACCTTGGTGGACGCGATGCGGCGATTGTTTTCATGATAGTATTGGTCTTCCCGCCATAACGCTGGATTGGTGGGTTGGCCGTTCTGAATGAATTCAGCACCTTCCCACATCGGGATGCGGCGACCGGTGTTGAGCGTATCCGACATGATAATGGAGGGATCGGTTGGTAGAGCCGTGGTGCCAATATAGCTCCAGCGGCGATTGCGACGTTGCAGCTCGACGTCGTGATCGCGAACCGAGGCTCCCGTCTTGATGAAAGCGGTGAAGGAATCGATGGGCAAACGATAGCGGAAGTTGGCCCGCGCTTCGCGGATGAGATCGATATCGAGATTGCCCGACTGGGTGCTCAGACCGTTGACCGAGGGTCGATAATTGTTGGGATCAGTAAAGTCGAGGCCGCCATTTTGGATGAAGCGGGGATAGAGATCCGACTGCGTGCGATCCAGAATCCAGCCCACGCCGGTCTCTCCATTGGGGCCGCGGATATTATTGGTGGCAGAGCCAGGAGAACCGTCGGGACCGATGAAGGGGACATTGCCGATCCGGTTGACCAAATTGCCTTCGGAGCCGAGAAAGCGATAACGGGTGCGACTCGCGAGCGCCGCCCAGTCGATCTCCAGCGGGCCGTAGTTGTGCTCACCGCCCACATCCATGTGACGGAGGCGTTGATTACGATTGATCAGATTGGAGGTCACATCGATTAACGCCGTCGCGGTAGTGGAGGAGGTGGCGTTGGCTGCGGTGGGATTGGCCCGAACGACCGTGATCCGATCATCGAACGCGCCGGGCACGATTCCGGTCGTGTTGCTCGGTACGGTGGTGGCGTTTCCAGCGAAGGCACGTACTTGATACTGACGGCGCATGGGCTCCGGCGCGTCATTATAAATCAGGTTCAACTTGAACAGGTTGTTCCGGTTGAGTCGATAATCCCACTTGGTACTGAGGCTCCGCTGTGTCCGGTTGTTGTAGTTATCCTGGGTGCGATAATCCCAGAGATAGGCGGGCTGGCTGTTGGTCTGCTGGAAATCGCGATTGGTCCGGAAAAAGCCGAAGGCATTTTCGCTGTAGAAACCGTTCACGGAGACGGCGAGGTTTTCCGTATCATTGCCGAACACGGCGAACTTCTCCTGGTACGAAACGTTGAAGAGCCCATGGGTCCGGTGCTTCTCGCGCAGGGGCACGTGGTCGGTGAAGGAAGGCGCGGTGCGGGCGGTGAAGTTATAGCTGACGCGGCGCTTCTCACGCATCGAGAGCGGGGAGCGGGTTTTGAAATTCACGCCGCCACCCAGTGAATCAACACTGCGATCCGGAGTCTGGCCCTTGGTGAGCTCGAGAGACTCGAACATGTTGCCGGTGAAGGCCGTCATGCGAGTGTTACGATTCTGCGCGCTAAAGGAGGACATCCCGCCGCCATCAATCGTGATGGAGGTCATGCCCGCGCCCATGCCGCGCACGCTGATCTGCTCAACGACTTCGTCACCTGGATCGGCGAATGTCACCCCGGGAAGGCGGATCGCCAGCTCGGTTGCATTCATGTTGGGCAGATCGGCCAGCGCATCCATCGACGCGACGTTCTTCAGATTGTCGGCGTTGCGTTGCTGCGTCATGGCTGCGGACAGTCCCTCCTTCTCACTCGCCACCTTGAAGGCATCGAGCATGAAGACGGTACTGCTCATGTCGAAATTGCGGAGGACGGACTGGCCCGAGGCGACGCTGATTTCCGCGTTCTGCGTATCAAGACCGGTGTAGCTGATTACCAGCGAATGGGTGCCGGGAGGCACGTTCAACAAGTAGCGGCCGGTGTTGTCGACCAGCGCGCTGAGGTTCAACGCTGGAATTTCGACGCGGGCGCCGATAAGACCGTTTCCGGTGGTCCGGTTGGTCACGATGCCCGTGATGACGCCGGTGGAGGCAGTTGCGGTCGTTTGGGCGACCAAGGCAGTGGGAAGGAACGCAACGCTCGCGGACAAGGCGAGCAGGGCGGCAAAGAGAACTCGCTTTGGCGCGGGACACGCCAAGCGGGCAGACACAGAGTTAGAGGTCATAATCAGGCAGGGACTGGGTAAGATCCGGCGCGTCACACGCAGGGTGCGATGCTCCGGGGTTTGCTTTAGGCACGGAAGGACTAGCGAATCACGGGCGTTAATCCAGCATACTTTTTATGCGAATGAACATGCGAAATCGTGATCGCCGCAAGAATGTGACACCGGCATTCCTGCCTGTTGCCGAACTCGATTCCCGCATAGCCTTTTGCCAGTCAGGCGTTTCCGGCAGTGCTATCTCACCCGACCGGTCTATTTCGGTTCAGTTCTACTTGAAAGCGCGATCGTCCGATTGCTTCGATCCGTGGCGATCAAGTTGTCAGCCTGGCGGCTTATATATGAAAACGAGCGCTTGGCTGCGCAGCGACCGTCCATAGGTTTTTAGTATCCGATCTCATCATTCATGAAACCGCTCCTCTTTGCCGCCATGGTGGTGTTCGTTCCATTCCTGTCAGGGAGTAAAGGAGCGGAGACTCCACGAGCGTCACCGTCCGCCCAGAATGTCGTGGTGGCAATCGCGTTGCCGGCGGTGAACGAGCCGGTTGACCTGCCCACAATCAAGAAAATCTGTGCGCAGTTTGGGCTTCATGCTCTCTGGGCGAAAATCGAGCGCGACCCGCCCTCGCTGCCCTTCAAGAGTGATGGCTGCTCGGCTTGGCCCGACGAATGGCAGGGTGTCAGCCTTTATCCCGCTGCCTTCGTGCACGATCTCAAGTATTGGGCGGGTTATCCCGGTGAACACGTTGAGCGGCTCGTGGCCGACGCGGAACTGATGATCGATGTTGCGCGCGTGCTGAAATCGACCGTCGTGGCCGAGACAATGTTTAAAGGCGTGCGGCTGGGCGGCACCGAGTATTTTCGCGCGCCCTTCTCCTGGGGCTTTGGCCGGCGTCCGGCGGCGCCCGCATCGCAACCCCCGCAACCCACCCCGCGGGTTCGCTAGCCTTGGCCGAAGGTGCGATTGTTCACGCGTTCGGAGTGCACACGCGGGAACGCCTGGCCGACGTCGGATTGACCACGAACGGACCGGCCCATTGGTCGGCCTCCGCCCCAGCTGCGCTTCCGGCAGGCAGGAGCCTCCGTTTGCGATCGCAACCTCCCAGATGTTATCGAGAAAGGAGACCACGTTCACCACGAACTCATTAAAATCGGCCGCCGAGTGGGAGAGTTTCACACTATTTTTGCCTGCGAACGGAGCGCAGATGGCTCGAAAGAGCTCTTGTCACGCGCCCGCGCGAAACGCCCTCCACTCTTTGCAACGTCCCCTTCTTTCGCTCTTCGCCTTCCTCCTGCCTGCCCTTCTCCGCGCGGATGTGGTGATCAATGAGATCATGTATCATCCCGCGTCCGAAAAGACGTCCGAGGAGTACATCGAGCTTTACAATCCGGGCGTGGCGCCGGTGAGCCTGAACGGTTGGAGCTTCACCCGTGGTGTTACCTTTGCTTTTCCCGACGTCTCCCTTCCTGCGGGTGGATACCTCGTCGTGGCGGCAGACGGTACGAGTTTCGGGGCTAAATATCCGACGGTCAAAAACGTGGTGTCGGCCTGGACGGGCCAGCTCTCGAACGCCGCGGATTCTCTTGTTCTAAAGGACAATCGGGGCGTAACGATCGATCAGGTGGATTACGCCGACGATGGCGACTGGGCCGTGCGGGAACGCGACAAGCTGGACAACGGGCACCGCGGCTGGCGCTGGCGCAGCCAAGCCGATGGCTATGGAAAGTCGCTGGAGCTGATCAGCGCGGGCTTCGACAATAACGTTGGGCAAAACTGGGGCGCGAGCATGAAGGCGGAGGGCACCCCGGGCGAGGCGAACAGTATCATCGCGGGGAACATCCCGCCGGTGGTGAGCGACGTGCGGCATTTTCCGCTTGTGCCTACGAGCACGCAGGCTGTGACGGTGAATGCCACCGTGCTTGATGATCATGCCGCAGGGGTAATCGTGACGGTCAGCTATCGCAAGGACGGTGCGGCGAGTTGGACGACGGCACCGATGTTTGACGACGGCGCGCACAACGATCGCATCGCGGGTGACAAGGTCTTTGGCGCGCAGCTTCCCGCCGAGGCTAACAATACAATCGTGGAGTTCTACGTTTCCGCGACGGATGGATCGCTTACCCGTACCTGGCCGGCGCCGGCGCTGAACAACGCACAGGAGGGTGATCCCTTCGTGGCGGAGCAGTCGCAGAACTGTCTTTATCAAGTGGAGAGCACGACGATCGCGCGGGCGATGCCACTTTACCGCATGGTGATGAGAGCCAGCGATCGCACGACGCTCGCTAATATAAATCTGGGGGCCGGCTCTTCGAGTCACTCCCGCTTCAACGCCACCTTTATCACGGTCGACGGCACCAGCACGGAGCTGCGCTACTTGACCGGCGTGAGGAACCGGGGCCACGGTAGTGCCAACCTGCAGCCGCAAAGCTTTAACGTGGCGATCCCGAATGACTGGAATTGGAACGGCCGCACCGCGCTGAACTTTAATGCCCAATACAGTTATCTGCAGCTCTTTGGCAGCGCCTTCATGCGTCGCGCGGGGTTAACCGTCGCAGAGACTCGTGCGGTCCAGATTCGGGTAAATAATGTGGATCCGACCGGAGGCAGCATTCGCGCGCCGAGCTACGGGTTCTATGTCTGCAATGAAGTTCTGGATTCCGCTTTCGCCGACCATCATTTTCCAACCGATAGTAGCGGCAATCTTTATAGCGTTCGGCGCACCGACTCGCCGCCGTTTCAGGAGGGCGACTTCACTTATCTTGCCCCTGCCGGACGGAACGGTGCGGATCCCTATCGGAGCGTTTATTCCAAGAACACGAACGCTTCGGAGGACAACTGGACCGATCTCATCCGCTTGACGCGATCGCTCGCCAAAGGACGTTTTACCACGTTGCTCGCGACGCCCAGCTGGGATGCAGACTACGTGGCGTCAGTGCGGGCCACCGTCGACGTCGACCAATGGATGACGTGGTTTGCCGCGGCGGCGCTCATTGGCAATGGGGAGACGAATCTCGGCAACGGTTACGGGGACGACTTCTCCCTCTATATTGGCGTAAATGCCCCCCGCGCCAAGCTGATCCCGTACGACCTGGATACGATCTTTGGCGACGGTGACACCCCGGCGAGTGCAACCGAGAATATTTTTCAGATGATCCGGTATGGCTCGGGTAACTTCGCCGCGCTTACCCCGACTGTACTGTATCCATTCCTGCGCCACCCGACATTCGGCCCAATCTATTTTGCGAAGCTCCAAGCGTTGCTCAGCGGCCCGCTCTCGGTCGCGAACTTTAATGTGCTGATCGATCAGGTTCTCACGGGAGTTGTAGGCACGGCTCGCATTGCCGATCGCAAGGCATGGTACGTCACGCGCCACGCCTACGTGAGCGGACTTGTGGGTTCCGGCTTGAGCGTCACGAGTGGACCGGCGCGCGCCCCCTCGTCGGGATATCCCCTGACCACCTCGGGGACGTGCAATCTCATTGGAAAATCTGATCCCGCGCGGACGCAGCGGGTGACGGTCAATGGCGTCGCGGCGATCTACGTTCCATGGAAAGTGACAACCACTGCGGCGGGATCGAATAGTCATACGGTCGCGATCGGAGAGTGGTCGCTCTCGAATGCTGTGCTCCAGCCGGGTATCAACCGGCTGTTCATTCAGGCCTTCGACCCCACGGAAGTCGAGATTGAGCGAACCTACTATGAAGTGTGGTACGACGATAGCAGTGTGGCGAACGTGTCGGGTAACATCGCAGCGGATACCACATGGACGGCTGCGGGCGGGCCTTACCACGTCACTGAAACGCTCACAGTAAATAACGGTGCGACGCTTACGATTGAACCGGGCACGACGATTTATCTGGCCTCAGGTGCTGGCATCACCGTTGCGGCCGGCGGCCGTATCATCGCCGAAGGTACGGCGGAGAAGTCGATTCATTTTACGCGGGCTCCCGGAGCGGCGAGCAATGGCGGAACGATCACGATCAATGGTGTGGCCGGAGCGCCGGAAACGCACTTCTACCATGTGTTCTTCAACTTTGGTGGCAGCCCGGCGGTGGTTTGCGAAGCGAACTCGAACGTAATTCTCGATTATTGCGAATGGTTGCGCAACGATGCCGTTTACCTGCAGCTCAACGGTGGCTCCTTCATCGTGAGCAACTGTATTTTTCCCACCGCGCGGGCAAATTCGTATTTCGAGGCAATTCAAGGCTACGGATCCACTCCGGCCGGCGGTCGCGCCATCATTCGCAATTCCTTCTTTGGGAAAACCCACAGTATGCCGGGTAACTACAACGACGTTATAGATTTTACGTCCGGCAATCGGCCTGGCGCGCTGCTCCAACTTTATAATAATGTCTTCATCGGATCGGATGACGACCAGATCGACATCGATGGCACGGATGCGTGGGTCGAGGGCAATATCTTCATGCACGTCCATCGCGCGGGCTCGCCGGACTCGGCGAGCGCCGTGAGCGGAGGCAACAGCGGCGGACAGACCTCGGAAATTACTGTCGTCGGAAATCTGTTTTTCGACGTGGATCAGGCGATGACGGCGAAGGAGGGAAACTTCTACACCTTCCTCAACAATACCGTCGTGGACCAAAACTCACGTGGCAGCGAGGAGCGGCATGAGGACATTATCAACCGGCCCGATGTCTTTCTGCCCGCGGTATTAAACTTTGGAGATGACGGCGTTCCTCGCGCGCGGGGAATGTATGTTGAAGGCAATATCATTCACTCCGCGGAAAAACTGGTCCGCAACTACAGCGTCTCGGAACGGGTCACGTTTAACAACAACCTTCTTCCTCCCGGAATGACCTGGGAAGGCCCCGGCAGTGGTAATACGAGTGCAGCCGCCATGCTCCGTGACGTGAGCGTGAACGCCGTGACCGGCGTTTCGAATGTCCCGACTCCGACCAAGGACAACTATCGTCGCATCGCGGCGCAAATCCGGCAGCAATTCGGTCTCGATGCGTCCTCGCCTGCCCGCGGCACGGGTCCCAATGGTACGGACAAAGGTGGCATTCGTCCTCTCGGTGTGAGCCTCAGCGGTGCGCCCTCCGGTACCACCCGCGCGACGGCCGCGACCATCACGGTCGGCACGCTGATGACAGGCTCGGACATCCCTGCCGCCTCCGCTCAGTTTCCGAACGGCTCCGGCTGGACGCACTACAAGTGGCGGCTCGATTCCGGAGTGTGGAGTGCGGAGACCGCGATTGCCACGCCGCTCGTGCTCACGGGCCTTGCGAACGGGACGCGCACTCTGGACGTCATTGGGAAGAACGATGCGAACACCTACCAGGATAGTCCCGATCTCGGCGCCAATGCCCGCATCAGCAGCGCGACGTGGACTGTCGATACCTCCTATGTTCCGCCTGTCGCCGCGGCCATCGTTCGGATCAACGAAGTGCTCGCGAGCAACACGAACACGGCGGGTTTCGGCACCGTTTTTCCTGATCTCATCGAGCTCACGAATGTCGGCAGTGCTTCCGTCGACCTCGGTGGATGGGGTCTGACGGACAATGCGACTCTTCCCTTTAAATACACGTTCCCTGTCGGCACGATACTCGCCCCTGGGGCCTACCTCGTGATTTACGCGAGCAGCAGCGAATCGGTGCCGGTAACTAGAACTGGATTCGCCCTCAGCGCGAGTGGCGATGATCTCACGCTTACCCGCAGTGCTGCGGCCGGCGGCGGCATTGCGGATAGCGTGGTCTGGGGGCAGCAGCTCGCGGACTACTCCATTGGCCGTGGTATCGATGGTACATGGACCCTGTGCCAGGCGACTTTTGGAGCCGCCAATGTACTTGCCCCGCGTTCGCCTTCGAGGGGTGTGACGGTTAACGAGTGGCTGGCTGACGCCGACAGGCTTGCAGCAAGTGACTATATTGAATTGTACAATTCAAGCCTGCTCCCGGTGGACATCGGAGGCCACTATCTGACGGATAATGTTGTCGGTTGGCCGGACCGCAGTCCGATTCGCCCGCTTACGTTTATCAAGAGTGGCGGGTTTCTTTCGTTTAAAGCTGTTGGCGATACATCGCCAGGGACGAATGAGGTGACCTTCCGTCTGTCGGCATTACAGGGTGAGATTGGTTTTACTTCCCCGGCGCTGACGGTGATCGATCAGGTCGTTTATGGTCCGCAGCGTACGGACGTTGCGCAGGGCCGTGCGGTGGATTTTGCCAACATCTTCGTTATGATGTTGCCGACGCCAGGCGCCGCGAACCCGCTGCTCAATGCTGATCGCGATAACGACGGCCTTCCGGATGCGTGGGAATTTGCCCAGGGCTTTGACGTGAGCAACCCTGCTGACGGGCTGCTCGATACCGACGGGGATGGCCAGAACAACCTGGCCGAATACCTTGCCGGCTCTGATCCGTACAATTCGAATGACGTGGTCAGAAAGCCTTCTGTCCCCCTGCTGTCGCGGCTCATCAATCTTTCGGTTCTCGCACCGTTGTCCGAAGGTGAAGTCATGACGATGGGTGTGGCCATTGGCGGCGCGGGTACCAGCGGGACAAAGGCGATCGTGGTCCGCGCGGCCGGTCCGGCGTTGACTCAATTCGGTGTGACCGGGGTGCTACCGGATCCGCAACTTGTGCTCGTTCAACAGGGACGGGGAATCACGGTCGCTGCCAATGACGATTGGATGGGCGATCCGGCCCTTACTGCCGCCTTTGCCCAGGTGGGCGCGTTTCCGTATGCCGCGGCTACGTCGAAGGACGCCGGTATCTCCCAGCCGGTGTTGGCTCCGGCAAACTATACATTGCAGGTGAGTGACCGTGGGGCTGGCGCGGGTGCTGTGATCGCGGAACTCTATGATGCCACGCTGGGGACTGCGTTAACGTCGACTACGCCGCGTTTCGTCAATGCTTCCGTGTTAAAGCAAATCGCTGCCGGTACGACGCTCACCGTGGGTTTCGTGATCGATGGTTCGACCCATAAAACTGTGCTCGTGCGCGCGATCGGACCCACCCTCGGACTCCCTCCATTTAATATCCCCGGGGTCATGGTCGACCCGAAGCTAGAGTTGTTCGACAATACAACGGGCCTGATGATTGATGAAAACAATGATTGGGCGGGCACCGGCATGCTGAGTTCAGGGTTTACTTCGGTGGGTGCCTTTGCGTTGGCTAACGCCTCGAGCAAGGACGCGGCGCTACTCGTAACGGTCGCCCCGGGTCAATATAGTGTGCGGGTCAGCGGTGGCCCGAGTGGTGGCGGCATTGCGATTGTGGAAGTCTACGAAGTGCCGTGAGCCGAAGGGGCGTGGACGAAAGGCACTTTCAAGGTCAGCCTGGGACATGCCGGAATTTGTCAATTCGGCCGCCAGAGCGTGATGCCAACCTGCCGTTTACAGTTCGGCGATTTCGGCGGCCGACCTCTCAGGGGCCAGTTGAAGAACGGGCAGCTGATCCCGCCCGGTGGAAAGGCTGGCGCGCATTTCACTGCGATTTCGCTCCTTCGGTTGACGCGACGGCGGGATCGCTCGAAGAGCACGTTCCTTGTCATTTATTCCCGGACGCCGAGCAAAATTACCCGAATTTGTTTCCGGCGATGTTTGAACCAACGCGCCACCCGCGGGTCAACGGCTTCCCTGGGGCTGGCCGCTGCCGACTCTGTGGCCATGGAGCGGAATCTTAAAACGTAACCGATAATGAAAACATCCAATGGGTGGGAGGGATCGGTGGGAGACGCGCGAGGCGGGCGAATACATAGCGCTTTGCACAACTTTGCTATAGGGAGAACCCAGCCATGAGACCGGCGGCCTTGAGTCGCGAGTTGCGCCGGGGGAGTGGCCCCTTTTTAGGGGATCGGCGCACCATTGTCTCGTGTTCCCTGGCCGCGATTGGGTGCATGGGATTAATTGCGCTCTATCAGATGGGTGTAATTAAGCGCCTGCCCGAGCCCAACCTTCCCGGACTCGATGCCGAAAAAGTCGATGCCTCGGATGAGGCTTATGCCCACCTGCAAATGGGGGATGCCTTTCTCGGATTGGGAAGCTATGCGGTCACCGCCGGCCTGGCGGCAATGGGAGGATCTGACCGCTTTCGCACCCAACCGTGGATTCCGCTCGCGCTCCTGGCGAAGACCACGGTGGACGCAGTGCAGGCCGCCAAACTGACGTATGACCAATTTGCCAAACATCAGGCGGCCTGCTTATGGTGCCTGGCCGCAACGGCGGCGACGGCGGCGAACCTGGCGTATTCGATCCCGGAGGCGAAGGCCGCGGTGCAGGCGTTGAAGGATCGACGATGAGGCGCGTGGTTGTAATCACCGGAGCGTCGGCAGGGGTGGGCCGGGCGACCGCGCGTGCATTTGCGCGGGAAGGTACCTGTATTGGTCTGATTGCCCGAGGGGCCGAGCGGCTGGAGGCGGCCCGTCGGGAAGTGGAACAGCTCGGCGGCAGCGCCCTGGCTCTGCCTTTGGACGTCGCCGATGCCGATGCTATAGAGCGTGCGGCCGAAGCGGTGGAGCAGCAATTCGGTCCGATCGATGTGTGGATAAACAACGCCATGACCTCGGTTTTTTCCCTGGTCAAAGACATGACCTCGGCGGAATTCAAACGCGTCACCGATGTAACGTACTTGGGCTATGTGAACGGGACGCTCGCGGCGCTGCGCCGAATGTTGCCGCGCGACCGGGGCATCATCATCCAGGTTGGCAGCGCGCTGGCCTATCGCGGCATTCCATTGCAAGCGGCATACTGTGCCGCCAAGCACGCGATCCAGGGTTTCTGCGACTCTCTGCGGTGCGAGTTGCTGCACGACCAAAGTCGCGTGCAGGTCTGCATGATACAACTGCCGGCAATGAATACGCCGCAATTCGGCTGGGTGAAGAGCCGGCTCCCGCGAAAGGCCCAGCCGGTGCCGCCTATCTTCCAGCCTGAGGTGGCGGCGGATGCGATTCTGCACTTGTCCCATCGCCCCCGTCGTGAAATGTGGGTCGGAGCCCCCACTATCCAGGCGATCCTGGCCAACCGGTTTGTTCCCGGGCTGCTCGACCATTACCTGGCAAAGACCGCGTATTCCGGTCAACAGACGACCGAGTGGGAGGACCCGAATCGACCCGCGAATCTTTGGGAACCCGTGGAGGGACGACAGGGCGCTCACGGCGATTTCGATGCGCGGGCGCAAAACGGAAGCACGCAGGTTTGGTTAAACAAAAATCGCGGCTGGCTTGCATCAATAGGTGCGCTCCTGCTCGTGGGCGGGGTCGCCGCCTGCTTCGCCCGC
>JBBQEG010000096.1:0-15050 GCA_038320495.1 Opitutales bacterium | reverse complement strand
ATCGACCTATCGCTCGAGGAGGCTAATACTGAAAAACGCCGACTCACCTGTGAAAGGATGCTCGTCGAACACTTTTCTGCCAGCGAGATCATCGTCCATTCGCAGGACGAGAGTGCGCGCAGCCGCAGACCGCTGGCCTTGGCTAAATTCAGCGCGGCCTACCACTGTCTCGCCAAGTCCAGCTGGGCCACACCCGAGTCGCTCCAGCGACAGCGGTCATCCCCTGCCTCACAAGAGCTCCGGGACTTTTTGGCGGCTCGATCGCTTGGCGTAATGGTGGCGGTGCCGCGCGGCAGCCTAAACCCGTCCTTGATCATTGCCCTCGGGATCAAGACCAACGACGCACCGTTTACTTATCCCGAAGTACTGAGGTTGCAAAACATCGCCGAGCTTATGGATAATATGCTGACCCGCTCGCAGCTCAGCACTCAAGCCGCTCTGCAGGCAAAAATGGAGCATCTGGCCATGATGTCCCGGGGTCTCGCCCATGACCTCAAGAATCTTATCACTCCTATTTCGTCCTACCTCGTACATACGAAAGCCCGTCATCAGTTCGGCACCTTGGAAGCGGGCGTTCATGAATCGGCGCAGCGTTCCGTAAACGTGATGAACGATTACGTTCGGGAGGCACTGTTGTTTTCCGAAAACATGGCCTTAAACTATGAGTCCGTGCATATCGGCCGGATTTTCGCGGACGTGCGGGCGATCACGTCGAGCCGAGGGGAGCAGGCCGGCGTGAGGGTTGAGACCGTCATCACCGCGATCGAGTTCGTTCAGGCGGATGGGGTGCTTCTGCAACGGATGCTGGCAAATTTAGTCGCGAACGCCATCGATGCGTCTCCTCGCGGATCCGAGGTGACGGTTCACATCAGACCAGGTTCAATCGGTTGGATCAGGCTGCAGGTAATCGACCACGGCTGCGGGATCCCCCCCGAGCATCTGGAACGCATCTTCGACCCCTACTTTACAACGAAGGAATTTGGAGAAACCATGCGCGGATTTGGACTGGGCCTGACTATCACCCAAAAGATCGTCCAGCTTCACCAAGGTAAAATCAGCGTGCAGAGTATTCCAGGTCGTGGAGCCACCATTACGATTGATTTGCCCGATTCACCTCGCGGAATGACCACCGTCAGTCGAAGCGAAGATTTAGCCCCAGCCCTCAACGTTCATAACAACGCACACCTATGAGTCGTGACCCCATCGACGCAATGCCCCCCCGAATCCTGGTGGTGGATGACGAAAAGCAGGTTCATGCCTCGGTTCGTCTCAGACTCGGTCGAGAGTACGATCTCGTCTTTATAACTGAAGGCACCGTCGCGCTCGAGCGACTTAAGGAGGAACGCTTCGACCTTTGTATCGCCGATATTCACATGCCCGGAATGGACGGATTGCGCTTCGTCGAGTTGGCGCAGGAATTGGATCCAGCCCTCGGATTTGTAATCCTGAGTGCATTTGGATCGGATGAGAACCTTCGGCGCGCAATTCCGCTTCGGGTCTTCGACTTTGTCGCCAAGCCACTGCCGGAGCGAATCGGGTTCGAGGCGCGAATCCCCGACTGGGTCAACCGAACCCGCCGCCAACGGCGGGACAGCGGTCTGGCCACAAATGCCCATTCCATCGCCGCTGACCTTGCCTCGGCCCAGCTGGCCCACGAAGTCGAACTTGTGGCTTCCGAAACCGCCCGTGATGCGTTGCTGCAGACCGCCAATCTTCTAACCACGATTCACGCCCATCTCATCACGGCTTTATCCTTGTTCTCCACCCGTTCGAAAGCCGAGCCGGGGCATGCGCACTTGCAACGAAATTTGGATGAAGCTCGCAAGACCGCCGACGCTGCCATGACGGTGGCCGAGGGCTTTTTCGACTCAGCGTACGGCAGCCGGGACCATTCCCCGGCACTGGTGAATTCAGGCATTGCCCTGGCGGTCGATATCGCGCGACGCATGAACCGCGCCGATGAACAAAACAAGGCAGTCGATTTCCAACCCCTCGACGAGTTGATTACTGTGCGGGGCATCTCAGGCATCGAGTTTCTCCTGATGATGGTTCCGAGCATCGGTGTCGCGCTCGCCTGTGCGCTCCCGAACTCGACCGTGGGTGTCCGAGGACAATATTTAACCCGCCTCGACGCCGCTTCCCGGGACGCCAAGACGAAGGACTTTCTTTGGATGAACCGTCGCCATGCCGTGATCAGCCAGCCCGGAGTGCTTATAACTGTCACGGCCGTCGCGCCTGCTTTCTCGAGAGCCGACGCCGAAGCTTGGACAAAAAGCACCTATGCCCCACTCGCCACCGTGACGGCAAGGGGCCTCGTTGGTGGTCTCCAAAAATGCCGTGGCCTCCTCGGCTTGGCTGTCGTACCGTCGGCCGACGAGTTCCGGCTCGTGCTCGCGCTACCGGTTTGAGCCGACATCTCCCTCGGGAAACCGCCGCGTGATCGCGATCATTTCCACGGCACCCCGGGAACGCGCTGCACTGCAGGCCCTCTGCAAGGACCATCGTTGGTCCGTGGTCGGCTGTGATTCGGTCCGCGCCTTCAAACGTCTCCTCGCGAAATCGACTCCCAAAGTGGTGCTAACCCGAGGACACCTCGCCGACGGTTTCGGCGATAAGGTGCTCTTTATCGCACCTCCCGGAGCCCGCAAAGTGGTCTTGCTCGCGGCCGGCACACCCTCCGGCATTGAAGCACGCACCGTCCTGCTGGGAGCCGACTGCGTACTCCGCGACCCTGTTCGCATCGATGTGCTGCGTGAATACCTCGCGAAGTATATGTCCGCGGCCTCCCACCAGCCAGCCATTGCAAGCGCTCCGAAGTTCATCTCCCTGGCCGGTATGAACGTCGATGTATTGAAACGACAACTACACGGAACCTGCGGCTTGGTTCAGCTCACCCCACGCGAGATCGCGCTCGCGCGAATCCTGGTGGAAGCCGAGGGCGAGGTTGTCACCTATGAGCTCCTTTATCAGGAAATCGTGGGGCGTAGTTTCGATGGAGATACGAGTAACATGCGCGTGCTGCTCGGAAGGCTGACCACATCAGGGGAAAAGGCCGGAACCGACCTGCGGAAGTGGATCCATGTCATCCGCAAAACCGGATATCGCTATCACGACGAGAGCCGGGATCCGATTGGGACGTTGTCCGCTCCGCAGCCCCCTCCGCTCGGCGCAGCTTTGGAAGGCTCCCCGGCCGGTCTTCCGAACGGATCGCAGGTCCGCATCGTTGGGCACGTTACGGAAAAATTACGCTAACGGCGTTGGATCGCAGCGGAATTGACCGCGTTGTGGGCACACCGCTCCTCTCCCTCGGCCGCAATCACGCGACCGAGGGACGGTGCTTCAACTCCCAGACTCGATCATGAACTCGTCCGACTTCGCCAATATCCGCTCGGTAGTCATCCTTAAATCCGACCGCCTGTACTCCGAGATGCTTCGTCAATCCGCCGTCACCGTCTTCCCTGCCGCGCGAATCACCGTAACCACCACCGTCGAGGCCGCTGCGGACGCGTTGCGCGCCGAGCGTGCCGACATTTTTGTCACCGGCGTGGGCGCCGCGCTCGAAGGCGACGTGATCGAGTTACTAGCGAAATCGGCAGACGCGGCATCCCTGGCAGATCATGTCCTAGTGGTGACCTCACGTCGAGAATACCGTGTCCTTTCCTGCCTCCGAGCATTGGATATCGAAGGCGTCTTCGATTCCATCGGTGAAGCCCCCGAGAACTTCTCCGATGCACTCCGCGCCGTCGCCAGTGGCCGGCGGTACTGGAGCCAGTCCATCCTCCAACATATGCAGCAAATGAATACGGTCGGAGGTCACTTCCGGCTGCTGACAGCCTGCGAGCAGTTGGTGCTGTCTGTCGTCGGTGATGGGTGCGACGACATCGTCGCCGCCCGGGAACTCGGGCTGAGCCCCTCCACGGTCTCCACGGTCCGGCGGGAACTGCATCGCAAACTGGGCGTTCAGCATCGCGGCGAATTGGTGCGTGTCGCGGCTCAAAACGGATTCGTGCGGTTTACTCCTGTCGGAGTGGTGCGTCCTGGCTTCGCGATGCTTTCGGCCGCTTATCAGGCCCGGAGATTGAAGCGGTCAGAACCGGCCCTCTCATTGCAGCCTTCTGCAGCGCTCAAGCGGCCCGTACTCAAAATGCAACGCCTCAGTGCGGCCGCCGCCCTCCGCGCCACCCGCCTATAAGCTTGAACCGCAAGGGCCGAGGCCCCAGGCGTGTTCAACCTGGGGGCCTCGAACCGTGGCGGCGTGTTAAAAACGCAAACCGGGTGATTCACGATTGCGAGGTAATCACCTTCGCCGTATTCGCCCGAGGCGCACATGCACCTCTCCGGCCTGTTCATCTATCCTGTAAAATCGCTCCGGGGGTGCGCCGCCGAAACGCTCGAAATCGATCATCTCGGGCTGCGCGGCGATCGCCGCTTCATGGTCGTGGATGAAACGGGCCGCTTCCTGACGCAGCGGACACTTCCTACGATGGCCTTGATCGAAACTGCCCTCTCTCCCGCCGCCCTCGTACTTTCTCATTCTCACCACGGTTCGATCACGGTATCGTGCTTGAGCGACGCCTCCACGCAGCCCGCCACCGTCAGTGTGTGGAGCAGCAGCGGACTCATCGCCGAGGATTGCGGTGAAGACACGGCCGCATGGCTGAGTGCCGCACTCGGGCGGCCGTGCCGACTCGTTCGTGCCGGCGCATCGTTCCACCGGCCCATCAACACACCCCCACCGGCTCGACCTGATGATGTGGTCAGTTTCGCTGACGCCTATCCGTTTCTGGCAATCGGCGAATCATCGCTATCGGAACTCAACGACCGACTGGTGGCCCGAGGGGAAGAACCGGTGCCCATGAATCGCTTCCGGCCCAATCTCGTGTTCGCCGGCACGCCTCCGTTTGCCGAAGACCACGGGAGCCGGTTCCGCATTGGCAACGTCATTTTTCGAAGCGCCGGTCCCTGCGCCCGTTGCATCGTGACCACCACAGACCAAGACACCGCTGAACGCAGCCCGGAACCTCTTCGCACCCTCGCAACCTACCGACGCGACCCTCGGGATTCGACGCAGATCAATTTCGGCCAAAATCTTGTGCATGAGACCAAATCCGGATCCCTGCGCCTTGGTGACCGCGTTGAGATCATCGATTGAATCGAGCCGGCACCCTCATCGCCACAACCCACTACTCCGAATCGCTCACGCGCCCACGCCTGGCTTTTTGCTTCGCTCGCCGGTGCTTGGACTCGACCATGCGGGCCTTCTGTCCGCGGCTCTTCTGACGCGTCCGCCGGCGCTCCGCTTCCCTTGCAGCCGTCACCTCGGCTCGAGCGGCTCGCTGACGGCTCTCCAGCTTCTTGCACAGCTCCTCCCAAGCGATTTCGCGATTAGCCGCTTGCGAGCGCTCGCGTTGGCAGCGCACTTCGATCCCCGTGGGACGGTGCAGGAGCCAAACCGTCGAACTGGTCTTGTTGATCTTCTGGCCTCCGGGCCCAGATCCTCGCACGAACCGTTCATCGACCGCGGCGGGGTTTGTGCCGAGGGCTTCCAAACGAACCGCAAATTGAGTTGGTAAAGCCATGGCGCCCGCGTTTCCTCTAGTGAAACTTATCGGCACCCGCCGAGTCAAACCGCTCCTTGCGCTTGCCCAGCTCCTTCCGCCGGGCTTCAACTTAACATTTCACCCGCCACTCGCTTCGGCTATCCGCCCCTTATGATGACAGGTCCTGCTTGGTCCCAGAAACTCCGCGACGAAATCGGCAAAGCCGTCATCGGCCAGGACGCCGTCATCGAACGACTGCTCGTGGCGCTCCTCGCCAACGGACATGTCCTCCTCGAAGGCATGCCGGGTTTGGCGAAGACGCTCCTCGTGAAATCCCTCGGAACTGCGCTCGGCGTGCAGTTCGAACGCATCCAGTTCACGCCTGACCTGCTGCCGAGCGACGTCGTCGGCACCATGATTTTTCAGCCCAAGAACGGCGAGTTCTCCGCCCATCGCGGACCCATCTTCGCCAATCTGGTCCTCGCCGACGAAATCAACCGCGCGCCCGCCAAGGTTCAGAGTGCGTTGCTCGAAGCGATGCAAGAACGCCAGGTCACGATCGGCGGTCAAACGCATCCGTTGCCCAAGCCGTTTTTCGTCATGGCAACCCAGAACCCGGTCGAACAGGAGGGCACGTATCCCCTACCCGAAGCCCAGACGGACCGTTTCCTCTTTAAACTGATCGTCGATTATCCGAGCGCCGAAGAAGAGTCCTCGATGATGCAACGGTGGGGCCAAGTCACAAAGCAGCCCGCCTTGGTGCCGGCTTCAAGCGGTGAAGAGTTGCTGATGCTCCGCGCCGAGGTCGATCGAATCCATCTTTCGCCCGCCGTCCAAGGTTACATCCTCGCACTCGTCCGCGGCACGCGCGCCTTGGCCGAACGTAACGGCAGTGCGAAACGCTACCTCAACTTTGGAGCGTCCCCGCGGGCTTCGCTCGCCCTCTATCAAGCCGGTCGCGGCCTCGCCTGGTTGCGCGGGCAGGACTATGTCTCCCCCGCGCTCATTCAGGAAATCGCGGTCGACGTCATGCGCCACCGGATCGGTCTCACCTACGAGGCCGAAGCGGAGGAAATCACCACCGACAAGATCATTGCGCAGGTCATCGAGCGCACGCCGATTCCTACCTCGTAACCGAATTCTGCCGGCTCGTCGCCGTTCTGCAGGCGCTCCGCCCGCTTCCGAATCACCGCCTTGGCTCTAACCTCCCCATCATCGTCGAACGCTCCGACGGCTTCAACCGCCTCGCCGCTGGCGTTGCTCCGCCAACTCGAATGGCGCGTGCGCCATGCGGTGGAAAACGTGCTGAGTGGCGAGTACCGTTCCGCCTTTCGCGGGCGCGGCATGGAGTTTGATCAAGTCGTCAAATACGAGTTCGGCGACGACGTCCGCGACATCGACTGGAACGTCACCGCCCGCCTCGGCGAACCTTATCGAAAAAAGTTCGTCGAGGAGCGCGAGGTTACGCTGCTGCTCGTGTTCGAAGATTCCCCGTCACTGCATTTCGGTTCCGGAGCCCAATCCAAACGCGAAGCGCTGCTCGAACTCGCGGGGCTCGTGATGCTGCTCGGCGCGGTCAACCGCGACCGCGTCGGCTTCGTGCATGCGTCTCCGAGTGGCAACGTGATCCGCGAACCCGTTCGCGGTCGCGGCCAGATCATGCACGCGGCCGCTTCCTTGCTCGCTCAACCCGCCCCGTTGCCGACCGCCGGTCCCGTCGAAATGCCGTGGCGGTTTCTCGCCCGCGCCGCACCTAAACACAGCGTGCTGATCTGGCTCGGTGACTTTCCTCCCGCGACCCGCGACCCACAGGGCTCGGCGCAGCCTGAAGGATGGCCGGTGCTGCAGCGGCGCTATCAAACCATGGGTTTCCGCGTCGATGATCCGTGGGAACGCATGCTCCCGTCCGGCGAGTCCTTTGCCGCGTATGATCCCGTCGCGGGCCGGTTGGTCACCCTCGAGGGCAGCGCCGCCGAACGGGCGGCCCATGCCGAGTGGGTGGAGGAACGCGAAACCGCGTGGCAGGCTTTGTTTCCCGATCCCATGAGTCGCCTCGTGGTCGGCACGGATCAAAACCGGCTGGATGCGCTGGTGCGTTTCTTCCACGCACGGATGAAAATGGGCAGAAGATGAGTAACACTGCTCGCAGAACACCCGTCCGCTGATTCCATGCCTCGTTTCGATTTCCACGATCCCCTCTGGCTGCTGGCCCTCCTCGCCTTGCCGCTCGTCGCGTGGTTGCGGGGGCGTCGAAAGGTGCCCGTCTTGCTGGTCCCGTTTGCCGCCGCGTGGCATCGGCCATCGTTGACCGCCCCATCTCGCTTTCCCGTGGTGCTGGCGTTTGCGGGACTCGCCGCACTGATCGTCGCGCTCGCCCGGCCGCAGCGCGTCGAAGACAAACGCGAAGTCCGCTCCGAGGGTTACGACATTATGCTTGCGATCGATCTTTCGACGTCGATGCGCGCGGAGGATTTCGAACGCGGCGGCGAACGCATCAATCGCCTTCAAGCGATCAAACCGGTCATCCAGGCGTTCATCGAACGCCGTCCGAACGACCGGATCGGCATCGTTCTTTTTTCCGGCCGCGCCTACACCATGGCACCACTCACCTTCGATCATAACTGGCTCGCCCGCCAACTCGAACGAGTGAAGATCGGTATGATCGAGGACGGCACCGCGATCGGTGACGGACTCGGCGTCGCTCTAACGCGACTCGAACAGGCCAAGCGTGAAGCGGGTGGCAAACGGATTGGCGCCTTTGTGGTCTTGATGACAGATGGCGCCAACAATCGCGGTGCGCTGACACCCCAACAAGCAACCGAACTGGCGAGATCCCGCGGTATTCCGGTTTATACAGTGGGCTCGGGCAAAGACGGTTACGTGCCGGTCCCAATTTTCGACGATACCGGCCGCCGCGTCGCGACGCGCCGGATGCTCTCGGACTTGGATGAAAGTGCACTGCGCGAAATCGCCGACGCGACAGGCGGAAAGTTTTTTCGGGTATCCGATTTGAATACCATCGAGAGCGCCTTCCGCTCGATCGATCGCGCGCAAAAGATCGAATTCCGCGCCAAGAGTTACCTGGTCGCCACGGAGCTCTTCAGCTGGTTCGCGATTCCGGGGCTCGCCGCGTTGTTCGCAGCCGCTGCGCTGGCCCGGCCGTTTGGATCGAAACGAATTTCCAAAACGTCCTCCACGATGAGAGAGCCAACGGGCGCAGTCGCGCCTGCCAAATCATGAGCTTTGCCTGGCCCACCGTTCTCTTTCTGCTGATCGTCCCCGCGGCATTGCTGGCGTGGGATCTGACCCATCGGCGCCGCACCGCCGCGGCAGCCCGCCCCAAGATTCTCCGCGCGGAGGCCGGAGCGCGGTCGCTCAAACTTTCCGAATTCGCCGCCTCCCCGACGTCCGCCGTCGGAGGCGGGCCTCGCGTGTGGCTGGCCATCGGTCTCGCGCTGGCCACGATCGCCCTCGCCCGACCGCAATGGGGGCGTTTGGAAGAACCGGTGTTTGATCAATCCCGCGAAATCCTGCTCGCCGTGGATCTTTCGCGCTCGATGTTGACGGCCGACATCAAACCTTCGCGCCTCGAACGCGGAAAGCTGCTCATTCAATCGTTGCTCGAGAAACTCGAGGGCGAGCGCGTTGGTCTCGTGCTCTTCGCCGGCACCGCGTTTTTGCAAAGTCCGCTGAGTGCGGACTACGAAATTCTACGGGAATTCCTGCCGGCACTCGGCCCGGACTTCCTGCCCGAAGGCGGTACCAATTATGGAGCGCTGCTCGAGACCGCAATTCAGGCGTTTAGCGCCACGAACTCCGCCGACCGGTTTCTCGTCGTTCTCAGCGACGGCGAAGCAACCGACGACGACTGGCGTTCCCGTCTCGATGAGGTGAAAGACAAGAACATCCGCGTGATCAGCCTCGGCGTCGGAACGGCCGGCGGCGCATTGATTCCGGACGGCGCCGGCGGTCTGGTGAAAGACGATCGCGGCGCCGTGGTCCTGTCGAAACTCGAAGTCGCCACCCTGCAGGAACTCGCGCAGAAGACGGACGGTGTCTATCGTGACGCCAGCTCATGGGTCGACGTTGCCGCGCTCGTCAACGAGACGATCGAGGCCGGCCGCAAGGGCGAGTTCGTCGAAAAGAACACGATTCGCCTCGTCGAACGTTTCCAGTGGCCGCTGGCCTTGGGACTCTGGTGCCTGTTCGTGAGCTTCTGCTATGAATTTCCCGTGCGGCCCCGCCCCCGCGACATTCGGCTCGCGGCCGTTTCCCCGCCCCGCCGATCCGGTGGCGTGGGCGGCGGTGCCACGCACGCGGCTCTCGCCTTATTCATTCTCCTCGGTGCCAGCCTGTATCCGGTTTCAGGATTCGCCGCAGTTTCCCTCGGAACCCAACCCACTGCGGCGGGCTCGCCTGATCCCACCTCGGTCGCCTCGGCCGGGGCAACCGCTGCGCCGCCGGAACTGACTCCACTGGCAAAAATTGTGGGACGTCTCTCCAGTCTGGCCACCCCGACTGGTCGCGACTGGGCGGAACTTGGACGCGAAACGGTGACCTGGGGTTCGAAATTGCTCTCCGCGGAACAGACCGTACCGGAAGGCCCCGTGCGCGATGCCCTGGCTGCGACTGAGCTGGGCGAAAGGTTGGATCCAAAAACCGCGGATTGGCCAAAGCTGCGTGAAGAGCTGGAGGCGCTCCTTCAGAAATCGGACGAGCAAAAAGAACAAGAGCAGCAGCAAGAGAAGAACGACGAGCAACAGAAGCAGGATCAGGATAAACAAAAACAGGACCAGGAAAAATCCGACTCCAAAAAGGAGCAGGACCCTTCCGGCGAGCCACAGGACCAACAGAAGCAGGATCCACAAAAGCAGGACGATCCCGCGCAGAAGAACGAATCTCCCGCCGACCAGAAACCGCCAGGCGAGTCAGCTTTCGGCGACATGGACAAGAAGGAGGAACCGCCGCCGCCCCCCGAAGAGAACACCCAAAAGGTAGGCGGCGCTCCCGAAGTTCCGCAGGAGCAAAAGGAGCAGACGGATCCCGCCCTCGCGCTCCCGCTTCAGAAACTCGATCAACTTCGCGACCAGGACTCTCCCGCTGAACTCTTCCAGATGATGGAAGGCGAAAAGAAAGCTTCGAAGAAAACCGGCAAGGATTGGTAACCATGCGTTTCGTTCGTTTTGTCTTTATCCTGATTTTCCCATTGCTGCTCACGGTCGCCGCCACGCGGGCGCAATCCGTGCGTTGGGAGATGGCTGATCAGGGCTCGCTCAGCAGCACCGTGCAGCTTGTATTCGAAAACTGCGCACCGGAGGGTCAGCCCGACTTGCCCGCGGTTCCCGGGATCACGTTCACCTTTGTGGGACAGTCGCAGAGCACGAACATCGTCAACTTTCAGGTCACGCGCAGCGTCGCCCTCACCTACATGCTGCGCGCGCGGCAGAATACGCCCGTGCAGATCCCAGCGTTCACCGTACGGACCGACAAAGGCGCGATCCGGGTGCCCGCGTTCGATGCCGGCGCACCGGGTGCCTCCATCGACTCCGTCGCGAGCGCGCGCCTCATTCCCGCGCGCACCAGTGTTTGGGCGGGCGAAGTGTTCGGCTTGGATTACGAGCTGACCGCATCGCGCCGGAATAATCCGCAGATCTCGCCAACATTCGAGTGGAACGCCGCGCCCTTCGTCGCCGAGGACTGGTCGAAACCCGAGGTCAGCGAAGCGGTGGTCGGCGGCGAGCGGCGGGTCAATGTACTCTTCCGGACCCGGCTTTCCGCGAAGACGCCCGGAACGGTGCGACTGGAAGCGGCGTCGCATTTACTCAGCATTCAAACCGGGACCATCGGTTTCGGCATCATTTCCCAACCGCGCATGGAGCCGGTATCGGTCACCTCGGATCAGCCCGCCATTGAAGTGCGACCCCTGCCACCCGCACCCGCCGGTTTCACGGGTGCCGTGGGGCAGTTTACGCTGACGTCAAAGGTCATCCCGGAGAAAGCGGCGGTCGGCGAACCCGTGACGTGGACGCTTGAACTCAGCGGCACCGGCAACTGGCCGGATCTGGCGGGGCTGCCCGCGCGCGAGGTCTCGAAGGACTTTCAAGTGGTGCAGCCGAAAGCGAAGCGCACTCCGACCCAAGGGAAGCTCTTCGAGGTCACTCTGACCGAAGACGTCGTCCTCGTTCCCACCAAAGCCGGGAGCTACGAGCTCGGTCCGGTCAACTTCAGTTACTTCGATCCGAAGAGCGGCTCCTACAAAACGATTTCCGCGCCCCGCACCGTGCTCGCGATTACGACCGCCACGCCACCGCCCTTCAGTGCGACGACCCCGGCGACCGCCACGCCACCCGGCGAACCGGCGGCAAAATCGGCTCCGCCCCGCCCGTCCCCACCGCCGGTGGCCATTCCGCGCGATCCACTTTCTGGATACGCGGAGGTCCGCGCGCCGATGAGCCGTGGCGCCCTCGGATTTTGGCTGCTCGGGGCGGGTCTGGGCGTGATCGTTTATTGGGGCTGGCTCGCGGTGCGCCGCGCGAAAGCGACCGATCCCGTGCGGCCGCGGCGCGAGGCCCGCGACCGGATCGCGCGCACGCTCGCCCTTCTCCCCCCGGCCACCGACGGTGATCGCACGGCGCTGTTGCTCAACTGGCAACGCGATGTGGCCACCCTGTGGCAGGTTGCGGCCGCCGTACCGCGGCCTACGGCGTTTTCGGATCCACAATGGGCGCGACTTTGGACCGAGTCTGATCGCGCGCTGTACGCAGGTGACACCACTCTGCCCGCCGACTGGGTCCCGCGGGCGCAGGAGGCGATCGCGGCGAAAACCGTCCCGGGCTTTCAGCCCCTTCGTTTGTTCCTGCCGCAAAACTTGATGCCTTTCGCCGCCGGAGTGACCTTGCTCCTCCTCGCCACGAGCACGCTGCTCGAAGCCGCGGAGCCCACGCCGGTTGCCGCGTATCAGTCTGGTGGATTCGCCGCGGCCGAGAAGGCATGGCGCGCGCGGCTCGCCAGCGTGCCGACCGATTGGATCGCGCGTCATAATCTCTCCCTTGCCCTCGCTCAACAGGAGCGCCCGGCGGAATCGGCGGCGCAGGCCGCGGCGGCCTTCGTGCAACAACCCAGCAATGCGGCCGTCCGCTGGCACTTCGGCCACAGCATTGAACGCAGCGGGTTTGCCTCGCCCACCCTCGCTGCGTTTTTGAATCCCAGTCCGCGCCATGCGCTGGCTCGGGAAGCCTCCCCCGCCACGTGGCAACTCATCGTGATCCTCGCCGCGTTCACCGCCGCACTCGCTTTGGGCGGTCTGCTTTGGAACGTCTACGGACCTCGCCGCGCGGGGATCCGGTGGACCGCCGTGGGACTGTTCATCGTCGCTTCGGCGGGAAGCGCTGCGGCGATTTCAAGCCTGCTCGCGTACGGCACGGCCGCCTCGACGTCAGCCGTGGTCGTTGCCCGTGCGGGCACCTTGCGATCGATTCCCACCGAAGCCGATACCGCGCAAAAGACTTCTCCGCTGGCGCCCGGCGCCTTGGCTCTAACGGACCTCTCCTTTTTGAAGGGGCGCTGGATCCGACTTGTGTTCGAAAACGGTCAAACCGGATGGGTGCGCAAGGATGATGTCGTTCCGCTCTGGAAGTAGCCGGAGTACGCTTGGCATGGAGAGCGAAAGGGAAGAGTCGGTTCAGCGCGTCTCAAACCATTTCGACTCCGTCGGGTATGCCGATGGGGCCTCGATCTGGGTGAAGAGCTCCTCAACGGTTTTCGCCGTGCGAAAGAGATCCAGGTTGGCCGGCTTGAAAAACTTATCCTCGAGCATGCGATTGAACAACTGCAGGAGTGGATCGTAGAACCCATCTTGATTCAGGAAAACACATGGCTTCTTCACCACCTCGAGTTGCCGCAGGGTGAGGATTTCCATGATTTCCTCGAGCGTGCCCCAACCGCCCGGCAGCGCGACGAACGCATCCGCGCGGGTTTCCATCATCAGCTTGCGATCGCGCATCGTGATCACGGTGTGCAATTCGTTCGCCTCGATGTAGGCGAGTTCACGCACCTTCATGAACTCCGGGATGACGCCAACGACATGGCCGCCACTCTGGGTCACGGCCCGCGCCAACGCGCCCATCATGCCCGTCTTCCCGCCGCCGTAGACGAGACCCCAGCCGCGCAGGACCATCGCACGGCCGAGCTCTGCCGCCACCGCATAATACTTCGGATCGAGCCGGTCGCTGGATGCGCAATAAACGCAGAGTAGTTTGCTCACGCCTGCGCTTTGATCCGAGTCGGGGACGTTTATCCACCTTAAATTTGACGCGACTCCGCGACCCTGAACCCGCATCAATAAAGGCCCGTGGCTCTCAACCCGTCGCCCCAATACCGCGGTCGCCTCGCTCCGTCTCCCACCGGACTGCTGCACCTGGGCCACGCCCGCACGTTCTGGATCGCCGCCCAACGCGCCCGATCTGCCAGCGGTACGCTGCTGTTGCGCAATGACGATCTCGACCGCGCGCGTTGCCGGCCGGAATTTGTCACGGCCATGCAGGAAGACTTGCGCTGGCTCGGCCTTACTTGGACGGAGCCGATGGTTTCGCAAAGTGAACGCGTGGGACTTTACCGGATCGCGCTGGCTCGACTGCATGCCGCTCGGCTGATTTTCCCATGCACGCGATCCCGTCGTGATGTGCTCGAAGCGGTGGGCGCGCCGCACGAAGGTCCGGGATTTGCCGACGATGAGCCCGTGTATCCGAAAGCGTTTCGTCCGCCCGTGGACGCGCCGCTGCCTGAACTGCCGGCGCAGGACGAGCCCATCACCATGAATTGGCGATTTCGTGTGCCCGACGATGTGGACATCACATTTACCGATCGGTGCGCAGGTGAGCAACGTGCCGTGGCCGGGCGGGATTTCGGCGATTTCCTCGTCTGGCGCAAAGACGACTTACCCAGTTATCAGCTCGCCACGACGGTCGACGATGCGGAACTCGCCATCACAGAAGTCGTGCGCGGGGCAGATCTGATCAAGAGCACATTCCGACAACTGCTCCTCTTTCGCGCGCTCGGGTGGAAGGCGCCCCAGTTTTATCACGCGCCCTTGTTGCTCGACGATGCCGGGGAACGCCTCGCGAAACGCCATGATGCGTTGGCGCTGCGCACGCTGCGCGAACGCGGCGTCACCCCTGGGCGAATCATCGCTGGCTTTGAAAATCCCGATCAAGGAACTTCCGAGTTCGCTTCCGCGGCCGGTCTGCTCTGACTTTTCGTTATGACTGCAATCATTGGAGTCCTAAACATTTCCGACCGCGCCAGTGCGGGCATTTACGAGGACACGCCGGGGAAGGCGTGTGTGGCCTTGCTCCGCGAATGGCTGGCGACCGCGTTCGAGGTGGATTATCGAGTCATTCCGGATGAGCGCGCGGTGATCGAAGCGGAGATGAAGCGGATGGCCGATGAAGCAGGCTGCTGCCTCATTGTGACGACCGGAGGAACGGGGCCGGCGCCGCGTGATGTCACACC
>JBBQEG010000095.1:0-15067 GCA_038320495.1 Opitutales bacterium | reverse complement strand
CGCCTCGATGATCATCCAGACCTCAAGCAGCACGGTAATCATCGCGATCGAAACCAGCAGCCAGTTGCCTTGCGAGAGCCAGCTGGGATTCCCCGTCCCGCCAACGAACACCTGCCAAAGCATCGCCCACATGGGCATGATTAACATGAAGATCATCGGAACAATGATGAACCAAACCGGGGTGCCTCGCCGCCAGAGATAAAAGGTGATCACAAGGAAGCTGAGTCCGCCCAGCAACTGGTTGGTCGCGCCGAAGAGCGGCCAGAGAATGAGCCCGCCCTGACCCGCATTGGCGAAGGCCCACGCCTGTCCCGGCGGGGGAATCGCGGCGATGAATGCGGCGAACACCACGGCGACCGTGGTCGCACCATGTTTGCCCCGGATCCACGCCAGCGGCCTAAAGCCACCTTCCCGCCCGGTCCCGAACGTCGACGCCAACTCCTGCACCACGTAACGCTGCAGGCGGCATGCACTATCAAGCGTGGTCGCGGCAAACGACGCCACGAATACGCCCATTAAGGCGGTCGCGCTCGCGGCCGGGATTCCAATGGCTTTCAGGAAATTGGACGATCCATCGACAAACGCCGCCACCAACGGGCCGAGCCTCGAAGACCACACACTGTAGCGAGACGCCCACGCTTCGTTGCCCAGCAACACCGAGCCGTCCGCCTGCGCGAGACCGAGCCCCAAACCCGCGGCACAGGCGAGGATCACCAGCACGGCGAGGAAACCTTCGAGTACCATACTGCCGTAGCCGACAAATCGCGCATCGGGCTCGGTCTTCAACTGTTTTGAACTCGTGCCGCTGCTGACCAAACAGTGGAAGCCGCTGATCGCACCGCAGGCGATCGTGATAAACAAGAACGGGATCATCGCCGGCGCCCCAACCGGGTTGAAGTTCACCATGGGAGCCGCCAGTTCAAGCGCGGGGCGAGTGCCATCGGCCAGAGGCGCGCCGCCGATCGCGGCAGCGACCAGCAGCCCAATTACGATCAACCCGAGCGCAGAGATCAGTTGCAACGCATTGATGTAATCCCGCGGCTGGAGCAAGGTCCACACCGGCAGGACCGACGCCACGTACGAGTACGCGAGCAAGAGCAGCACCCACGTCCAGGACGACCAACTCGCCATCTCAGAGTTGATCGCATGCAGGAACCCGACATCGCCGTAGAAAACGGTCAGATACATCACTGCAAGCGCGATCAAGGACGGCACCAGGAGATTTCCGCCCTTGCGATGCAACCAGTAGCCGATCGCCAGCGCGATCGGGATTTGAATCGTGCAGGGGAAGATGGCGCTCGGGAACTGACGGAACACCGAAGCGATCACCAATCCAAAGATCGCGAGCACAATCGTCAGCGCGAGAAACAGAATAAACAGGAAGAGCAAACGCACGCGCTTATTGATCACGCGACCCGCGATGTCGCCCACGGTCTGGCCATTGTTGCGCAACGACACCACCAGCGCGCCAAAATCGTGCACCGCCCCGATAAACACCGAGCCCAACAGCACCCACAGCAGCGCGGGCAACCATCCCCACATGATCGCAATCGCCGGACCGACAATCGGACCCGTTCCGGCGATCGACGTAAAGTGATGACCGAAGACCACCCCTTTCGAGGTCGGCACGTAATCGTGGCCGTCATTCAACCGGTGGGACGGACAAACCCAATCGGCGGAAAGCTTAAAGATCTTTCGGCCCAGCCATCGACCATAGGTATGATAGGCGACGATGAAGCCGAGACCGCTGAGGAGCGCGATGAGGAGAACGTGCATGGGGAGGGGAAATCGGGCGCGGGCAAAAAACGCGCTACGCACTAGGTACCACCACGCATTATACACGCAACCGCGAAGTAAAGCCACGCGGGCGCACTTTGGTGCGATACCAGATGGGAGCCGGATGACACCGCCACGTCGTCCGAGTGCGTGAACCGCCAGGCACACAAAAACCCGAAGACGAGACACGAGAGCGACTCACAAGTCCGGCGCGCCGAATCGGGCCAACCTCACCCTCGGATTACGTCCCCCGAGACGCGCGAGTGAATATAAATTCCGAATTGACATGCCGATACCACGCTCCAGCGATCTCGCCCGCCACCGACGCCCGGTTTCTAAACGTCGCTTCGCTCCACATCTGCCGAGCGGGGACCGCGATCCGTCCCTCTTTGTTAAAATGTTGAACGAATATTCAGACAATCAGCTCCGGCTGGTCGCGCGGCTCTACTATTTAGACGGCTTGGGGCAAAATGCGGTCGCCCAGTTCGCCAAGGTCGCTCAAGCCAAAGTTTCTCGTCTCCTGGCCACGGCCCGGGAGGGATTTCTCCGGCTTCCGCAATTCTGGGATCACCCTCAATGTTGATCGGCACCGACTGCGGGTTCGCTGTGATGAAACTCTCCCTCGCTGAGGTGCTGAGCTCCGCCCGCGAAACCCGCGAGCTCCGGCTCGGACCCGGCGTGCTGGACGAAACCGCCCGCGTTTTTCAAAACCAATTCGCCGGGCATCGCGCAATTATCGTCGCCGACCCGCACACGATTCGCCTCGCAGGCGTAACCGTGAGATCCGCGCTGGCGGAGGCCGGGATCGCATGCCTGGAACCGTTCATCTTCGACGACCCCGCATTGTATTCAGAAACTCGCTACGCGGAGCAGCTCGTCGACGCCTTGCGGGAGCATGACGCCATCCCGATCGCAATCGGCTCCGGCACCATCAACGACCTCGTGAAGCTCGCCGCCCACCGCACCGGACGCCCCGGTTACCTCTGTGTCGCCACCGCCGCGTCGATGGATGGCTACACGGCATTCGGAGCCTCCATCATCCATCAGGGAGCCAAGCAGACTTTCAACTGCCCCGCGCCGCGTGCGGTCATCGCAGATACCAACATCATCTGCGGGGCGCCCTCAGGGATGACGGCTTCCGGCTACGCCGATCTCTCGGCCAAGATCACTGCCGGCGCCGACTGGATTCTCGCCGACGCCCTCGGCGTCGAAGCCATCGATTCCCGCGCCTGGAACATAGTCCAAGGGGGGCTGCGGGACGCCCTCGCCGATCCGGCCGGAGCACGCGCCGGCCATGAGGCAGCCATTACGCCGCTCGTCGAGGGCTTGATGCTCGGCGGCTTCGCCATGCAATGGTCCAAAACCAGCCGACCTGCCTCCGGGGCGGAACACCAGTTCAGTCACCTCTGGGACATGGAGCACCACGTGCACCGCGGGGAGGCACCCTCGCACGGATTCAAGGTCGGCGTGGCGACTCTCGCCATTACGCGGCTGTATGAACAATTGCTGGCCCACGATTTCACCGTGTTGGACATCGCCCGGTGCGTGGCGCAGTGGCCCGCGGCGTCCGCGCTCGAACCAGGGATTCGGGAGAAATTTGCCGGTACCGACTTTGCTGATACGGCTGTCACCGAGACGTACGCGAAACACGTCTCAGCCCCCGAGCTCCACGCGCAATTGCAGCTTCTCAAAATCAATTGGCCGACCCTGCGGGCACGCTTGCAGGCGCAGCTCCTGACGGCGGCGGAAATGCAGCGGCGGTTGACGCTCGTGGGCGCTCCCACGGAACCGGAACAGATTGGAATTTCGCGGGCGCGGCTCCGCGAGAGTTTCTCCCGCGCCTACCACATCCGCCGGCGCTTTACGGTCCTCGATGTGGCGATGCGCACCGGCACGCTCGAGTCATTGCTCCAGGGGCTCTTCGGCCCGAACTCCGTTTGGGAAACCTCCCCTCCCGCAGCTTGAAACTTTCCCCATAACTACCCTGCCATCCAAACCGCGCCCCGGCCGACGGAGTCGGACGACACTCGAACTCGGCGCGCTGCTGACGGCATCGCGGGCAGGGGTGGAGGCCCCGGGCGCCTCGGCCTCGTGCTCGTTCCGCAATCGGGCCCGACCGGGGGAACGAAGCCAGACGGCAGTCCGGAGTTCGCTGTTGCGTCGGAAAAGGTGCGGGCGCATGACTTCCAATGTTGTCTTCGAAGTAACCGCTTCGTGACTTATTCCCCCATGCGCTCCTCTCGTCTCCTTGCCCTTTCACTCCTCGTGTCCCTGGCTTCGGTCATGGGCGTTTCCTCAAGCTTTGCGGCCGATCTGCGGGTTGGTCTGATCGGATTGGACACCTCACACGTCATCGCCTTCACCAAGGCGTTGAACGACCCCAAGAACAAGGACCACGTCCCCGGCGCCAAGGTCGTCGCTATTTTCAAGGGCGGCAGCCCGGACATCGCCAGCAGCGCCACCCGCGTCGACGGATTTACCGCCGATCTTCTCAAGTATCCCGAGATCAAGCTCTATGAATCGATCGGCGAGTTGGCAAAGAACGTCGACGCGATCATGATCGAGAGCGTTGATGGCCGCCCCCATCTGGCCCAGTTCAAGGAGGTCATGACCAGCGGCAAACCGGTTTTCATCGATAAACCGATCGCGGGTTCGCTGCGTGACGCCATTGAGATCTTTCAACTGGCCAGGAAGCACAAGGTGCCGGTGTTCAGTTCGTCTTCGCTTCGCTTCAATGCCATGGCGGCCCTGAAGGGTGCCAAATACGGTGATCTGCATGGCGCTTTTGCGTTTGGGCCGGCCGCACTCGAGCCGACGCACCCGGACCTTTTCTGGTACGGTATCCACGCGGTGGAGACGCTTTACACCGTGATGGGCCGCGGCTGTGAGACGGTCGCCCGGACGCAGACGGCCAATACCGAGATCGTCACCGGGGTCTGGTCCGGCGGACGGGTTGGGACCATGCGGGGCAACCGCAACGGCAAAGGCGCGTATGGCGTCACCGTGTTCGGCTCCACCGCGGTGGTGTCGCCGGAGCTCAAGACCGGTTATGGCGCGCTGCTTCAGGAAATCGTGAAATTTTTCCAGACCCGCGTTTCGCCCGTCGCGCCCGAGGAAACCCTCGAGCTGATCGCGTTCATGGAAGCGGCCGACGAAAGCAAACGCCGCGGCGGCGCCCCCGTTACCATCGCCGAGGTGATGAAGGCGAACCAGCCAAAATAAGTCGACTCCGCGGCGAGCATACCCGGCCTGCGGCCGGCGCTTTCCGGCCTTGTGCCTCGCCCTCCTTCTCCGTTGTTTCCATTCGTATGACGTTTCCCGCCTCGTTCACCATCATCTCAGACGAAGTCTCCCAAGACCTGCCAGTCCTGGTCCGTTTCGTGAAGGAATTCGCCCTTCCCGGCATCGAGCTGCGCAGCATGTTCGGCCGCGCGTTCAAGGATCTGACCGCCGCGGATACTGCGGAGATCAAACGGGTGGCGCAGGGCGAGGGTTGGAAGATTTTCGGCTGCTCCTCCCCGGTTTTCAAATGCGACATCGATGACGCCGCCGCCGTGGCCGCACACGTCGAGGAATTCAAACGCAGTCTCGCGGTGGCGCACGACCTCGGCAGTGACCTCGTTCGAGTATTCACTTTCCTGCGACGTTCCGCCGACGAAAACGCCGGCTTGATGCCGCGCGTGGCCGCCCACCTCGAAACCCTGCGCACCATTGCCGCCGGCTCAAAGGTCCGGATTGGCATCGAAAACGAGCATTCCTGTATCGTCGCCACGGGCGGAGAGGCCGCCGCAATCTGCGCCGCGCTGCCGGATCCGCAGTTCGGCATCGTGTGGGATCCCTGCAACGTGCTCTACGTTCCCGGTTCCGAAGCGAACGTCACGGCGGCCTTCCCGTCGTTCTCCAACCGGGTGGCGCATATCCACATCAAGGATGCGCGCCGAGCCACTCCGAAACCGGGCGGACTGCTGGCCGTGGCCGCCCCCGTCGGGCTCGGCGACGTGGACTGGAGGGCGCACCTCGCCACCATCGCGCAAAGCGGCTACACCGGGATGTTTTCGCTCGAGACGCACTGGCGTGTCATCCAGATCGCCGAAGCGGATCTGCACTTGCCCGCCGGATACGGCTTCTCGCGCGGCGGCGAAGAAGCATCGCGCACCTGCTTGCACAATCTCCGCGAATTGCTCCCGGCCTAAACGGAAAGCCGTTGCTCCGAAAGCCGCGCCCATCCACGCGCTTTCGCCTCGCCCCCGTTTGATCCGCGCCCCGCTCCATGCGCGCGCGGACGCGCTGGCGTGGAAAAATCGCGCCCATCCGACCCGCCGCCCAGACGGAATACTCAATCGCCCCCCCCGCGGCCCGGGCCAGATAACGGCATGAACGCGCAGGGTTGCGATTTGCTCAGTTTCTTGCATGACGTCGGAGGTCTTCAGTGATCGTTTTTCGCGTCCTTTGCCCCGTATGACCGTTGCTCCTCCAGGAAACTCTGCCGTCCCCCGCATCCTCGTCGTGGAAGACGAAGGTAAAACTCGCGAATCGCTCGCCGAAGGGCTCCGGCTGGAATCCTGGCATGTGGAAACGGCCGCGAGCGGCGAATCCGCCGTCTCCTCGCTCAGCGGCCGCCCTTTCGATCTCATCGTGCTGGATTGGATGCTGCCCGATCGCAACGGGATCGACGTGCTCCGCACCGTTCGCCAACGCGGCGTACATACCCCCGTCCTCATGCTGACAGCCCGAAACTCCCTCAACGATCGCGTCATCGGGCTGGACAGCGGCGCCGACGACTATCTCCCAAAACCCTTCGCGTTTGCCGAACTCCTGGCCCGCTGTCGCGCGCTCCTGCGACGGCCCAACTGGACCAACGAGCGGCTCCTCGATTGCGGCGACCTGCAGCTCGACACCCGCGCCCGGGTGGCGGTTCGCGCCGGGCAAGAGATCAATCTCACCCCGCGCGAGGTAGACGTATTGGAATACCTGATGCGCAACCAGGGACAAACCGTGACCCGCGAAATGCTGGAACGGGAAGTCTGGAAACAAAGCCAGCGCATGACCTCGCTCGATAACGTGATCGATGTGCAGATCATGCGCTTGAGACGCAAAGTGGACCGGGAGGGCGACGAGCGGCTGATTCACACCGTCCGGGGCATCGGCTACCAGCTCGGAAGGACGTCGCCGTGACGGAGTGGTGGCAGCGGCGCCCCCTTCGATTTCGCCTGGCGTTGTTTTACGCCGTGGGCGGCACCCTCTTGCTCGCGGGTTTCAGCGCCACCCTCTATCTCCACGTTTCCCAACGAATCGCACGCCCGCTTGATCATCAGTTGCGGCGCGACCTCGAGGAGGTCAACAAGCGGCTGGAAATTATGCCCGACGGCCGGCTCCGCTGGAATAATGTCGATCTCGGGAGAGTGTCCGCGTGGACCACGCAGTATCCTTGGTTCGAGCTGTGGGACGAACAAGGTCGCCTGGTCCGGCGCCTGTGGCCGTTCTCCGACTCCCGCGTACGACAAATCCCCGTTGCACCGGTACGAGGGCGCGAAACCATCTCGGTTTTCCGCGTCGCTCCGGATCTGCGCCTGCGCTCGCTGTCGGTTGCCTATCCCGTGCCGGGGCAAGAGCTCGACTGGACCATCCGTCTGATGCGGATACATGAACCGGTGAGCGACGCCCTCGGCGCGCTTCGCTGGATCATCTTCATCGCGTTGCCCATCGTCGTCGCATTACTCGTCGTCGGCGGCTACTCCATCACCCGGCGCTGGCTCCTGCCTCTCGACACGATGACCGCCGAGGCCAATCGAATCACTGCCGACGATTTCAGCCGCCGACTTCCGATCGACAACCCCCACGACGAACTGGGGCAACTCGCATCGGTCTTCAATATCACGCTCGACCGACTCGAAGGCTCCTTCACCGCATTGGATCGCTTTGTGGCGGATGCTTCGCATGAACTCCGCACCCCGCTGACCACCTTGCGCAGCGTCGGAGAAGTGGGCCTCCGACGCAGCCGTTCCGTGGAGGAATATCGAGAGATCATCGGCAGCATGCTCGAAGAAGCGCAACGCTTGCAGCTCCTGATCGGCCGGCTCCTCGAGCTCGCCACTGCCGAGGGCGGAGAACCCGATGTACACCGCACGGAGCTGCAGCTCGACGAATTTGTCCGAAACTGCGTGCAGGATCTTAGTATTCTGGCCGAAGCCCGGGGACAGCAACTTAGCGTGAAAACGGACTCCTGCCGCGTCCGAACGGACCCGGTGATCTTCCGCCAGGCCCTGCAAAACCTGATCGACAACGCCGTGAAGTTTAGCCCCGACGGCGCTACGATTCAGGTCAGCGTGGACGCCGAGCCGAGCAGTATCAGCGTTTCTGTGACCGACGAGGGCCCCGGCATTAGCATCGAAAATCAGCGCCATCTTGCAAAACGGTTTTACCGCCCCGACCCCGGGCGCCACCGCTCCCAGGGCGGCTTTGGTCTGGGCCTCTCCATTACCAAGGCCTATATGCGGGTGCTGGGCGGCTCGATGCAGTACCTTTCGGTAAAGCCCCGCGGCAGTCGCTTCACCTTGCGACTCCCTCGTTGATTCAGATCCCGTCCGCCGACCTCGGGCCTTAAGTATCGTTCGTCCTGCTCTACTGAATACACGTTCGGTTGCGTGCCTCTTGGGTCGGCGGCCTTTGAGCGTACACCCTCCGTGGGTTGGAGATTGGATGGTATAACCGATCCAAACCTCCCGAGCGATTCGGACTGCCTTACTTCAACCGCCGCAGCGCCTCCGCGGCCGACGCGTGGTCCGGCTCAATGGCGAGTGCCGCGGTATACGCAGCGCGGGCCGCAGCCAGATCGCCTTTTTTCTCGAGTAGCGTCCCGAGGCGCCACTGCACCATCGCATGCGACGGGGTCCCGGGTGCAGGGGGCGGGGTGAGCTCCAGACAACGCCGCAACGCCGCCACTCCCCGATCCAGATACTGCCCGGTCAACGCCGTCAGCCGCCCGACTTGATACAGCGCCGTATAATCATCCGGACTTGTCGCCAGGACTTCGTCGAATTGCGCCAGCGCCTCCGCATATCTCTTCTCGCCCACATAAAGCGTCGCAAACGCGATCCGACCGCGCGTCGCATCCAGGGCCTTGATTTGGACGGCTTGCTCAGCGGCCTTTTCAAATCCGCCACCGACAAATCCGGGCGCCTGGCGGTAATACTCAAACAACGCCTCGCGCCCGCTGATATACGAGGGATCCAGCGCGACCGCCCGCTCATAGGCCACGAGAGTCTTCTTCGCGTGTCCGAACTTGCTCAGAAGCGGAGCACTCACCGCCACCGTGCCATGGGCATCACCCAGTCGCTTCTGCGCGCGGGCTGACTCTGGATCGACTCGGACCGCCTGCTCCAAATGAATGACCGCGGCCGCAGGATCGTCGCGGCGCAGGGCCAGCTCCCCGAGCTGGAACTGAACCTCAAAATTCTCTGGGTCGACGCTCGCGAGCCGCTCATAGGCGGCCTGCGCTTCGGGATAATTACGAGCCGCGAACAGTTCTCGGGCCACGGCCAACTCACCTGCAGCGATCTCCGCTCCGCGGCCCGGCACCGCGCAGAGAGCCAACGCCGCCATCACGCCGACAACGGAAAGCGCCGGACGGAACCGAGCGGTGATGGTGTTCGTGGCGCCAGCGCGTGCAGATGCAAATCCACGCGACGCCCGCTCACGAAACTCGAAACGAATACGACGGCTCCGGTTGGCATCCATGATGCCTCACCGTCCGCAAAGCCATCCGCGCGTCAACCTCGTTGCATCATCCGGGCCTCTGCTCGTGCGTTCATTCGTTCCAGAACCCGCGGGGGCCATTACGATTAATCATTCCGCTCGCAACGCCACCATCGGGTCCACCTTCGTCGCCGTGCGCGCCGGGATGAGACAGGCCAGCGCCGCAACTCCGGCAAACATCACCACCACCGCGACGAACACCGCCGGGGCAAACGGCTGCACTTCGGAAGAGCATCTGCTGCAGCAAGCGGGTAGCCGCAAACGCCCCGAGCAACCCGAGCGCGAGTCCGACTCCCGCCAGGCGGGCACCGCTGCGCAGAATGAGCTGAATTGGAGCGATCGGGAGAGCAAGCGAGGCGCCGACGCGTCCTTTCCTTGCAGGGCGGATGCCACGAGCGCGCTCGCGATGGCATCCGCCCTTGGCGGAGTGACTTAAAAGATCACTCCAGTTTCGCAGCGCCCCGGCCGAGAACCCGAAGCGTAATGCCTGCGTCCATGAGTGGGACGCATCGCGGAACATCTGAATTCGAGCGCGAGCTCCTGGATCGCACGCTCCCACGAGGACGAGCCGACCCACGGGATTAGGTTCAAACCCCGGATCCGAGCCTGCACCGCTGAGCCGAGCGAAGGACGAAACCAGGCGCATCCGCCGTCGAAGCCGAGTGCTACGAAACAAGGTCATGAGCCCGAAATTGCGCCGAACCACCGGCAGGTTTGACTCGCGCCCAACCCGAGTGGCACAGTGCGTTTCGTCAGTCATCCGGGCCTATAGCTCAATGGTTAGAGCAGAGGACTCATAATCCTTTGGTTCAGGGTTCGAATCCCTGTGGGCCCACTATGCAGGACAGCGATTTACGCAATCAGCGTAATTGGATCAAAAATCTGCTTGGCCATTTCTTGGCCACTTTTCTACCTTCACGTAAGATTCCCGGCGGCACGGCATTTTATAACCGCTCAGTTCCGGCAGTCGAATGCGCAGCGTAAACTTCAACACCCTTCCTCAGCACCATCCTCATAGGAAGCCCTTTTTAAGGGAACGAAAAGGGAACAAAATCGCATTCGATTCGACTGCCGGGGAGTCACTTTGAGACTTCATCTCCCGTACCTCGTTATCCTTTTCGACCAGATTATGCCTCAGGATTTGAAGCCTTGCCGATTAAAATCCCCGACGCAGCACCCCTGAGGATGTTCGCCCGTTTTGTCGCTGTCGCTGCAATCACCTTACAAATTGCATTGGCCGAGCCGGATCACGCGCTGCGCTCTCTGTTGGGAGTTTCCTCGATCCAGCTGACGGAGCCGGATGCATCACCGGGGCAAAGGCTCGAAGCGACTTACTTTGTGTTTGAGACTGGGCAACGAAAGCAGGTCACGGCGAATACCCTTGAGGTGAGACCACGCGCAGTTGTCGAACTCTCGTGGCGAAGCGAGAACGGACGTACGAAACTGGTGCTGACTTCAGACGGAAAAACGCTCGGAGGATCCCATACCAATTAGCCAAACACGCCGTGGCCCCGTTTGGCTGGCCGTCGTCGAGGGCTGGCGTATCCGAGGCGCGGATGCGAAGATCAGCGTCGAGCTTGGGAAGAAGACGCTAAAGATCGGAGAGAAGCGCGCGACGGTCGACCATGAGAATGGGCTAATTTCGAGAATCGCGCAGGTAATTGAGGAGACCGAATCCGGTGGACGATTCGTCGAGCGCGCCCGTTTTGCGGAAATACGTGTGCGATTCCTCAAACGAGCCAAACAGCATGCGGGAGTTGATGTCGATGAACTTGTGGGCGAAGGCCACATAGGGGTCGGCGTCTCCACGAAGGGTGAGCGCCTCGAGCACCGTAAGGTAGTCGGTGCGCAGGGAAGTGGGCAGAATCAGGCGCGCCTGACCGGCGGCTTCGAGTTCGGCATTCATGCCGAGGCGGCAGATGCGGCCATTGCCGTCGTTGAAGGGGTGAACTTCGGCGACGAAAAAGAGGGCATAGAGCGCGCGGGCGCTGGGCGAGGGCAGGTCGCGGATCGGGACCCAGCCGCGGGCGAGCGTTTCTGTGACCAGCTCGGGAGCGACAAAGACGCGGGCACCAAACTCATTGTTCTTCTTCTTGAAAACGCCGGGCTCAATCGCGAGGCGGCTGGCCATCATGCGCGCGTGGCGGCGCTTGAGCAGGTCCAGCAGATGGGGAACGTCGCGGGGCACTTCGCCGCTGATGTTGGGATCGATGACTAGGCGGTAGGTCTCCCGAATGTCATGAGCATCGTCGGGACGCTTTTGCTCCAAGACTCGGGCGGGGTCCTGATCGTAAACGATGACGCGGGCCTCATCCACGGTGAATTTGGTGCCCTCGATAAAGTTGGAAAAATAGGCCTCCCAAAAGGCGCGAAGCTCGAGTTCCCGGACCGCTGGCCGACGTAGTTCGGCGAAGGTTTCGGTTGCGAGGCGGGCGTGAAGGTGG
Source organism: Opitutales bacterium (assembly GCA_038320495.1). Lineage (GTDB taxonomy): Bacteria > Verrucomicrobiota > Verrucomicrobiia > Opitutales > Opitutaceae > ER46. Next base: position 3,092 of record JBBQEG010000095.1, on the reverse strand, counting down.
AGGAAGAGCCGGATGCGCTCGGGATCGTAGGGATGCCCGGAGGCGCGGGAGCGCGCCAGGTCTGTGGTCAGGCGATAAGCTGAGGGCCGGCCTTGGAGGGCCGTCGCCAGTGCGTCGAGCTGCTGTTGCTCGCGGGTCCAACCGTGCTGGGCGGCGAGAATGGCGGCTTTCTGCCGCAGTGTCTCCAGCCAACTCAATCCATAGACGCGGAGGTGGCGATCCAGCCAGTGCTCCAGCTCCTCGACGGAAAGTGTCTTCGCCTCATCATCGCCCCGCGCGCGGGCGATCTGGAGATTCTCAAGCACGGCCCGATGGTGGCTGGCAGTGTAGATGACCTCGTGCTCACCTTGAACCGGAGTGCGAATGTCGTCCGGTTGTGGACCGGGACCGCGCCAAAGCCGAATCTCCAAGCCGGGGAGTTCGCGGACCGGCGCGACCGCCTGAGGCAAGGTGAGATGAAGTTTGCCGCCCGGAGAGACCCCACCCTCAATGGCCGACCGATGGCTGATGACCGCTCCCGGATAGAAGTGGGCGGCGATCTCCAACCGATGGCGGCGCACAACGTCAGCAGGGGGCGACTGGAGGTCGTCGGTGTAGAGCTTCGGGGCGAGCTTACGCAGCTTGCCGCTTTTGACGGCACGCGAGATCTCGCCCGAACGCTGGGTGTCCGCACTGCCGAAGAAGAGCGCCATAAGAGAGATTAGAATAAAGCCCCGCGAGGCACTGATCGGTGAAGTTTAGTGCGGAATGCGACGAGCGATGCAAAGTTTGATGAGATTAGCGTCCTCAGCGGAGCCCGTTCACAAGAAATCACGAATTAGCAGGCCGGCCAAGCTCCGAACGTGAAATTTTATTCATTTAGCCCGCATTTCCGCCAAGTTTTATTCGAATAAGTCCACTCTGAGGCTAAAATGGAACGGCACTATCCCATTCTCCGACGTACGGCGGCTTTTCTCAACTTCCGCGGGAATGGGAGTGGCGTCACGCGTCGTCCGTGGCTGCCGCCGCGACGGAAAAGATCACCCGCTCGATCCGCCGTTGTTCGTCTATCCCCAGTGCATGAAACGTGGCACTCGCGCGGACCGTCTCCCGGCGGTCGGTGAAAAACTGCTCGTGGGCATTCGTCGCTCGTTCCAGTTCGATGCGGAGCACGGACGCTACGCCCTCACGCGGCGCGTTGATTGCGACCATGAGTGCCGCATGCGCCAGCACGAGCGCATCCATCATGGCGATGTCACGCGGTGTTGCCGACGCATAAAACGCGGGGAGATCGCGGCGAGCCGCCCCCAAACGATCATCCCCGTCTTCGATTGGTATAGGTTCGTTTGACAGACTCTTTGATTTAGTCGCTCCCCGCATCCGGCGCAAGGAGCCGCTCGATCCAACGCTCCACCCGGGGCAGCACAGATGTGAGGGCAGCGCGGGCGATCATCGTTCGAAACGGTAAGGAGAAAGCCCAAAAGATTCGCATCCGCTTGCGTCTAATGTGGCATGCACATTGCGTCAGGAACCTCGTCCCACGCGCCTCCCCTCATGCGGACCTTCTTCCGGTTAAGTGCGTCTTCCTCCCATCCTCCGGCCATCATGATACTTCCTTCCTTCCGATTCCTGACTGCACTTTTAACGCTGGCCATGGCGGTGCCGCACGACCTGCCCGCCGGTTTGGACTGGCCCGGCTGGCGCGGACCGGATCGCACGGATGTTTCAAAGGAAACCGGGCTGCTGAAATCATGGCCCGCGGGGGGACCCAAGCGCGTCTGGCTCTATGAGAATGCCGGCAGTGGCTACTCGGGTCCCGCCATCGTGGCAGGAAAGTTTTTCACCTCGGGCACGCGCGACGGCAACGAGATCCTCCTCATCCTCGATGCCGACACGGGCAAGGAACTTCGCGTGGTGAAACTGGGCGACGTGCTCGACAACGATTGGGGCGACGGCCCCCGCGGTACGCCCGCCGTCGATGGAGATCGCGTCTACGCCCTGAGCGGGCGGGGCAATCTCGTTTGTATCCAAATCGCGGATGGGAAAGAGCTCTGGCGCGTCACGATGAAAAGCCTCGGCGGCGACTTGCCCAAATGGGGCTACGCTGAATCCGTGACCGTCGATGGCAACAAGGTGCTCTGCACTCCCGGCGGATCCAAAGGAGCGATTGCGGCGCTCGACAAGCTGACCGGCAAAGTCATCTGGCAAAGTAAGGGCTTCACCCCGCCCGCGCATTATTCCTCGATTGTACCCGCGACGATGCATGGCGTCGCACAATACGTGCAGCGAACGGAAACCAAGGTCGTCGGCATCAAGGCCGATGACGGCAAGCTGCTCTGGGAAACCTCATTTCCAGGACGAACGGCCGTGATCCCAACTCCGATCGTCCGAGGCAACGAAGTCTACGTCACCGCGGGGTACGGCTCAGGTTCCAAGATGGTACGGATCGGCCCGGGCCACGAGGTGACCACCGTCTATGAAAACAAGGTCATGAAGAACCATCACGGCGGCGTGGTTCTGATTGGGGACTATTTATACGGGCATGCTGACCCAGGCTGGGCGTGTCAGGATTTCAAGACCGGTGAAGCGGTCTGGATGCATCGCGGCTTCGGCAAAGGCGCGGTCGGCGCCGCCGACGGCATGCTCTACGCCGTCGAAGAAGTCAGCGGCGCCGTGGTGCTGGTCGAGGCCTCGCCCACTGGATGGAAAGAGAGCGGTCGGTTTACGCTCGATCCGCAAACGAAGATCCGCAGTGCCCGCGGGCGCATCTGGACCCATCCGGTCATCAGTCACGGCAAACTATATCTCCGCGATCAGGACATCATCTATTGCTACGACGTCAAAGCACCGTAAACGCGATTCCCTGTTTATATAGGCTCTTGTTTGTGCCGGGGCACTGGAGCAATGACGCCCTCTCGGCGCGATCGCTCGTCACGATCCGATTCGGTTAACGACCGAGTCGGTAGAGATGGGTTTTCGAGCGCACAAACAGCGCCTGCCCTGCGACGGCGGGTGAGGCCATGAAGCCGGCTTCGAGTTTATTCTCCGCGAGCACTTTAAATTCCCGACTCGCTGCGATCACGGGGCAGTGGCCGTTTTCGTTGAAAAAATAG
>JBBQEG010000094.1:0-15106 GCA_038320495.1 Opitutales bacterium | reverse complement strand
GACTGCTGGGTGTGGGGCGCCTACGCGCGGAGTTGGCGTGGGATGCTGGAGCAGACCGCGACGGAAAAACTCGCGATGGCCGCCGCAAACGGGTGCGCGGCCGACGCGTACGGCGCGGACCTGCCGGCGATGGCGAACGTGGAGTTGGAAAAAAACATTTGGGCCGTGCGATGGTTGAGCCATCACCTTGCGCGACGCGGGTTGTGCCTGCGCCCGCCGTGGTCGATGGTGGAACACATCGGCTTCGACGCGAACGCCACCAACGCCGGCGCTGCCACCGACTGGGCGAATCCACCCCTCCGTCCCGCTCCACCCATCCCGGATGAATGGCCTGAATCGCAGGAACACGCGGAATGCCGGCATTTGTGGAGCGTAGCAAACCCCGGCGGTTGGCGTCGCCTCGTTCGCCGGATACGCGCTACAATTGCCCGCGTGACATGAGTTCCGCGTTGAAACGATTTGCCCGTGCCTGGTTGCCGCCCGCGGCGCAACGTTGGGCGCGACGCCTGACCCAGCCGGCCGCTTACACGGGTGATTACCGCACATGGCAGGAAGCGAAGGCCGCCGCCCGCGGGTATGATGATCCAGCGATCTTCGACAAAGTCGTAGCCTCGGCCCGCGCAGTCCGGGACGGTCACGCGGCGTTCGAGCGCGATAGTGTAACCTTCGCCGAAACGGCGATTCATGGTCCGCTGGTCGCTGGCTTGCTGCGGGCGGCGTCGAAGAACGAAGGTCGGCTGCATGTCATCGATTTTGGCGGCGGATTCGGCAGCGCGTGGTGGCAGCATCGAGCCTGGATCGACCAGGGAGCGGAGGTGACGTGGGAAGTGATCGAGCAGCCGCATTTCGTGGCCGCAGGGCGCGAGGAATTCGAGGTCGGCCCCCTGCGGTTCCGGCAATCGCTGGACGAATGCACCGCGAACCCGCGCAGTGCGTTGATCCTGCTTTCCAGCGTGCTGCCCTATCTTGAAAAACCGCACGACCTCATGGCCGAAATCGCGCGCCGCGGTTTTCGTCACGTGTTGATTGATCGCACCGGCTTCACTCGCAATCACGCCGATCGGCTGACGGTCCAGCGCGTGCCCAAAACGATCTACGACGCGACTTATCCGTGTTGGTTCTTCTCCGAGGAACGACTCCTCCAGCCCTTGGCCGCAAACTACCGTGTCTTGGTCAAGTGGCCGAGCTTCGACACGGTCGAAATCGAGGCGGAGTTCCGCGGCATTTTGCTGGAGCGCGTGGACCAATGAAGAACGCCTTGCGCAACCGGTGGCAGCGGGAGCAATTCGATCCCGGCGTGCTGGGGATATTCGTTAACCCTTTTTATTTCGCGCGCCGCGGCTTGGTACGCGAGTTGCGCGCACTCTTTCCCCAGTTAACAGGTGAGGTGCTCGATGTGGGCTGCGGGCGAAAACCGTACAAGGCGATGATCCCCGCGGCCCGCTATATCGGAGTCGACGTCGACTCCCCTGTGACGCGTGAACTCGCCAGTGCCGATGTGTTTTATGATGGGCGTACGCTGCCCTTCGCCGACGCCAGCTTCGACGGCGTGCTCTGTTCGCAGGTGCTGGAGCACGTGTTCACGCCCGAGCTATTCGTCGCCGAGTTGCACCGCGTTCTGCGACCGTCCGGGCGCCTGCTGCTGACCGTGCCCTTTGCGTGGGATGAGCACGAGCAGCCGTATGACTTCGCACGCTATTCTTCCTTTGGCCTGCGCGCCCTGCTCGAGCGGAATGGCTTTGAAGTTATCCAGCAGCGAAAAAGCGTGGCCGATGCCCGGGCTTTGGCTCAGCTCGCGAACGCCTGGATTTTCAAGGCGACGCGCTCATCGTCTCGCGTTCTGAATTTGCTGACGCAGGTGGTCCTCATGGCGCCGGTTACGCTCGTTGGGATCATGGCCGGAGTGGTGCTGCCGCGAAACGAAGACTTTTACCTCGATAACGTCGTACTTGCGCGGCGACCCGCAGATCCGAGGTGAACCATTACTGCACGTACTTCGACCGGGGCTTTCTCGTTCAGGGACTCGCCCTCTGGCGCTCCCTGGAGGCACTCGATCCGGAGGCGGTGCTGTGGGTACTGGCGCTGGATGACGTCACGCATGAAATTCTCCACGACCTGAAAGCGCCGGGTCTGAAAGCGGTTTCTCTCGGCGAACTTGAAGCCGCTGATCTGCAGCTCGCCGCCGCGAAGGACAACCGGACGCGCGTGGAATACTATTTCACGCTTTCGCCCTGCTGGCCTCGCTGGTTGCTGGCGACGCAACCCGGGGTCGAGCGGATAACCTATCTCGATGCCGACCTCTTCTTTTTCGCTAATCCAGCCCCGATTTTCACGGCAATGGAGGTGGCCCGCGCGAGTGTTTTGATTACGGCCCATCGCTTTCCGTCATGGCTGGAGCATTACGAAAAGCATGGTAGGTTTAACGTTGGGGTGTTGGTTTTTCGCAACGATCTCACCGGGCGCGCCTGCCTCGATCATTGGAGGGCGCAATGTCTCGAGTGGTGCTACGACCAGCTGGAGGACGCGCGTTACGCGGATCAAAAGTACCTCGATCAGTGGCCCACCCAGCTGGGAGCGTCGCTGCTGGTCCTCGACCACCCAGGCGTGAACTTCGCGCCTTGGAATTGGGCAGGGGCGAGTGTGAACGCGCCGCGCCACGCGAAATACGCAGCGACCCAACTCTCGATTAACGGGTCGCCTCTCATCGTTTTTCATTTTGCCCGCTATCGTGAGGCCGCCGACAGCCGGTGGTCGCACGCTGGTCAGCTCGACTACGGGGTAATGCCGTATCGGCTTCGCAATGCTATTTACGGTCCTTACTCGCGTGCACTCGCCGCGGCGCGCGCTGAAGTTCTAACACGTAGCCCCGGGTTTATGCGGGCGAAAATTTCCCGCCGAAGCGGTCGCGAGTTCTGGCGCACCCTGCCGTTGCGGATCGTGTTTGGAGGTGCCTGGCTGAGAATCGGCGGACGCTTTCACAATCTCCGCTTTGGCCTCGGCCGCTGGTCGGGTCAGTGTCTCGCGGCGCTGCGGAGGCTTCGCTTCCGTAAATAACGCGCGAGCGAAAACACGTCCCACAAGGCACACCGGGCGGCGGAAAAATAGCGATGTCTCACCGTGATTTCCTCCCGGTATCCTCGCCAGCGTCCGGCATCACTCAGGCCTCCGACGCCACAGACCGCGAGGCATGTGCGTACGGATTCGAAGGTCACGCGGCGCTTCCAGAGGCGGAGATTCAAATCGTAATCTGCCATCACATTCAACGTGGCGTCGAAACCGCCATGCTCCGCGAAAAGGGCCCGCCGATAGAACGCCCCCTGGTGGTGCACAAAGTTGCGCGCCACCGGATTGGGTCGCGCGCTTAACGCATAAACGCGGCCGTCCTCATACCGTGCCTCCGCGACGACCACACCCGCCTTGGTGCCGTGTATCCGGCTTAGCATTTCGCTCACAGCGGAATCGCTGACCAGGCGGTCATCGGCACCGAGGAAGTAAACCCAGTCGCCGCGGGCATGGGCCACGCCCTTGTTCATGGCGTGGTAAACGCCGGAGTCGGGTTCAGAGATTAGGGTGCCGATGCGGTCGCGCCGCGCCTCGAGCCAGCCAAGCGTGCCATCGGTCGACGCTCCGTCGACCACGATGAGTTCGAGCGCGACGTCGCGTTGCGACCAGACGCTGGCGAGCGCGGTGGGCAGTCGCGCCCCCGGGTTTTTGCAGACGACGATGACGCTGAGAGCCGGCGTGCTGACCATTGCGTTCGGCCGCAGCATCACGCAACGTCCGCGCGTGTCCATGCCGGAGTTGCCGCTGCTTTCGATCGTCATCGTCGCGTATCAATCGCGCCCGGAGATCGGTGCATGCCTCGCCTCTGTGCCGAGCACGCTGCAGGGGAGGCCGATCGAAGTCGTGTTAGTCGACAACTCGCCGGGCGCTGGCGCTGGTTGCGGTGACGAGGCGCGCCGTAATTTCGCCGGAGTCGATTACATTGCCGCCGAAGAAAACCTTGGGTTTGGTCGCGCCAACAACCGCGGCTATCAGCGATCCCGCGGAGAGTTCGTTTTGTTTTTAAATCCGGATACGGTCGTCAACCTCGACGCGCTGACCCGCTGCCTGGCGCGGCTACGCGAAGACGCGACGATCGGATTGATTTCGCCCCGGCTCGAGCTGGCCGATGGCTCGATGGACCTCGCCTGCCGGCGATCCATCCCAACCTTGTGGGACGGGTTGTGCCGGGCCAGCGGACTCGCGGCGACTTTTCCGCACGTGGCCCTTTTTGCCGGCTATAATCTCACCCATCTTCCGCCCGAAGGGACGTATGCGGTCGGCGCCATCAATGGCGCCTTCATGATGGGTCGGCGGGCGGTGCTGCAGTCTGTCTCCCCAAACGGCGCGGTGTTTGACGAGAACTTTTTCATGTATGGCGACGATCTCGATCTGTGTATCCGCGTTACGGATGCCGGCTGGAGGATTGTCTATGACGGACGCGTGCGCATCACGCATTTGAAAGGCGTGAGTGTGGCCCGCGACTTCGAGCGAATGGCGCCGGCCATCTTCGATGCAAATCGCGATGTCTACCTCAAACATTTCAACCCGCGCGGCTCCTGGTTCGTGCAATGGAAATATCGTCTGGCTTTCGGGGCGTGGAAACGGGTAGCGCTCCTGCGCGCCCGGTGGCGTGGATATCGGCAGGTGCGACCGGTATGAAGAGTCGATTCGGCTGGATCCTTCCGCTTGGGGTGTTCGTGTGGGTTTTCGGCTTTCAGCTGTGGCTGGTTGCGGTCGCCGGGACCGACATTCCTTTTCACGACCAATGGAATATTGAAGGCCAATGGCTCTATCCGGCTTTCCAGGATGGGACGCTTAAAGGCGCGAAGCTCCTCGGTGCATTCAACGAACATCGGATCTTCTGGACCCATGGTTTGAATCTCGCGCTATTTACGACTAACGGCCAGTGGGATCCCTTGGTTCAGCTCGTGGCGATTGCGGTATTGCGCGCCCTTTGCGCCGCCGGTGTCTTTTGGTACCTCGCTACGGACTATTTCTGGCGGGGCGGACTTGCGCTTGCGGCCGGCGTGGCGGTCGCCTTTTTGCCGCATCTAGCTTGGCACACGGTGTTGTGGGGAATCCAGTCTCATACTTATTTTGTTTTCGGATTTTCTGCGCTGGCCTTGGCCCTGCTCGGAACCGGATCGCAATGTCCGCGGCGCATCGCGGCTGGTTTCTCAAGTGGGATCGCGGCTCTCTTTGCAATGGGGCCGTCGGCCTTGGTTCCCTTCGCCCTGATCGGGCTGGCGGGCATCAGGATGGTGGAGCGCCGGACGTTTTCCCGCGAAATTCGGACGACGATTTGGCCGGCACTTTTGGTCTTGGGCATCGCGGTGTCGTTGCGCGGCCAGGTCCCGGAGCATGCTTCCTTGCGGGTGGCTGACGCCGGTGCATTTATCCTGGCCGCGGCTAAAATTTTCTCGTGGCCGCACAGCGGCAATCCCGGCGTCGCGTTGATTATGAACTTCCCTCTCGTGGTCTTGGTGGGGGCACGGATTTGTCGTCAACGGACACCCCTCCCGGGAGAAGATTTCGTGTTGTTACTTGGGTTCTGGAGTGCGGCGATTGCGCTGGGCACGGCCTGGGTTCGGGGCGGGAGTGTCGAATTCGCCGGGGGATTGCCGTCACGCTATGTGGATTTCATCGTGATGCTTCCGTTTGCGAATGCGTGGTGCGCACTTGCGTTGGTCGGAGACCTCACGGCGCGATGGCGACGGAGTGCACGGATCATTTCTGGAGCATGGCTGGCTTTCTTTTTAGTCGGTTGGGTCGGGCTCTCGGCCCAGGTAATGAAAGGGTTGGTTCTCCCGCGAGCCCGGGATCGCGAAGCGCCCACCCGATTGGTTCTCGCGTATCAGCAAACGTGGGACGAAGCAGTGTTTGCAGGTCAGCCGCGGTTGCTTGTTCCTTATCCCCATCTGCCCGTCGTGCGCGAGGTGCTCACTGATGCGCGCTTGCGCACCAAGCTCCCTCCCTCGCTGCAGCCCGACGTGAGGCCGGGACCGCTTTCCCGGCTGACTCGGGCGGTACTTACGACCTTGCGCCGAGATCAGAAGGAGCCCTGACAACGCGGATGCTGCACGCGAGTGCGAGGCCCAGCCCGACGCGAAGGCAACCAGCCCAACCGCAAAACGTTCAGCGGACGCGAGCGGCGTCAGGTTTACCCATCGGCGAATGAGGAATGTTGCGACCGGTAGCTGTACCGCCACTCACCACCACGGCGAATTGACATAGGGTGAGCTTAGGCAGCGGGCAAACACGGCGGCAAATTGTTCGACCGTGCGGGCTTGAAGCGGGGCGTGGAAGGCAATCTCAACCCGAAATCCCGCGGACGCGACGGCGACCGCCGCGATTAGAAACCAAGCGATCCACCGGCGGCGGGTGAATGATGGTGGACAGCTGACGGCGATGTAAATCTTGTCCGCTTGTGCTTTCAACCGTCATGGTCCGGCCGCGGATCTTTCCCCTTATTGCGCTTTTGGGTTCGTGGCTGGGTGGAGTGCTCGTCTTTTTGTGGTATCAGCCCTTGTATCCAGATCTTGATCACGACGAGGTCTACTGGGTGGGCTCGACCTACTACTATGATCTGGCGTTTGTTCAGCGGGATTGGGCCCATCCGGCGTGGCAACTGCTTCCTGCGCGGGAGAATCCGCCCGTTTCCAAGTATGTCCTCGGTTTGGGCCTGGCTGCTGGCGGCCATCGGATCACGACCTTGGATAGCCTCAGTTACTTCTATTTGTTTTGGTTGCGGGTGGAGAATAACCCCGAGGTCACGGTAGCTGGACAGACTCCGGATTATCAAAAGCGTTTTCATGTCCTGGATGCTGCCACGCCGGGCTTTCGCGAGAGTGTAGTCGAAAAAAAGCGGGCTCCGCTTACCAAGCCGGTAATTCAGGCGGCCCGAGCGACCTCAACGTTGTGTGCGGTTCTAGCGAGTCTCCTCCTCTTACTGCTCGTCTCCCGGAGCGGCGACGGAATTGCAGGATTGATCGCAAGTCTGCTGTTGCTGCTTCATCCGCTCGTGCTGGCCGCGTCCGGGCGCGCCATGTCGGATCTTGTGGCGCTGTTGTTTTCGATTGCCGCCGCGTTTTCGGCCTTCGCTTGGTATCGTCACGTTTCAGATCCGTCCCTTTCCCGTTTCCGCGGAGTATTGTCGCATTCCGTGATTACAGGCGTACTCCTTGCCCTGGCCTGCGGTGCGAAAATGAACTCTTTGATTGTCGTACTGGTGACTGGCCTGATTGTCGCAGTCGTTGCCGTCCGAAATCTTCTCAGGAAGGATCGCTTGGAGGCGCTGCACGTCGCAGCGCATGGCCTGATCATTCTCACCGTGGGCGTAGTCGTTTTTATCGCGATCAATCCTACCCTCATTCAGGATCCCGTGGGCGGAATTGCAGCGACTGTTCTCGAACATCGCCGGACCGAGGCTCTGCATACAGACCTGACGAACAGCCGTTTGGAAACGCTTCAGGCCAAAGTCAGCGCGGTGGTTAAGATGGGATTTGTCGGATGGACTCCGTTCGTTGCGCTGGTGATGGGGACGGCCTGGTTTGTCGTTTGCCACTGGAAAGATGCCGCCGTCCGCTTCGCGGCGTGCTGGTGGGTGGTGGCGTTCATTTGCCTGACACTCTGGGTGCCTTTTGTCTGGCCGCGATATATCATCCCGATCTTGCCGCCTTCCGCTTGGTTGATCGCCTGCATGCTCTCAGCCGGGGTGAGACATCTGGCTACGCTGTCTGGAAAAGGCCGCGCCCTTGCTTCTTAATTCCCGGCGAACGCACGCAATCCTGTTGGCGAGTGGCCAGGGCAGAAACTTAGCTTGGTTAGATCAGTACGCGTTTGAATGCCGCCAGCGCACGAACGTCAGAAGCACAATCTGCAGGTCCAGCCAGAGCGACCAGTTTTCAATATAATAAATGTCGTGCTGGATCCGATGCGCGATGGAGCTTTCGCCCCGCAGGCCGTTGATCTGCGCCCAGCCGCTCATTCCGGGTTTGACGAGGTGCCGTGGATGATAGTGCGCGATTTCCGTGGATAGGCGGTCGACGTGATGCGGCCGCTCCGGGCGCGGGCCGACCAGACTCATGCGTCCGCATAGCACATTCCAAAACTGCGGCAGCTCATCGAGGTTCCACCGGCGCATGAACGCCCCCAGCCGCAGCAGTCGCGTATCACCGCGGGCCGTACTTTGTCGGTCCCCATCGGTCGCCGCCGCGTCCGGCACCATGCTCCGCAATTTCCACAGCGTGAAAGGCCGGTGGCCGGCGCCGACCCGGGTTTGCGCGAAAAACACCGGTCCGTCCGGCGACTCGCGCTTGATCAACACCGCAAGCACGGCGATCACGGGCGCCGAAATGATGAGTCCACAGGTGGCGCCCACAATATCGACCAGCCGCTTCAGCGCGCGGTTGAAAACCTTGTTGATCGCCAGCTCCTCGATTCCCAGCACCGGTAACTGGCCGATGGTGTGCAGGCGCAAGCCGCTCAGGAGGATCTGAAACGACGAGGGGATTACCTTCCAATCGACATACGCCCGCTCGCATGATTCGACTACGCGCAACAGCTGCTCACGCGGCAGGTCGGTCCGTGCGGCGATCAGGACGTCGAGTTTGTTCCGCGCCAGGATGGACGGGAGTTCCTCGATGGTGCCGAGAGACTCCGGGAGGGCCGGCTCGTCGGGAAGCGTGATGACTCCGCAAAACTGATACGGATGCGCGGGCGTGGACAAAAGCTCCGCCGCCAGCGCGCGGGCTTCATCGTTCCATCCCAGCACCGCGACGCGCTGCCGCACGCGATCGCGCCAGCCGGGTCGGACAATCGCCGTATAAAACAGGCTGCGCCAGATCACCATGAGCGCGATCACGCTGGCATACGCGAGCGGCACGAAGAGACGGGAAATCGGCGGATCAAACTTTAGCACCAAGGCCAGTGCGAGGTAGCCGGCCAGCCAGAGCGTCGTGCCTTTGACGACCAACGCGATGCTCTGGTATTTCCGGAGCAGCAGCTGTTCGGCGTAAAGATTCAACTGGGCATAACCGGCGATGAGGAAGACCACGCCCAGCAGGAGGAGCGGGACATAGCGCGCGAATTTCGCATCCGGAACGTCAATACCCAGCTGGCTGAGGGGCGTTGCGTAACGCAACCAGTGTCCGAGCGCGAGTCCGCCGAAGGCGACGAGTGCGTCGCCCACGACCAGCCAGGCCGGGAGGATGACTTTGCGCAGCCGACTGGAATGCGTGCGACTCACGGGCGCTCTCATCGCGGATGATCCGGGAGCAAGGCGAGCAGGAAACGTCCCGGTACCCAGCCCTTGCGCGGAAAAAGTTCGGCCGCAAACGCCGTGGCCACACGGTTTTCCTGCACGACGTACACGTCTTGCAGCGGTGCGCCCTCGGGGTGGAGTGCGAGTACGCCATATCCGGGACGAACACGCCGGAGCGTGCGAACAAGGGTCGGCTCGTCGCCTGTCGCCCCAACCAGGAAGGCCCGAAAGTCCGCCCGCGTTTGGTGCGCTCGTCTCGTTAAGGCGCTCGCAAGCGCGGCGTCGCCGTTCGCGGTGAGCACAAACGCAGTCGAGTCGGCATCACCCGCCGCCGCGACGGTTCGCCACGCGGTGTAAGCGCGGCCCCAATCACTCATAGGGGCTGAGGCGTCGAGGGGCGCTTGCGTTGCGATTGCCGGCCAGGCGGCCGCAAAGGCCATGCTCGCGGCGTTCCAACCCGAGGGCGTGTCGGTGCGCTCGGAGGGAGCATGATTCGGTCCCGTTCTCCACCACCAGCGTAGCCATGGCCCGACGCGGGCGGCCACCGGCGATTGAGTCGCGAGGGTCTCGAGGACGCGCCCGGCTTCCTCGCGGATCGCGGGAACGAGCGGGGCCAAGTCCGGCACTTCCCACGCGGGCGACGTGAAGGCGAGCGGGTCATTGATCCATTCGAGGGCGAACGCTCGCACCGCCGCAGCTTGGGAGCCGCTTGCCCGAAGGGCGAGGCCGAGTCCGAAGTAGACACCGCCTTTATCCGGAACGAGCTGAGCGGCGGCTTTAAAATGAGGAACTGCTTGCGCAGGTTGATTCGTTTCGAGGAGGAGCCACCCGAGATTGAAATGGGCAAACTCCAGGTGAGCGCCCGTCGCGAGAGATCGTTCCAGGCGCGTAATCGCATCGCGGATAGGAACAACCGGCGGAAGCAACTGCGCCTCCGGGTTCGGATCCATCCACCGGTAGGCGGCCGCCGTGTGTTCGAAAAACGGATCGAGGGGCGTCGCGCGGGTTGCTTGATCGAGCGCGGCGAGGGCATCGGGCGTGCGGCCGGTTGCAAGCGCCGAAAGGGCGTCGTCGTAGAGCTGGCGTGCGCGCATGTCGCGGAGCGTGGGAAGGGCCAGCACGAGAATCATCGTGCCCACGATTGCGACCACGCCGAATCGAAGGCCACGACCGGGGCGGACTTCCGCTTGACGCGGCGCCGAGACGAGGAGCAGGGCGGTCCCGACGACCACGGCGACCGTGATCGCAGGTACATCCATCTGATGGTCGGTCAATGCCATGAGCGCATAACCCACGAGACTCGCGGCGGCCGCGCCCGTCGCAGGAGTTTTGGGAGCGCGCCGCAATGCTGTTATTAAACCGGCCGCGACGAACAGCGCGGCGGCGATCCCGATCGCCCCCGTTGTCGCCCAGATTTGCGCCGGGGTACTGTGCAGTTGGAGAACATTCTCGACGCCGCCATCCAAGGCGGATCGGATTTTTGGATACGCCAGTGGAACGGTCCCCGGTCCCCAGCCGAGGAGCGGGCGTTCGGCTCCGAGTTTCACTCCGGCGGCGAGCATCGCCCGGCGTTGCAGGTTGCTCTCGGCTGCATCGGCACCCCATTGGCGGTGGATCACGAGTTCGCGCAAACGCGGATTCGTGGCTACCACCAGCGCGCCGAGCGCGAGCAGTCCGAGCGCGCTTGCGAGTTTGCGCTGCCGCGACCACCCGCCGAAAAGGATGGCCCCGGCCGTCGCAAGCCCCGCTGCTCCGGCGAGCCCGAGTACGCCGCCGCGACTGCTGGTGCTGGCGAGCGCCAGCAGTCCGATTGCGGTGGCGACCATCCAGGTGAATCTGCGAAGACCCGCTGCGTTCCACGCTTGCAGAGCAATCCAAGGTATGAGGGCCACGATCGCACCCGCGGTGTAAGTCGAGTGGCCGAACGGCACGGGATTGCGGGAATGCCATGGCATCGGCCAGGTGAGCCCGGGCCAGGCGAGGACGCAGACGAGCGCGAGAACGGTCCCGGCGATCGCGAGACTCAGGGCAATGGTGTCGGATTGGCACCGACGTCCTGTCCCGGTTTCTTCAGACCAGCGGTGATGAAGCCACAACAAAAGAGCCGACCCGCCGAGCGTAGGCCAGATGCGGGGTAGGATGGCGGGCGCGAAGGGACTGAGTGAGGCGGACGCGATGGCACCTCCGGTCAGCAGGAGGAGTCCGGTCAATACCGGCCACGGCGGGAGTCGCCAGGTGGGACTCGTGAGCGTGGTGCCGAGCATCGCGCCCACGGGTAAGACCCAGAGCAGGAGGACAAAGCCAGCCCACGGCCAGGTGTGCATGCGCGTGGCCGAGGGATGGGCGAAGGTGACACCGGCGAGCGTTGTTAGCCAGATCACGGCCACAATCGCGGTCAGCCGTTCGCCCGGCGGGCGTACAGACGGACGCGAGACAGCGACGGCGGGCGCAGAGGCGGCGAAGCGCGGCATGGTTTGGGGAGAGTCGGCGTGTTCCGCGCATTCAAGTCACGGGAAAAGTTCTGCTAATCGTGCGCGAAGGCCGGCGCGGGACCCGAAAGTGTAACAGACATTCCTGTCTGTTCGCCAAGGCAGTAGCACCGAGTCACTCGGAATTTATGAGCAAAGGCAGGAATGCCTGTTTCACTGTTTCGAGCGCCGGTCTGGTGTCTTGACGGTCTGGCCGTCCCGTCGGCACGCTCCCCGGCTATGTCGACTGAAGTCGTAGTGCAAAAGCGCCGGGTGCCGGTCGTGAAACTCGCGATCGCAGCGGTCCTGTTGCTGGTCGGCGTCGTCTTACTCCTGCGCGGCGTGGACCTCCGTGCGCTGGTGCAGGGTCTGATGGACTTCATTCGCCAGATCGGGCCTTGGGGGTTCTTCGGGGCCATGGCGATCTTGCCCGCCTTAGGGGCTCCGATGACAGCCTTCACGATTCCGGCTGGGGAGGCGTTCGCAGCTCAGTTGGGTATGGGCACGGTGGTGGCGCTCGCCCTTCTGGCCATTGGGGTGAATCTCGCGCTGGCGTATTGGCTTTCTCGTTACGCCCTGCGGCCAGTGCTCACGTGGTTGATCACCCGCTATGGCTACACGGTGCCAAGCGTCACCCGGGAGAACGCTCTCAATATCCTCCTCCTCGTTCGGCTCACCCCGGGTCCGCCCTATGCGTTGCAATGTTTCGTGCTGGGCATCGCGGAGGTGCCGTTCCGCCTCTACATGATTGTTTCCTGGTTATCGATTTTGCCCCTGGCGGTCGGCGCCATCGTGCTCGGGCGGGGGATTTTCAACGGCAATATCGGGGCGGTGGTGATGGGTTTGGGTGTGATGGTGGTCGCCTCGATCCTGTTTCAATGGGTCCGGAAGAAATACTTTGCCCGTGAAAGCTGAGCTGGAATTGGGCGAGGGACCGCGGGCCGAGAGCGTGACGGAGTTCACGCGCCGGGTGAAACACGTCCTCGAAACCGGCGTGCGCCCGAGCTGGGTGCGCGGCGAGGTATCCAATGTCCGGATGCAGGCGAGCGGACACGTTTATTTTTCGCTGAAGGATGCCGGAGCGCAGCTGGGGGCCGTGATGTTTCGCGGGGACGCGATGCGGCAGACGGTGAAGTTGCGCGACGGCCTGCAGGTGGTGGTCTATGGCGAGGTCAGCGTTTACGAGGCGCGCGGGCAGTATCAATTGATCGTGCGCGTGGTGGTCGACGATGGCGTGGGTCGGCTGCAGCGGGAATTTGAGGCGTTGAAGGCGCGGCTTGCGGCGGAGGGGGTGTTTGCCGCGGAGAACAAGCGCGCGATCCCGACGATGCCGTTGACGATTGGATTCATCACGTCGCCCACCGGTGCGGCCGTGCAGGATTTCGCGCGGATCATCATGCGGCGGAAATGGTGCGGCCGCGTGGTGGTCTTGCCCGCGAAGGTGCAAGGCGAGGGGGCCGCGACGGACATGATCGCGATGCTCCGGCTGGCGGAGCAGCTGGGAATTTTTGATCTGTTGGTGATCGGCCGCGGCGGTGGCAGCCTCGAGGATCTGTGGGCCTTTAACGAGGAGCCGCTCGTGCGGGCGGTCGCGGCGTGCAAGCTGCCGATCATCTCGGCGGTCGGTCACGAAATCGATTTCACGTTGTGTGATTTCGCCGCCGATCTGCGGGTGGAAACGCCGAGTGCCGCGGCGGAGTTGATCACAAGTCACTTCGTGGGGTGCGCGGATCGCGTGCGCCAGGCGCAGGAAGCAATGACGACGCTGCTGGACGCGGGCGTGCGTCACGCGCGTGCCGAGCTGGATCACGCGCGTTCACGGCTGCGGCTGCTCTCACCGGCGGCGCAGATCGAGCAGGGCTCGTTGCGGGTGGATGATCTGGCGAACCGGCTGGCGTCGGCGTTGCGGCATTCGACCCAGATGCACCGGCAGCGGTTGGGCGAGCTCCGGAGTTTGCTCGCGCAGCGGTCACCGGAACGGCGCGTACAGATCGAGTCGCATCGGTTGCTGTCACTTTGGAAGCGACTGCAGGGCGCGAGCCCGGCGTCGATCCTGCAGCGCGGTTTTGTGATGATGAAGGATGAATCCGGCCGACCGGTGATGCGCCGCGCGGGGGTTAAGCCCGGGCAATCGCTGACCGCGGAGTTCGCCGATGGCGCGCTGCCGTTGAGGGCGGAGTAGGTATGGGTGATACAGACATTCCTGTCTGTAGGTCGGGGAGCAAGTGTGGGGAAGTGAGAGAGAAGTGGATTCTTAATTCGTAAGGCCGACTGCAGCCGGACCGACCTGAACAGACAGGAATGTCTGTTTCACCTTTTCGCTGACGCGCTGGAATAATTCAGGAGGGCGAGTAAGGTCAGCGCGCACATGAAACCTCCGCCTACGCCTGCTTCCGACAAGTCCGCCTGTGGCCTGCCTTCCCATGTGGTCATTGATATGACCAAAGCGGCGGTGCAACGCAGTGACGCCGAATGGCGGGCGGCATTGACGCCGATGCAGTATCGGGTGGCGCGCCGGCAAGGAACGGAACCTCCGTTTCAGAACGAGTTTCACGACCATCACGAAGATGGGGTGTATTTCTCGGTCTGCAGCGACACGCCGCTGTTCGATAGCCGCGACAAGTTCGAGAGTGGCACCGGCTGGCCCAGCTACACCAAGCCGATTGAACCGGCGTTTGTCGGTGAGCACACCGACGACAGTTACGGCATGCGGCGGGTGGAAGCGCATTGCGCGATCGACGGCGCGCACCTTGGTCATGTCTTCCCCGACGGGCCGCGCGATAAGGGCGGGCTGCGTTACTGTATCAACAGCGCCTCGCTGCGCTTTATGCCGCGGGCGGAGTACGAGGCGTGGGTGAAGGGGAGGAAGTAGGGCGGGAGTGGGGAGGAGTAGGGTGGGTCTATGGCCCGCCTTCGGGACCCGCCTATCGAGTCCAAGGATGATCTTCAGGACGTTCGACCAATCGCGCCTTCACTGGATTCTGCTGGATGTAGCGTACGAATCGTTCCCATTCGCTGTCGTCGCGTATCCAGCGATCAAACCACTCTCGTTGCCACACTGGCCCACATCCACCTGCTATGCGGCGGATGGCATTGGCCGTGCGACCTTTGACGCGTTTCATGATCTCCGACAATGAACGAGAGCAATCTCTCCCTGGTACGAGTAGCGCATGCCAGTGGTTCGGCATCACAGTGTAGTGCGGAACCATGACGTCCCATTCTTCCAAACGGTGTAATTCGTCGGAGAGAGTCTGCGCCAAGGGATGCTGCGTCAGCAGGCATGCGCCGCTTCCGGCATCCAAGTATTTTTCCATCACGGCAAAATATTCGC
>JBBQEG010000093.1:0-15219 GCA_038320495.1 Opitutales bacterium | reverse complement strand
GACAACGACGATGACGCCGGGCTTCTGCTACGCGAATTGCGTCGCGCCGGGTTCGAGCCCGACTGGGTGCGGGTGGACACCGAGCCAGACTATCTTGCCCACCTCCAACCCGAACTCGACCTCGTGCTGTCGGATTTCCGTATGCCGCGGTTCAGCGGCCTCCGGGCCTTGGAGTTGATGAATCAGCGCGGGCTGGAGATCCCGTTCATTCTCGTGTCGGGAACCATCGGCGAGGAAACGGCGGTGTTGGCCATGAAGCAGGGTGCCACCGATTACCTGCTGAAAGACCGTCTGGCGCGGCTGGGGCAGGCGGTAACGCAGGCATTGGAGCAAACCCGATTGCGCCGGGAACGCCAGCAGTTCGATGCGGCATTGCGCGACAGCGAATTGAAATTCCGGAACGTGGTGCAGGCGTTGCCCGCCGCGGTTTACACCTGCGACGCACATGGCCGCATCACGCTCTTCAATCAGGCCGCCGTGGACCTGTGGGGGCGGGAGCCGGACTTGGGCCAGGATCTTTGGTGCGGCTCGTGGAAGATTTACGATCTGGATGGCGCCCGGGTTTCACTCGACGCGTGTCCGATGGCCATTGCGATCAAGGACAGCGTGTCCGTCCGCCATCGCGAAATCATCATCGAGCGGCCCGATGGCACCCGCCGCAACGTCGTGCCCTATCCGGAGGCGATTTTCGACTCGGCCGGAAAAATCGTCGGCGCGGTGAACATGCTCATCGACGTCACCGATCGCAATCGCGCGGAGATCGAACGCGAACGCTTCTTCACGCTTTCGCCCGACCTGCTCTGCATCGTCGGTGCCGACGGCTATTTACAGCGGCTGAACCCGGCGTTTGAGAAAACACACGGATATACCGAGGCCGAGTCGCGCGCGATACCGTTTTTCGAGTTTGTCCATCCCGACGATCGCGCCAAGACGCTCGCCGTGGCGGCGCCAGTCCAAGCGGGGAGGACCTCGCAAAATTTTGAGAACCGCTATCGCTGCAAAGACGGCAGCTACCGCTGGATCGAGTGGGTGGCGGCTCCCTATCTGGCCGAAGGCACGCTCTACGCCGTGGGCCGCGACATCACGGAGCGCAAACTGGCGGAGGTGGCGCTGCTCGAAAGTCAGCAACGCCTCGAACTCGCGGTGAAATCCGCCAGCTTGGGAATCTGGGAATTGAATTTGGTGAACGACACCTCCATCCGCACACTCCGCCACGATCAGATTTTTGGGTATGAAACCCCGCTACTTGAATGGGGCTCCGAGATTTTCCTGAGGCACGTCTTCCCTGAAGACCGCGCGGAGGTTGAGCAAGATTTCCAACGCGCCCTGGCCACCGGCCATCTCGCGCTGCATTGCCGAATTGTGTGGCCGGACAAGTCGCTGCATTGGCTCAACGCCGAAGGCCGGGTTTTCTATGATGAAAAAGGCGCGCCGGTCCGAATACTTGGCGTTAGCGCCGATGTCACCGAGCGCAAGCAGGCCGAGCAGGATATCCGCAGCCAGTTGCGCGAACTCCAGCGCTGGCACGAGGTGACGCTGGGCCGCGAGGCACGTGTGCTCGCCCTCAAGACCGAGGTGAACCAACTGCTCGCCGAACAAAATAAACCGCCGCGCTACGCGGGCCCCGTCGCATGAAATCGCCGTTACCGCCCAACGAAGCCGAGCGGCTGGCCGCCCTGCGACACTACGATGTGCTCGATACCGCACCGGAGGAGGCGTTCGACGATCTCACGCTGATTGCCGCGCAGATCTGCCAGGTGCCCATGGCGATGGTTTCGCTCATCGATGAAAATCGGCAGTGGTTCAAATCACGATTCGGGATCGAGGTGACGGAGTCGCCGCGTGACGGGGGATTTTGTTCGAATGCTATTCTCCATGCCGACGAAGTGCTGGAGGTGCGTGACGCGATGGCGGACCCGCGCTTCGCCGAGCATCCGCTCGTCACGGCAGCCCCGCACATTCGCTTTTACGCGGGCGCTCCACTCGTCACGCCCGACGGCCACGCGCTCGGCGCACTTTGCGTGATCGACCGCATCCCGCGCACGTTGACCGCCGCGCAACTCGCCGCCTTGCGCGCTCTGAGCCGCCGCGTGGTCGACCAGCTGGAATTGCGCCAGCACGCCCACAAGCTCGCCTTGGGCACGCAGGAGATACGACAGAATCTGGTGTCGGCGGAAGATTCCCGCCGCGCGCTGCTCAGCCTGCTCGAAGATCAGAAGATTACCGAGACCTCGCTCCGGGAGAGCGAAGAACGCTTCCGGCAGATAACTGAAACGATCCAGGAAGTTTTCTGGATGAGCGACGTGGCGAAAAACCAAATGATCTACGTCAGTCCTGGTTATGAAAAAATCTGGGCCCGCACGTGTGCGAGTCTTTATGCCTCACCGCGCGAGTGGATTGAGAGCATCTATCCCGAGGATCGTGCCCGGGTGCTTGCGGCCGCCGTGGCCAAACAGGCCGCCGGCAAGTATGACGAAACGTATCGCATTCTGCGGCCGGACGGCACGCTGCGTTGGATTCGCGATCGAGCGTTCCCCGTCAAGCCGGCGCACGGCACGGTGCGACGCGTCGTCGGCGTCGCGGAGGACATTACCGAGCAGAAAAAGCTTCAGGAGCAATTTCTTCGCACGCAGCGGATCGAAAGCGTCGGCATGCTGGCCGCCGGCATTGCGCACGACCTCAACAATGTCCTCACGCCGGTCGGCATGGTGTCAGATCTCCTGCGTAAGCACGTTTCCAAGAGCGGCGACCTCCAGTTGCTCGACATTCTCGAGAAATGCGCCAAGCGCGGCGCTGACCTCGTGCGTCAAATTCTCGGTTTCGTTCATGGCGTCGGTGGCGAATTGCGCATGGTGCAGGTCGAGCACCTCCTCCGCGACATCGGCGGGGTGGTCTCTGGAACTTTCCCAAAGTCGATTGTGCTGAGCGAAGAAATTCCCGGCGAACTTTGGCCGATTTCCGCCAACCCGACGCAAATCCATCAAATCTTGCTGAACCTCTGCGTCAACGCACGCGACGCCATGCCCCAAGGTGGCAGGTTAAGTTTACAGGCGGAAAACTGTGTACTCGACGAAGCATCGGCCGCCGCCATCAACGGCGCGAAGCCAGGTGCTTGGATCATGATCCAAGTCGCGGACACCGGCACCGGCATCCCGCCGAAGGTGCTCTCCCGAATTTGGGATCCGTTTTTCACGACCAAGACGGCCGACAAGGGCACCGGGCTTGGCCTTTCCACCGTGCGTGGCATCGTGGTAAGCCACGGCGGATTCGTCACCGTGAAAACCAATCCGGGCCACGGCACGACATTCCGCGTCTATCTGCCCGCGGTAGAAGGATCAGCGGTGGAAGCCCGCGTCATCCGTTCGCGGTCCGCCACTGCGGGCCACGGTGAGCTCATTCTCTTCGTCGATGATGAATATCCCATCCGCGATGTGGCCGAGGCCATCCTCACGCGGCATGGTTATCGGGTGATCACTGCCAGCGATGGCATCGAGGCCATCGCTCGTTTCGCCGTGCACGCCTCCGACGTCGCGCTGGTCATCACCGACCTCGACATGCCGGTTTTCGACGGCCCAGCGCTCGCTGCGGCAATTCACCGCATCGACCGGACAAAGAAAATTCTTGCGATTAGCGGAATGGGCAGCACCAGCCGCCTGCAAAACGAGCGGACGAGAGAGTTTGCCTCCGGGTTCCTCGCCAAACCGTTCACGGTGGATGCACTGCTCGACACCGTCGCGGCGCTGCTCCCGAAGAATTCCACGGAAACCTAGACCTGCCGCCTCATGGCCCGCGTGCTCCTCGTAGACGACGAAAATTTTTCGCCCGACGCTCGCATAGATCCTCGCCGCCGACGGCCACGAGGTCGTTACCGCCGCCAACGGCTTCCAAGCGGCGAAGCGATTTCGCGCCGAACTTTCGAGCTTGTCCTAATCATGCCAAACCGCAGAGGCGGTGAAAAACAGGGAGTGAAAAGTTGAAACTGCGGCCCTGACTATTATGGCGAAGTGTTCGTCAGGACAAAATCTCACTTGCAAGCAACTAGGCCGCGGTGAAGTTAGACAAATGATTACAAGGACGCATCGAATCCTCCTCATCGATGATGATTTCGACGAACAGTTCATCGCGCAGCGAGCGTTGAAGAAGCTCCTGTCAGACCGCAGCCAGGTAAAAGTCTGCCGAAGCGGTAACGAGGCGATTGCCTATATGATCGGCGAAGGCAAGTTTGCCGACCGGAAGCTCTATCCGTTTCCAAGTCTGGTGATTGTGGACCTCAGCATGGCCGACGGGGACGGCTTTGATGTACTGGAGTTCATGAAAAAAAACTCCGGGTGGAGCGTCGTCCCCCGGATTCTCTTCTCTGCGTCCGACGATGATGACGATGTGCGCACCGCGTTTTTCCTTGGCGCCAGCGCCTATCATTTGAAGCCGTCGGACCCAGGTGAACTCGAAAAGCTATTTCACCAGATTTTGGAATATTGGACGAGGTCCCAGGTTCCTCCTGTGGACGAAACAGGTCGGCTTCTCGTAACAAACAGCAGAGGCCGGAAAGGCGCACGCTATCCGCAGGAAAAAGGCGGCGAGGAAATGAAACGACCGAAAGACTGAACCGGCGTACCTGATCGCTTTAGCGGCGGAGTCCGTCACGAGTGCCGCCGCAACTCCACCTCCGTCGTGAAGGAAATCAGTCGGCTGATCGACACCCCGGACGCACGTCGCTGGCCCCACCGGGCCCGTTGCTGAATACGAACTGACCGGTATCACCGCCGGTAGGCGCAACTCTCGGAAAAACTCCGATAGTGAATTCGCTTGTGAACCAAAGGACACAAACGTGATTTTTGACCCGCACCCCTTTGCGCCCCCTCACGCAACCCCCGCCTTCCACTGGACCGATGTTATCCCACAAAGATCAAGGGAACGAAGAAGTGTTTGGTCGGAAATGGAGCAGGTGGAAATGGCCCTCTCTGGTGTTTGGTCTCAGTTTGCTTCTGAGTGGTGCGCTCACTTGGTCCGCGTGGGCTGGAAGTAAGGCGCGCGATGAAAGCCGCTTCGAAAATGCGGTGCAGCGGACGGGCGCCTCGATCGTGGCGCGGGTGGATCTCTATATCGGTATGCTACGGGCAGGGGCAGGTCTCTTCGCCGCCACGACAGAGGTAACGCAGGAAGACTTTCGCAGTTTCGCACAGCGGATCAACTTGCCGACGTTCTATCCTGGCGTCCAAGGGATCGGATATGCCCACCGGATGCTGCCCGAGGAGCGTTCAGCCTTCGTAGATAAAATGCGTCGAACGGGCGCGGCCGAGTTCGAGATTTCGCCGCCCGGAGACCGCCCGGAATTCTTCCCCATCGTCTTTCTCGAGCCGCTCGACCGGCGGAACCGAAACGCGGTCGGTTATGACATGTTTAGCGAGCCGACGCGAAATGCCGCGATGGCTCGTGCGCGGGACGAGGCAAGGGCGGCGGCGACGGCGCGGGTTCTTTTAGTGCAGGAAATCGACCGCGAGAAACAGGCTGGATTCTTGATCTACGTGCCAGTGTATCAAGGTGGAGTCTTGCCTGATACCGTTGCGGCGAGAAGGGAACGGCTGGAGGGATTCGTATATAGTCCGTTCAGGGTGGACGACCTGCTTGCCGGAATCTTTGGCGGCGAGACGACGCCGCGGGTGCATTTCGAGATTTTCGACGGGGACGATGCGGTCCCCGACCAACTGCTTTACCGTTCGCCGGAAGCATCCGCCACTGCGCCAGTATTTGGGCGGACGGCCACGTTGCAGATCGCCGACCGAAACTGGACGGTGCGCTACCGATCTACGCCGGCGTTCGAAGCGAGCGTGACGCGTTCGCTGGTCAGGTGGGTTGCGCTAGCCGGATTGCTGGTGAGCGGAGCGTTGGGAGGGATCGCGGCGGCATTGACCAGAGCGGTTGCCAAATCACAAGACCGCGGCCGTGCGCTTGCCGACCGGAGTGAGCAACTCCGCGTCACCTTGGCGAGCATCGGAGATGCAGTGATTTCCACGGACGCTGACGGGCGCGTTCTGTTCATGAACCCGGTGGCGGAGAAGATCACAGGGTGGACCGCGAGCGGGGCGCGCGGGCAGCCGCTGCAAGTTATCGCCCCGATGGTGAATGAAGACACAAATGAGCGGGTCATCAATCCCGTCGAGCTTGTGTTGCGCGATGGAGTGACGGTCGGACTCGCGAATCATACGGTTCTGCTTTCGAAAACGGGCGCCCGCATCCCAATCGAAGACAGCGCCGCACCGATTCGCACGGACGACGGCCACATGCGAGGCGTGGTTTTAGTTTTTCGTGATGTGACGGAAACGCGCCGTTCGGAGCAGTCCCTGCGCGAGCGCGAGCGTTTGCTTGCCGCCGTCGCGAGCGGCGCCTCGGTCGGACTGGCGATCGTCAATGCAAACTACGAATACAACTTTGCCAACGAGGCGTACTCCGGGGTGCTCGACCTTGAGGAGCAGAACGTCGTCGGGCGACGGGTCCCTGACGTCGTGAAGCCCGGCTGGTCGACTATACAGCCGCACTTGGATCGTGCGCTGGCCGGCGAACAGGTCAGCTACGAACTGGTGCTACCCGCGGTGCCGTTGGGGAACGCTGCTCGGAGAACGTTTGCCGTGAAATATGAGCCGCAGGGTGATGCGCAACACAGGACCGTCGTCGTGGTTGTTCTCGATATAACGGAGCGGCGGCGTGCCGACGAAGCATTACGGGAAAGCGAAGCGCGGAAAGATGCCATTCTCCGCTCGGCCTTGGACGCGATCATCACGATTAGTCACGAAAGCACGGTCATGGAGTTTAACCCGGCAGCAGAAGCGCTTTTCGGCTATGCGCAAAACGAGGTGCTGGGGCGTTCACTTGCGGAACTAATTATACCAATGCGTTACCGCGAGCGCCACCACCATGGGATGCAGCGATACCTGGCGACCGGCGAGGGTCCGGTGCTCAGGCGCCGGGTCGAGCTTCCTGCCCAGCGTGCCGATGGGTCCGAGTTTCCGGCGGAGGTGGCAATTCTGCCGGTTCCGGGATTTGATCCGCCGATTTTCACTGCGTTTCTCCGCGATATTACAGAGCGCAACCGCGCTGAAGAAGCACTGCGTGAAAGCGAAGAACGCTTTCGCGCCACCTTCGAGAATGCGGCGATGGGCTTCGCTCTCGTCGATGCGAATGGCAGGTTTTCCCGCGTCAACCGCGCGGCCGCCACCATCATAGGATACGCACCCGAGGAACTCGTCACAAAAACGTTCGAGGAGATCACGCACCCCGCTACGCGGGACGCTGATCGCGCCGCCGCGCGCCAGTTGTTGGCCGGCGAGATTCCGACCTACGCCACAGAAAAGCGTTATGTGCGGAAAGACGGATCGATGGTGTGGGTGTATGTAACGGTATCGCTGTTGCGCAACCAAGCCGGCGGGCCGGTCAATTTCATCACCACGATCGAGCACATTGAGCAGCGCAAGGAGGCGGAAGAACGATTGCAGCTGAGCGAAGAGCGTCAGCGGCTCGCCGCGGAAGCTGCCAACTTGGGAACATGGGATTTCAACCCGATCACTCGTGCGGTGCATTGTGATGCCCGCTGCCGGCAACTCATGGGTGCGCCGCCCGATGTCGCAATGAGTTACGAACACTTCGTCGCGCTGCTCCACCCCGGTGACCGGAAGCGCGTCGTTAAGATAGCGAACGCCACCCTGCGTCCGCAAAGCGGCGGACACTGCGATGTCGAGTTTCGGATTATCGACCTGCGGGATAACGCCGAAAAGTGGATGCGCGCGATTGGACAAGCCTACTTTGAGCCAGCGCCGGTCTCGGGTGAAGAGAAGCCCGAAAATTTTGCGCGAGCAACGACTCCTGCCTGGCGCGGCCGGAATGGCCGCGACCATGCTGCGGCAGCCGGTGCCGCACGCCGGGCGTATCGCTTCATTGGAACGGTGCAGGATATCACTGAAAACAAGCGCAAGGAGCACACGCGCCGGTTCCTTGAGGATCTGACCGCGGCGACCCAGCGATTGGTCTCCCCGCAGGAAGTTATGCAGGAGACGGCTAGAAGTCTGGGCGAATATCTCGGGGTGAATCGATGCGCGTATGCGGAGGTCGAGCGGGAGGCTGTGTTCGTGATAACGGGCGACTACAACCGGGGCGTCGGCAGTATCGTTGGGCGGTGGCCCGTGGCGGCCTTCGGATCCGAATGCACCCGTCTCATGCTCGCAAATAAAGCCTATGTCGTGGCGGATTCCGAAGCCGACCCGCGAATCGGCGTCGCTGATCTGGCGGCCTACCGGGCGACCGCAATTCGGGCAGTCATTTGCGTGCCATTACATAAGGCTGGCAAATTTACGGCCGCGATGGCGGTGCACCAAGCTTCGCCGCGAGAATGGACGGGCGAGGAAATTACCCTTGTCGCAACGGTTGCTGCGCGATGCTGGGAGGCGCTGGAACGGGGTGGGGCAATTCGCGACCTACGCGAAAGCGAGCAGCGCTTTCGCTTCATGGCAGAATCGATGCCGCAGAAGATTTTCACCGCACGCCCGGACGGCACCGTCGATTATTGCAACCGGCAGTGGCTTCAGTTTGCCGGACGCCCATTCGAGCAGATTGGTGGCTGGGGCTGGGCGGAAATGGTTCACCCGGACGATCGCGACGAGACGGTGCGGAGGTGGAAGCACGCTCTCCGCGCCGGCGAGATGTTTGAATTGGAACAACGTTTTCTCCGGCACGACGGCACAATCCGCTGGCACCTGAGCCGGGCGGTGCCCATGCGAAACGAGGACGGCACCGTTTCGATGTGGATCGGCTCAAACACCGACATCACGGACATAATCGAAGCCCGGGAAATCCTAACGCAACGCGGTGAAGAACTGGAGCGCATTGTCGGGGAGCGCACCGCGTCTCTACGCGAAGCCGTCGAGCAAATGGAGGAGTTTTCCTACAGCGTCGCCCATGATCTGCGGTCGCCGCTACGATCCATGCATGGCTATGCGCAAGCGCTCCTGGATGACTATCGTGATAAGTTGGATGATACGGGTCAGGAGTATCTCAGGCGTATTATCAGCGCGAGCGGTCGGATGGACCGGCTCACCCTGGACATCTTGTCCTATAGTAAAGTCAGCCGTGCGTCGGTCGAGTTGCAGCGGGTGTCCCTCGATCGCTTGGCATCTGAATGCGTGACTCAATTCGTCAATCTCCCGCAGAAGGCCGAAATTGTGATCGAACGCCCGCTGCATGACGTCATGGGCCACGAACCGCTGCTCATGCAGGTCGTTTCGAATCTCATCGGCAACGCAGTGAAGTTCGTCGCGTCCGGCACAACCCCGCGGGTAAACGTCCGCACGCAAAAGCGGGAGGACGAAGTCTCTCTCTGGATTGAGGACAACGGCATCGGCATCGCGCCCGACCACCAAGAGAGGATTTGGGGCGTCTTTGAACGCGCGCATGTCAGAGCCGGTTATGAAGGAACCGGGATAGGGCTGGCGATCGTCAGAAAAGCGGTCGAGCGGATGGGCGGAAAGATCGGCGTGGAATCCGATGGCCGAACTGGAAGCAAGTTCTGGATTACGCTCGCTGCCCCAACGACACCCGAATCGGAATGACAGAGTGAGTATCGGGCGATCGCCGTCACAAAGAGAACGTCTGCCGACCGTGTCTCCGAGCACCAGTAGCAGAGCAAATCTGTATAAATCGCCGCCTGCGACGTGGCACCGGCATTCCTGCCTGTGTGGCTTGAGCGCCCGGCCAGAGTCCAAGCCACAGACAGGAATGTCCGTGCCACCGCAGACTGACTTCACTTTCAATTACACCCCTTGGACGCGAACCGGGACGCGTCGTGGCGAGTGCAAAGTCGACCAGGGCACAACCATCCGGCAAACCCCGCCATCACCACGCAAACGCTACCCCAAAGAAAAGAAAAACGTCGCGCCGCGGCCGACCGAAGCTTCCGCCCAGATGCGTCCTCCGTGCCGGTCGATGATTCGCTTTACCGTGGCAAGCCCGATCCCGGTGCCCGGAAACTCGGTTTGCGAATGCAGTCGGTTGAAAGCGATGAACAATTGAGGCGCGAGCTTCATGTCGAAACCAGCGCCATTATCCCGCACAAAAAAAACCGCCTCCGAACCAGGAATTTTGCCGCACTCGATGGTGGCATCCGGTCGCTGTGCGGTGAACTTCCACGCATTGCTGAGCAGGTTTTCCAGCGCAACCGTCAGAAGGGGGGCGTCGCACTCCGCGAACATGTCCGATGCGATGGTCGCGTTGACGACACGGTTCGGCTCGCGCTGCCGTAATTCAGCGGTTAACTCGCGGGCAATGTCTGAAAGATCGACTTGCTCGCGCCGCAGGGAAGCGCGATTTACGCGGGAGAGCCGCATGAGATCTTCGACAATCGCGGACATCCTGGAGGCTGCGGCGGGAATTCGGCGAATAAGATGCAGGCACTCCTCCGATAGACCATCGGTGCATTCCGCGGCGAGAATGGCGGCGTAGCCCTGCATCGTCCGGATGGGGGAGCGCAAATCGTGCGCCACCGCGTCGCTGAATTGCTCCAGTTCGCGGTTGGCAGTTTCGAGCTGCGTGGTGCGCTCGCGAACGCGATGTTCAAGTTCGTCGTTCATTCGCTGCAGTTCAGCTCTGGCCAGCTCGAGTTCCTGCGTGCGCAAGGCCATTCCCTGGTTCGCGACCTTGAGTTGCCTGGCGGTCTCTTCCAGTTCGACGTTCTTCTGCTCCAGCTTGCTCACCAGCGCGTCGCTGTACTCATGCAGCACTTCCATCTGCTCCGCTTCCGCGATCGGTTTTACGGGATCGTGCGTCCGCTTGCTTTGGTCGAGGATCGCCACGGCGAGATCGTGCGCCTTCGCCGGCTTGCGAAGAAACGCATCTGCGCCGAAGCGATACGCGAGCTTTTCGTCGGCCGGCGATGTGTAGCTGCTGGTGTGTAACACAAAACTCAGCCGGCTGAGGGCGGGATCGCGCCGCACTTCCGCGCAAAGTCGATAGCCATCGAGCCGCGGCATGAGGATGTCCGAAACGACGGCACGAAACGGCTCGCGGCGCAGAGTTGCGAGTGCCTCGACTCCATCGCCCGCCTCAACCACGTCGAACCCTTCAACCTCGAGTTTTCGCCGCAGCAACTTCCGGTCCGCGATCGTGTCGTCGACCACGAGCACTCGCGGTCTCTCATCTGGGGCCTTTGCTTCGGGCGGATTCATCGTGTCGATTCGATTGCGGAGTGCATGCGCGCCAGCAAGGTTCGCATGTCGATCGGTTTGACAAGGAATGCGTCGCATCCCTCGGCTCGCGCATGTTTTTCCGAGTATGAGTCCGAATACGCGGTGCACGCGACGATCGCGATGCGCCGGGTCTCGGGGCTGGATTTCAGTTTTCTCGCGAGTTCGAGACCGTCCACTCCAGGCAACTTCAAATCCAGCAGGATGGCGTCCGGCGGATCGACGGTGATTTCCTTGAGTGCCTGTGATGCCCCCACGGCATGTCGCACGGAAGAGCCGCCGTGCGAAAGGACGACACGGGCCAGTTTCGCGTGGCTGAGATCATCTTCGACGATAAGAATTTTCATGTTTTAGAGAGGCCCTTGCCGACTGTCGCGATCACCTGCCGCAATTGGGAGGCTAGAATCCGGGTATTGACGGGTTTCGCCAGATACGCGTCGCAACCAGCGTCGAGCGCCTTGGCCTCATCGCCCTTCATCGCAGAGGCAGTCATCGCGACGATCGGCAAATTGCGGGTGTCCGCCCTCGCGCGCAGCATCCGGGTGAGTTCGAGTCCGCTGAGTCCCGGAAGGGCAATGTCGACGAGGAGCAGGTCCGGTCGTTGGTCGGAGAGAATAGCAAGCGCCTCCTCTGCCGACTCGACCGAAACGACATCAAAACCCTCGCTCGTTAGCACCCAGTGAGCGAGCTTTAGATTTGTGGCATTGTCGTCGATCACGAGGACGACTGGTTTCATGAGGACTCCCCGTCCTTTTGGGCGGTCACTGGCAACCGGATGGTGAATCGCGATCCACGGCCGATCTCGCTCTCGAGCCTGATGCTGCCGGCCATGCGTTCGACCAGCCGTTTTGTAACCGCCAAGCCCAATCCCGTGCCGTTGCCACGCCCAGGAGTGTGCAGCTGACGAAACTCCTGGAAAATCTTTGCGTGGTGCTCCGCTGCTATGCCGAGTCCCGTGTCGCTGACCGAAAGTTCAAACTCGATTTCGTTAGGGCGAAACACCTCCACGGTGACGGTGCCGCCCGGAACGTTATACTGCACTGCGTTCGAGAGCAGATTATACAAAACTTGGCGCAGTCGCAGCGGGTCGGCGCAGGCTTCGAAATCCCCTGAGGCGCCCGGGTAGGTCAGTGTGACCTCGTTTTGTTCGGCGAGCGGGCGGACGATCGTGCAAACCTCTCGCACCATTTCGTTCACGATAAAGCACTCGGGGAAAAGTTCAAGCTGTCCGGCCTCGACCTTTGAAAGATCCAGGACATTGTTGATCAAAAGCAGGAGGTGCCCGGCGCTGGCGAGAACGTCCGTCAGAAACTCCTTTTGGGTGGGGTTTAGCGGGCCGACCTTTTCGTCCACCAGGAACTCGGAGAAGCCGATGATGCCGTGCAGCGGCGTTCTCAACTCATGCGACATGTTTGCGAGGAAGTCGCTCTTGAGCCGGCTTGCATTGATGGCTCGGTGGTTCTCCTCCTGCAGTTCGCGGTTCTGAAGCTCGATTAGCGCGTTGCGCTTTGATTCCGAGATGTCGCGCGTGATCGCGGAGAGTCCAATCACACCTCCCGCATCGTCGAACATCGGAGAAAGTGAGAGCAGCACGTTGATCGGTTCTCCGTTCTTCCGCACGCGCACGGTTTCGAACGCTTCGACGCGTTCGCCGCGGAACACGCGCTGTCGAGCGTCGTTCAATTCGGGGATCCGTTCCGGCGGGACCACACCGCTCATCTCGTGACCGAGCGCCTCCTCGGCGGTGTAGCCGAAGAGCCGCTCTGCGCCGTGGTTCCAACTCGTAACCATGTTATCGAGTGCGATACTAACGATCGCTTCGTTCGAATGCTGCACGATCGCGGAGAGCCGGATTTGCTCGGCTTCCGCACGGCGACGATGGATGAACTGGCTGATTTCACTGCCCGCGGCTCCGAGCATTTTCACGTAGCTGTCGTTTGGAGCGATGCGGCGTGAAACGAATAGTTCGATCACGCCGACGAGATCATCGTCGATGGAAACCGGAACACCGATACCGGCCATAAGGCCAGCCGCCCGCGCGAAAGCCGCTCGGGCGAATTCGGGGTCGTCGGCGAGAACAGGGATCCAAGTCACACGCTTGGCGATCCACACTCGACCGGGCAGGCTGCCGCCGGGCGGATGTCGGCGTGATCTGCTTTCGGCCAAGAATGCTCCGTATTCAGGATGTGAATTCTGATCCGGAAATACATGGGCAACTTCCAGGAACTCCCCGTCCGCACTTTTTTGCCAGAAACACCCTACGTCCGCACCAACGGCATGGCACAGCTGTTTGAGCACTTCGGCGGCGGCCGCGGCTAGTCGGGGCGATTCCGCGAGTTTTCGCGTGATGTTGTATTTTGCCGCAGCGAGCCGTTCCACCATGTGCCGTTCGGAGACATCGACGGAGAAAAGGGCGATACCCTCATCGACCGGATAAGCCCGCTTCTCGAACCAGCGGTCGCGCTCGCGGTCGTAGTATTCGAATACGGTGAGGTGGCGTTCGTGGAGGGCGCGCTGCAGGTGAGGCTCGACCTCCGCGCGCGCATAGGTCGGCAGCGCATCCCATACGACCGTGTTCACCAAGTCAGACTTGGGTTGTCCAATCGACTCCGCTTCGCGGTCATTCAAGTAGAGCAATCGAAAATTCGGGTCGAGCAGAGCAAACCCATCGGTGGCCCCTGCCATCACGGCCTCGAGCCGCGCTTGATGAAACTCGGCCTGTTCCCGCAAGGACCGCTCCCGCACCGCGGCTTCATTTCGCAACCGCGTCAGCCTGATGTGAGTGTCCACCCGCGCCACGAGCTCGGGGGCGCTGAATGGCTTCATCAGGTAGTCATCGGCCCCGCTTTCCAAGCCAGCGATGCTCGCCGATTCCTCCGCTCGCGCCGTCAATACGATCACCGGAAGCGTGCGCCATTTCTCGTGCTCCCGGAGCTGGCGCAGGAACTCCAGACCGTCGACTTCGGGCATCATCACATCAGTGAGTACGAGATCGATCGGCTGCTTTTCGAGTGCAGTCCATGCGGCACGCGCGTCCTCTGCCGTGTGGACGGCGAAGCGGATTGCAAGAATATGGGAGAGGTGCTCCCGCATATCGGCATTGTCGTCGACCACGAGGATCGACGGTCGTCCTTCTGACAGTTGAGCCGATTGGCGGGCGTCGGAATTCTCGTGCTGCAACGACAGCCCGTTGACTCCGTTCCAAGCAATGGATTCGGCAGCATATGAGCTGCGCAAGGCGGCGTCTCGAACATCGATCGGGATTGCGGTGACCGCAGCGTCTACGGGCCGGAGCGGCAGGGTAACGGTGAAACTCGAACCTCCCTGCATCCGGCTGTGGGCGGATATTTCTCCTCCTTGCAACGCGACCAATTCCTTGACCAGCGCGAGACCGATGCCCGTCCCTTCGGCGCTCCGGCCGGCCCGCCCCGGCACTTGATAGAAGCGCTCGAAAATTCGCGACAAATCCGCCTCCGGTATTCCAATGCCGGTGTCCGCGACGGTGAGTTCCAGCGCGCCTTCCGTCTTAATCAGTCGCAGCGTGATTTTACCTTTGCGGGTGAATTTTAGCGCATTGGAAAGAAGATTCAGCACCACTTTTTCCCAGATCGTCGGGTCGATGTGCTGGATCGGGATGTCGTCGTATTCGACGCGCAAACCCAAGCCCGCGCGCTCGAAGGCGAATCGAAAGCTTTCGACGAGTTCTTTAGTGAGCGCGATGAGGTCGGTGGGCTGCGGTCGCGGCTGCAGCCGGCCGGCCTCGATCCGCGCGAAGTCGAGCAGCCCATTCACCAACTTATGCATCCGCTGCGCGTTGCGGTGCGCGATTTCCAGTCGCCTGCCTAATCCGGCCGGCAGCGTGCCGATGCTGCCCACGGCGTCTTCCAACGGACCGAGGACCAGCATCAGCGGCGTCCGCAATTCGTGACTGGCATTGTTGAAAAACGCAGTTTTCGCCTGATCGAGAGCGCGCATCGCCTCGTTCGATTGCCGG
>JBBQEG010000092.1:0-15382 GCA_038320495.1 Opitutales bacterium | reverse complement strand
GCACCCATGACGAGAAACTGGAGGAAGTCGGTTACGAGCACCGAGAGCATGCCGCCCACGGCAGTATAGATCAGCACGAGCCCGAGTAGCGCGGTCATGACCCACTCGAGCCAGCCGGGCGGAAGGCCTGTGGCGTAGACGAGAAACTCGCCGCCCAGACGAAGGAAGATTCCCATGTTGAGCAAACCGCCCAACACCACGAAGAGCCCCGCCAGCCAGCGAACGCGCCGACTGAAGCGTTTCTCGAACAGTTCCGGAATCGTCATGACGCCGGCATTACGCAGCGGCTCGATGACAAACCCGGTCCGGCCGATGAGCCAGATCGCGACGCAGATGATCACGCCGATCGTGGCGCCTGCGAAGCCCTTTTCATACCCGAGTTGGGCCGTGTACATGATCGTCACCAGTCCGAGCTCGGTCGCCGCGAGCGAAGCGATGCCGAGGTTCACGTCCATGCTGCGGCCGGCAATGGCGAAGTCCTCCACGCCGCGGACATAGCGTCGCATCCACAAACCGGCGACCATGCAGCCGGCCAAATAAACGAAGATAATAAACCAATCGAGGAGCGTGAGCGTCATGGGGAAACGCAGTGATTACAGCGGGGTGCGCGGACCTTGTCGGTTGGCGAAGGCCGGGGGAAGCGGAATTTATAGAGGACGCGTAGTTTCCGCGTTACGCCGTCGTTCGACCTCAAGTCCGCGGGTTGACGTGCCGCTTAGCGCCCGTCCGCGCCAGCCAAAGAGGGTTGGGAGGCAGGCGGCGCTTTTGATATTCGACCACTAATCGTTTCAATAACGGGTTATCTGATTCCGTTATCCGCTATTTGACAGGTAGAAACAAGGGTTTAATCGTTTCATAGATCGTTTCACTAAAATGGCCAGGCTCCCATCTGATCCCAAGTACCTCACCCTTCTCCTTCAAGCGAGGGGAATGCTGACTGGCCGTGATCTTACCGAAGCAGAGAAAGCGTGCAACGGCTAGTCCAGCGCTTCGCTGAATGAGGGATGGCTGTATCCGCAACCTGGACTCGCCTTCCCCGGTTCTGATCTATTTCAGCAGCGCCGCGTGCAGGGCTCGCAGGTCGGGGAAAATCGCATCGGCTCCGGCTTCGCGCAGCTGCGCCTCGTCGTGCGTGCCCGTCGTGACGCACCAGCAAAGGAACCCGCCGTTGTGCGCCGCCGCGATGTCGAACGGGGAGTCTCCCACGAGCATCGTGGTGGCGGCCTGCGCCCCGAGTTTCGACAAAACGTGAGCGGCAAACTCCGGCTCCGGTTTGAGCCAGGCCGTATCCCGCGCGCCGTAGGTGCCGTGCAAATACGGCGTCAGCCCGAGGTGCTCGCAGACCTTGCGGGCTTGATTGCCACGCTTGTTGGTGAACACGCCCAATTTCACACCGGCCCGGTGTTGTTCCTGCACGAGCTCGAGCGCTCCAGGAAGGAGGCGAACGTCCTCCAGCAGAATCGCGTCGGTGTGCGCCACGTGCATCATCACGGCCGCGGCGATGTGTTCTTCGGGCAGGAACTGACGCATCGCGTTTTCCAGTCCGCCGCCGACGGCCCCTCGGACCTCTGCCATCGTGGGCGCAGGCACGCCAAAGTGAGGCAAGGTGTGGCCATAGCTGCGAAGGATCGTCGTAAAGGCGTCGACGAGGGTGCCATCGAGATCGAGGAGAAGCGTTGCAAAACGAGACATGGAGGCCGGATTGCGGGGGTGTTGGCGCGGGTCCGCAAGCCCAGAGCCGACTCTGTGATCGGTAACTTCGGTTACTTTGACGGAAATATGATTGGCGGCCGGCGCTGGTCCCCATGAAGTGCTAGCCATGTCTGTCAGGCTGAAAAATGCGAGCGCGAGCGCCACCGACACCCCGGATGGGACGCTGGCGGTGGCCTTGGGGGGCGATTGGCAGGTCATTGAGCCGCGGCCGGTTTGGACGACGGTCCTCGCCCGTCGTCGACCCAGCCAAGTGCGGCCCACGGTTGACGAGGTCGACCGGTGGGATTCGTCGCTGCTGCTGTTCTTATTCGAAATCGAAACGTGGTGCAAAAGTAACGGGGCGGAGTTCGAAGATGCAGCTTTGCCGGAGAAGATTCGGCGTTTGCTCGGGCAGTTTACGATAGCGCATGCCGGGGGCGTCCCGGTTGATCGATCAGGTCGGTTTCTAACGAGCGTCGGAAGCGCGACGTTGGAGACGTGGGGCCGGGCGCGGGCCGCCAATGCGTTTGTGGGCGAGACGGTGTTAAGTCTGGGCCGGCTGATTCGCAATCCACGCGGCTTCCGCTGGCGTGACTGTCTGGACGAAATGCAGCAGTGCGGCGCGATGGCTCTGCCAATCGTTAGCCTGATCAGTTTCCTCGTGGGCTTGATCATGGCGTATCAGGCAGCGGTCCAGTTGCGCCAATTCGGAGCGGATATCTACGTCGCCGATCTCGTCGGACTTTCGGTGGTGCGAGAGATGGGGCCGATGATGGCGGCCATCATTCTGGCGGGTCGAACGGGAGCCGCGTTTGCCGCCACCCTCGCCAACATGAAGGCAAACGAGGAAATCGATGCGCTCGAAACTCTCGGTATCTCATCGGTCCGCTTCCTTGTTTTACCGCGGTTGATTGCGCTCGGCATCATGATGCCGCTGCTCACGCTGTACGCCAACGGCGTCGGAATTCTCGGCGGCATGGCGGTGGGGGCCGGGGTGTTGAACATTCCTCCGACCGCCTACTGGATCGAAACGCAATCGATCGTGGATCTTTCCGACGTGAACACCGGTTTGATCAAAGCCATTTTCTTCGGGATGCTGATCGGGCTCTCGGGCTGTTTGCGCGGACTGCAGGCGGAACGGAGTGCGGCGGGCGTGGGACGCGCGGCGACGTCGGCGGTCGTGACATCCATCCTTCTGATCATCGTGGCCGACGCCGTGTTTGCGGTCGTGTTCAACATTCTTGGATGGTGACCGTCGCATGAAACCTCCTGCTCCGACATCAGCTGCGATCGAGGTCCAGAACCTGCGTGCCGGCTATGGCGATAACGTCATCCTCGAGGATGTTTCCTTCACCATTCCGCGGGGAGAAATTTTCTTCATCATTGGCGGCTCCGGCTGCGGCAAGAGCACGCTCTTGCGCAACATGGTGGGCCTGCATGCGCCGCTGAAGGGAAGTGTGGCGTTTTTCGGGCAGCCATTCACGCGAGCGGATGCCTCGGCACGTCGTGCGATGCTAAAGACCTTTGGCATGCTTTTCCAAGGCGGAGCGCTCTGGAGTTCGCTGACCCTCCGGCAGAACGTCGCGCTGCCCTTGGAGGAGTACACCACGCTCGGGCGGGGTGAAATCAATGACATCGCGACCTTCAAGCTCGCGCAGGTGGGTCTGGCGGGGTTCGAGGATTATTTTCCGGCGGAGATCAGCGGAGGCATGAAAAAACGGGCCGGCCTCGCCCGGGCGCTTTCCCTTGATCCCGACATTTTGTTTTTCGATGAACCCTCGGCCGGCCTGGATCCGATCACGTCGCGCAATCTGGATGAGCTGATCCTGCAAATCCGCGATACCTTCGGAACCACGATTGTGGTCGTCTCGCACGAACTGGCATCGATCTTCAGCATCGCCGATCGCGTCATCATGCTCGATACCAAGACGAGAGGGATCATTGCCGAAGGTCCGCCGCGTGAACTCGCGCTGAACAGCCAGGACCCACGCGTGTCCGAGTTTCTCCATCGGGGCGATGCCGCCCCGCGTCCTTGATTTTTCTACAGCCACGTTTGTCGTTGCGACACACGTGGGTGCATCATGACAGTCTTCTTCAGAGCGTGAAAACCAAAGTCAGTCCTGCCATTGTCGGAGCATTCGTGATCGGCGCCATGTTATTGGGCGTAATCGCGCTCTTCTCGTTTGGAAGCATCAATTTCTTCGCGAAGCCGCAGCGGTTCGTCGTTTATTTTGACGAGTCGATTCATGGCCTTGATCTAGGTTCCCAAGTGAAGCTCCGCGGCGTCCGGGTCGGTCGCGTCGTGAGCCTCGCGATTCGTTATGATGAAAAGGGAAACCGCTCGGTCGTGGTGGTCGTCTGCGAGTTCAGCAAAGATGTGATGACCAATAACCTTGGTATGCTCGTCGATGTCGCCGATCGGGCCGAGCTTGAGAAGCTGGTGAGCAACGGCCTGCGCGCCCAGCTCGGCGTCCAGAGTCTCGCCACCGGTATGCTCTTTGTCGCGCTGGATTTTTTCGATCCGAAGGAGTATCCGCCCGAACCGCGGCCAGCCGATCCGCGCTACACCGTCGTGCCCTCCGTTCCCTCTGCGATCTCTGAATTTCAGGCGAGTGCCTCGGACATCCTGACGAATTTGAAACGAGTGGATTTCGCGGGGATTTCACGCGGCATCAACAGCCTCCTCGCCGAGTCGCGCCGGCAGCTCGACGGCGTGGATCTGAAGGGTGTCAGCGAGCAGTGGAAGCGAACCGGAGCTGAGCTGGAGGCGCTGGCGAAGGGACCGGAGTTGAAGGCGACGTTCGAGAATCTCAACGGTGCCGTGACCGATCTGCGGAAGGTGGTGGCAACCCTGGAAGCCCAGATCGAGCCTACCAGTCGTGAATTGGCGGATACGCTCGTGGAGGCGCGCAAGAGCATTCAGAACTTCAATGAAACGTCGGCGGCGGCCCGGACGCTGATTCACGCCAACGCCGGGGTGGGCGATGACCTGGCGCTGACCTTGACGCGCCTGAACGACGCGGCGGATGCCGTCCGGCGTCTCGCCGAATTTCTCGAGCGCAATCCCAATGCGCTCATCACCGGTCGCAAACGGCCCCAGTAAACGTGCGTCACCTCATGACTCTTCCGTTGACGAATCTTGCGATGAATATCCGTGCTGGCTTCAGCCTTCCTCTGCTTGTGTGCGGAGTGATGTCTCTCGCGGGCTGCAATGTGCTGCCCGAGGCGCAGTCGGATCCCACCCGCAATTTTATTCTTTCAACCCCGGTGGCCGTTGCGCGGTCGTCGTCTGCAGCGGATGCGCCGACGGTTCATCTGCGTTCCGTCGAGCTCGCCAGCTATCTCCGTACGCGGGCGCTGATCGTCCGGAAAGGAGAAAACGAGATTGAATTCCGCGAGTTTGCGCAATGGGGTGAGAGCCTTGACCTCGGCATCGCGCGGGTCGTGCGCGAGGAGTTGCTGGCCAGCGGCCGCGCCGGGTTGGTGCAGCTTCCGGGGAGTCGTACCGGCTCGGCAGGATCCTCCGATGCGGAACTCCGGATTCGGGTGTTATCCGCTGAAGGCGTGGCGGACGGCGGCATCAACTTCCGGGCCGTGTGGGAACTTTCCATCGACGGGGCCGCGGGTCCGGTCACGCGCGGTGATTATCACGCGTTGGGACTGCGTTGGGATCCGCCGAATGAAGCCTCGCTCGCCGCGGGAATTAGCGCAGCCGTCGCCGGCCTCGCGGCCGATATCTCTGCGGCGCTGGCGAAACGCTGAGCCGGGGCGGCACGCGGACGGGATCCGTCCGCTTGCCTGCCGATGAACGGCGCCCGTACCCGGCAACGCGGCGGCCTCAGTCGCTCGCGTTGTGTTTTCACCTAGGCGCGACGCGTTGGGGCCAACGCGCCGCGCCGAGGGATTTCCGCCTTCTTATTTGAGCGCGCTGGCGATGCGACCGAGCGCGGTTTCAACGTTTTCGCGCGAGTTAAACGCGCTGATCCGCACATGGCCTTCGCCGCA
Organism: Opitutales bacterium; assembly: GCA_038320495.1. GTDB lineage: Bacteria > Verrucomicrobiota > Verrucomicrobiia > Opitutales > Opitutaceae > ER46. Next base: position 9,685 of record JBBQEG010000092.1, on the reverse strand, counting down.
CTTACCGAAGCCGGCGCCGGGGGTGCAGACGACCTGGGCCTGGTTCAAGAGAAGATCAAAAAACTCCCATGAGTCGCGACCGGTGTTGATCCAGATATAGGGAGCGTTGTCGCCGCCAATGCAGCTGAATCCCAGCTTCGTGATTGCCTCGCGAATGAGCTTGGCGTTGGCGAGATAGAAGTTGGTCAGGTCGCCAGTCTGCTGCTTGCCCGCATCCGTGTAAATCGCGGCCGCGGCTTTTTGGATCGGGTAAGCCACGCCGTTGAACTTCGTGGTGTGGCGGCGATTCCACAGCGCGTAAAGCGGGTGGGCATTGCCGGCGGCGTCGTACGCCATGACCGACTTCGGCACGACGGTGTAAGCGCAGCGCGTGCCGGTGAAGCCGGCGGTTTTGGAGAAGCTCCGGAACTCGATCGCGACGTCGCGGGCGCCTTCAATCTCGTAGATCGAGTGCGGGATATCCGGATTCCGGATATACGCCTCGTAGGCGCTGTCGAAGAGGATGACCGCCTTGTTATTCTTCGCATACTCCACCCAATCGGTGAGTTGGGCCTTCGTGGCCACGGCACCGGTGGGATTGTTGGGGAAGCAGAGATAAATCAGGTCGGTGGCGACTGTGGGGATCGCTGGAACGTAGCCGTTCTCGGGCGTACTATCGAGGTAGGTCACACCTTCGTAGCGGCCATCGACGTTGAGCCCGGTGCGGCCCGCCATCACGTTCGTGTCCAAATACACCGGATACACGGGATCGGGAATGGCGAGGCGGATGTCCTGGGCGAAAATCTCCTGAATGTTGCCGCAGTCGCACTTGGAGCCGTCCGAGACAAAGATTTCGTCGGCCTCGATTCTGCAGCCGCGAGCCGAGTAGTCGTGCTGGGCGATTGCTTCGCGCAGAAAGGCGTAACCCTGCTCGGGGCCGTAACCCTTGAAGGTGGAGCGCTTCGCCATCTCGTCGGTGGCGGCGTGCAGGGCTTCGACGCAGGCTGGCGGCAGCGGCTCGGTGACGTCGCCGATGCCGAGACGGATCACCGGCTTCGACGGATTAGCGGCCACGTAGGCGTTCACGCGCTTGGCGATGTCACTAAAAAGGTAGGACGCCTTGAGCTTCGTGTAGTTTTCGTTGATGCGGATCATGATGGATAAAATGAGTGAAGTGCGCGGGAGCGGGGCGAAAAACTTGAACAAACCGGTGGCGCTTCGTTAGTTCAAGCCCGACCTTTCGCTCGAACCCCAACCGGTCCCCATGCAAAAAATCGAATCAGTGCCGGAGATGCGCACCTTGTCCGCAACCTTGAAACAAAAGGGGGGGGCGATCGCGCTGGTGTCGACCAGCGGTGCCTTGCACGCCGGGCATGTGGCCTTGATCGGGGCGGCTCGCGAGCGCGCGCCCGTGGTGGTGGTCTGCGCGTTTCCCAACCCGCTGGCCTTTGGTCCCAGTGAGAATTTTGCCCGGTATCCGCGGACGCCCGAGGCCGACGCCAAGCTGTGCGAGGAGTTGAACGTTGACGTGCTTTTCCAGCCGACGGCGGAGGAGATGTTTCCGCGCGGATTCTCGACCTTTGTGACGGAAGAGGCGGTGAGCCGGCCCTTGTGTGGCGTTTCGCGCCCCACGCATTTCCGCGGCGTCACGACGGGAATCACAAAGCTCCTCAACGTGATTCGGCCCGATGTGCTCGTGATGGGGCGGCGCGACCCGCAGCAGGTGGCCGTCGTCCGCAAGATGATCGTCGATTTGTGTTTCGAAGTGGAGGTCGTCGTCGTGCCCGTCGTGCGGGAAGCCGATGGTTTGGTGGTTTCGATCAAGAACAGCGATCTCACCACGCGGCAGCATGAAGATGCGCTCGCGATTTATGCCGCCTTGCAGCAGGCGCGGGAAATGGTCGCGAATGGCGTGCGCAGCCCCGATCGGGTGATCGCCGAAGTGACCCATCACTTGGGCGAAAAACGCATGATCCGGGTGATTTACATCTCCACGGTCGATCCGCTCACGATGGAGCCCATGCGGGAAATCGTTCCGGGCGCCACCTTGCTGGCGATTGCAGTCTGGGTCGACCAAGTGCGCCTCATCGATAACGTGGTCCTGTAAGGCAGATTGAGGGCGGCGTGGACTGCGCGAGTAGCTGTCGTCGCAGGAGTTTCAATCTGGGCGCAGCTCACGCAGCCTGCCGCGCCCATTGGGACGTTTCACCGCGCGACCACGACTTCGATCCCTCGTCGGCGCAGCGCGGCCACGAGGGCTTTCGGGGCCGCGGCATCGGTCACGACGATATCCACCGGAGCAAAATCCGTGAGGAAAAACGTCGAACGCCGATCGAACTTGGTGTGGTCGAAACAGAAGATCACCTTGGCCGCTCCGGCGATCATGGCGCGCTGGATATCAACGAGCAGCGCGTGCGAATTGTAGATTCCGTCCCCGGCGATCCCGCTCCCACTCAACACGGCGACATCGGCGTGCATGCGGGAAAAGAAATCGACCGCGTGCGGTCCGACGAGCGTGCCCAGCCGCGGATAAATCACGCCACCCGAGAGGTGGACTTCGTGGCGGTTGGAGCCGGAAAACAGATTCGCGATCGGAAGCGAATTGGTGATCACCTGCGCCACCTTCTCGCCCAAGTGTTTCGCGACATGCAGGCACGTGGTGCCGCTATCGAGAATAACGTTCTGCCCGGGCTGTACCAAAGCGGCACAGGCCGCGCCGAGTGCTTCCTTCTCCGCGACCTGCTTGGTGTCGCGGATGTTGAACACGAATTCGTCCCCTTTCTGGGTTTGCACCATCCGGGCGCCTCCATGGGTGCGCCGGATAAGACCTTGTCCTTCCAATGCGGATACGTCGCGGCGAACGGTCGATACGGAGACGCCCACGTGTCCCGCCAGCTCCTCCAACGAGGCGAACTCTGTCTGCTGCAGGTACGCTTCAACCCGGGCTTGGCGCTCCTCTGATTGCATAGTTGATGGAGACGTTTGGAAGATATTGGAAGATCATGCAATCCTTTGATTGACATCGTCGGCGATTTTTTCGGTGTATCTGCAGCCATATGTCGTCTGATTCCGGCGCTTCCACTTCGTTGCTGCAGTCCCTCTTGGGGTTGTCGCACGACTTGGGGCGCGAAGAGCGCAAGCTGGCCATCCTCGGGGAAGGCAACACGTCGGCGCGCGTTTCCCCGGAAACGTTCTGGGTAAAAGCCAGTGGCTCGAATCTTGGCACGCTCTCGCCTCTCGGAGTCACGCAGTGTCGCTTCGCCGATCTCGCCCTCCTGTTGGATCGCAAGGCCATCAGCGACACGGCGATTGACGAGGCGTTGTTGGCGGCGCGGGCCGATCCGGCCGCGCGCAAGCCGTCGGTCGAGGCGATCTTTCACGCGTTCCTGCTCATGATACCCGGCGTGAATTTTGTCGGTCACACGCATCCGATCGCGGTGAATCAGCTGCTGTGCACGCGTCATGCGCGCACGTTTGCCCGCCGCCGCTTGTTTCCCGACGAGGTCGTGTGCTGTGGCGGCGAAAGCGTATTCGTTCCGTACCTTGATCCCGGTTTGAAACTCGCCCAGGGAATTCGTGCCGCGGTCCGCGCTTATATCAAACGTCTTGCCCGCCCGCCTCGCGTTATTCTGCTCGAAAATCACGGACTCATTGCGCTCGGGCCGACGCCCGAGTCCGTGCTCGCCGCCACCTTGATGGCAACCAAGTCAGCCGAGATCTTCGTGGGCGCGGCGACGATCACCTCCGGCCGCCCCCGGTTTCTTACCGCCGCTCAGGTCGCACGCATCGCCGGACGTCCCGACGAGCATTATCGCCAAAAAGCCCTCGGCCTCTAACTCGCGTCGCTCCGCATCTGCCCGTTTTCCGCTTTTCCACTTTCTCAATTTCCCACTTTCTTATTTTTCCACCCATGCTCTCCTACACCTACGTCAATTATCTCTGGGACGACGCCAAGGCTGCTTCGCTCGATCCGGCCGGTCGCCTCGTTTATCGCTCGAACCTCCTCGGCAGCGATCAGCGCATCACGAACACGGGCGGCGGTAACACGTCGTCCAAGATCATGGAAAAAGACCCGCTGAACGGTCAGCCGGTCGAGGTGCTGTGGGTCAAGGGCTCCGGCGGCGATCTGCGCACGAGCACGCGCGAGAATTTCTCGTCGTTGTATCAACAGAAACTGATGGAGCTGCAGCAGCTCTACGCGTCCCGGGCGGACAAGGGTCTCAAGTCCAAGGCCGAGGACGACATGGTGGGGATGTTCACGCACACCACGTTTAATCTGAACCCACGGGCTTCGTCGATTGATACGCCGCTACATAGCTTCATTCCGTCGAAGTTTGTCGATCATATGCACCCGAACGCGATCATCGCGATCGCGGCGTCGAAAAACTGCGAGAAGCTCACCAAGGAGATCTTCGGCGGCGAGATGGCCTATGTGCCGTGGATGCGTCCCGGCTTCGAACTCGGCCTTGCGATGCAGGAAATCTGCCGGCAGCAGCCGACGGCGAAGGCGATCATGATGGGCCAGCATGGCTTCATCTCGTGGGACAATGACGAGAAGGCCTGCTATACGTACACGCTCGATTGTATCGAAAAGGCATCCGCGTATATTGAAAAGAAGTACGCGGAGAAGGGCGGCGACGCCACCGTCTTCGGCGGCCGGAAGTATGCCACGCTCGAGGAGACGAAGCGACGGGCAACGTTTGCGGCGATCCTGCCGTGGTTGCGCGGACAGGTCTCAAAGGAGCGGCGTTTCATCGGCACGATTCAGGACGACACGAAGATCCTCCGTTTCGTGAACTCGAACGACGCCGCCCGTCTGGCGGAGCTCGGTACATCGTGCCCCGATCATTTCCTTCGCACCAAGATCAAGCCGCTCTATATTGATTGGAACCCGCAAACCGAGGACGGCGCGGCGCTAAAGTCGAAACTTGCCGCCGGCATCGAGCAGTATCGCAAGGACTACGCGGCGTATTATGCGAAGTGCAAACACGCCAACTCGCCGGCGATGCGCGACCCCAATCCGACCGTCGTGCTCATTCCCGGACTGGGCATGATCGCGTGGGGCAAGGACAAGTCGGAGTCCCGTGTCACCGCGGAATTCTACAACTGCGCGGTTGAAGTCATGCGGGGTGCAGAAGCGATCGATACCTATATTGCGCTGCCGCAGCAGGAGGCGTTTGATATTGAATATTGGTTGTTGGAAGAGGCGAAGTTGAAGCGCATGCCGGCCGAGAAGGAACTCGCCCGGCAGGTGATCGTGGTCATCGGGGCCGGGTCCGGCATCGGCAAGGAAACCGCGCACCGCCTCGTCAAGGAAGGCGCTCACCTCGTATGCGTCGACATGAAGCTCGAGACGGCGCAAGCGACCGCGACCGAGATCACCGACAAGCTCGGGCTGGGTATCGGGGTGGCGGGTACGGGCATTTCAAACTGCGGACCAGCCATTGGCCTCGCATGTAACATCACCGACCGCACCAGCGTTCGCGCGATGCTGGATGACGTTGCGCTTGCTTATGGTGGATTCGATTCCATCTGCGTGACCGCCGGCGTCTTCTGGCCGAGCGACACATCGGGTCATATTCCGGACGACAAGTGGGCGTTTGTCTTCAACGTTAATGTCACGGGCAGCTATATTGTAGGCGACGAAGCCGCCAGGACGTGGAAGGAACAGGGCCTCAAAGGCCAGCTTGTGCTGACCACGTCGGCCAATGCCGTCGTGGCGAAGAAGGGTAGTGTCGCTTATGATACATCAAAAGCCGCCGCGAATCACCTCGTGCGCGAACTCGCGATGGAGCTGGCGCCCCTCGTCCGCGTCAACGGCGTGGCGCCGGCCACCGTGGTGCAGGGCTCGGCGATGTTCCCGCGCGATCGCGTGATCGGCTCGCTCGCGAAGTATTCGATTCCCTATACAGACGATGAGGCCACCGAATCCCTCGTGCGGAAGCTGGCGCAGTTCTATGCAGACCGGACGCTAACCAAGGCGCCAATCACGCCGGCAGATCAGGCCGAGGCGTATTTCCTGCTCGTGTCGCAGCGTCTGAGCAAGACCACTGGCCAGGTCATTACCGTGGATGGTGGCCTGTACGAAGCGTTCCTCCGCTAAGTGAGTTGATCGCCGGATATCGGCATGAAGCATGGGAGGCATCGGGACGCGGTCGCCCGCACGGAACGGGCACCGCAAGTCGACGCATCGTCGGGAGTGTTATTACCCGCGAGACGTGTCGCTGCGTCACCTGCTTCACCGTCCGGGCTCGAAGGGAGTGAGGTGAGTCTCGCCAGAGTATTCAACAATTAGCCTTGATTAACATCAATACATGGCATATTAAACAGGATAGGAGTTAATCCATAGCCCCTAATCATGCGTTCCTCCCTACACGACGTATTGCCGCCTCAGACTCGCCGAGCCTTGGCCAAGTTGGGGCAGGACTTGGCGACCGCCCGGCGCAAGCGGCATTTCACGGTTGCCATGATGGTCGAGCGGATGGGGGTCGCGACGAACACGTATCGCCGGGTGGAGAAGGGGGATCCGACCGTGGCGATGGGAGCGTATGCGATGGCGCTCTTCGTCTTGGGTTTCGGAAATGCGCTCGGTGATCTGATCGATCCCAGGCGCGATGATATCGGCCTACAACTGGACGAGGCTCGGCTGCCGAAACGCGTCAGGGTGACGAAGGCGCCCACGCCGCTGTGAAGCGCACGCTGGAGGTTTATGTCGGCAACGAGAGCCGGCTCGTCGGCACGCTGCAACACGATAAGAGCGGTGCCAGGGAGCATGCGGCGTTTCGGTATGATGAGTCTTGGCTGACAGCGGCAAATCGCTTCGCGCTCGAGCCGAAGCTCCCGCTCGTGGCCGGGTTTCAATTCCACCGCAAGGCACCGGGAGGGTCCGCGTTCCACGCGGCGATTGCCGACACGGAACCCGACGGATGGGGCCGCCGGGTGATTCTGCGGGATCATGCCAAACGCCGGCAAAGTGCGCGGCGCGCTGGCACCGAAGCAGGACCCGCCCTACTGGATGCAATCGATCTCCTCCTGGCCGTCGACGACGGGAGCCGGGTGGGCGCGCTGCGTTTTCGCGACGAAGCCGGGGTGTTCCAGCGCGCTTCCGAGCCCGGTCGACGCAGCGCTCCGCCTCTGGTGGAACTGGCTCAACTGATGAGTGCTTCCCGCGCGGTTGAAACCGAGACGGAGACTGCGGCGGATCTCGCCTACTTGCGCGGACGCGGCACGTCGCTTGGGGGCCTTCGACCGAAATGTACGGTGGTCGATGACGATGGGCTGCTCGCGATCGGAAAGTTTCCGAGTGTGCAGGACGAACGCGCCATAACGAAGGGCGAGGTGTTGGCGTTGAACCTTGCTCAGACCGCCGGGCTAACTGTGGCCGCAGCGCGTCTCGTCGACAGCGACGGTGTGCCGGTGGCGCTGGTGCGGCGATTCGACCGCACGCCCGACGGCAAGCGACTGATGTATGTTTCGGCGGCAACCCTGCTCGGCGTCGAAGCGAGCGATAGCCAGGAGCACACTTACACCGAAATGGTCGATGCGATCCGGATGCACGGGGCGGCAGCGCAGACCGACACCGAGGAACTCTGGCGACGCGTGGCGTTTTCAATCCTCATTACGAACGTGGACGATCACCTGCGAAATCACGGGTTCCTCCACGCCGAGCATGGCCTTTGGCGGCTGGCTCCAGCGTTCGACCTCAATCCGTTTCCCGATCGCGCGCGCGAATTGAAAACATGGGTGTCCGAAGACACCGGGCCGGAGGCAACGATCGATGCGCTGATGTCCGTGATCGCTTACTTTCGCATCCCGGCCCGCCGCGCCAAAGAGATCCTGCGGCAGGTGGAACGCGCTGTCGCCAGTTGGAAGGAGGCCGGACGGGCGCTGGGAATGTCGAAGCGCGAGCTGTCGGACTTCGCTGACGCCTTCGAACACCCCGAACGCGTCGCAGCGCAGAAGCACCTGGGATGATTAGTGGAAGCTCCGCCCCTCGCAGCGTTACGAAACCGGCGCGAGCGTCGTCGACCAGAGTTTTTCCCCGGCGGTGTTATGATGTGTGACGGTGAGGGCCCGAGTGGCGCCATCGAGATGGACGGCCCCGAAGAACTGCAGTCCGGCTGCGGGGCCGCCGCCGCCCTTGAAGCCCGGTTGCACGCTCGTGAAGCGGACTTCGGGTCCAAAGGTGCGATCCAGCGTATTGGGCCCGAAGGTGCCGGCGTGCAGCGGGCCGCTGACAAATTCCCAGAAGGGATCGAAGTCCTGAAACTGCGCGCGATCCGGTGAGTAGTGATGTGACGCCGCATAGTGGACGTCGGCGGTGATCCAGACGAGATTGCGCACACGCTCGCGTTGGAGCGTCCGCAGGAGATCAGCGATTTCCAGTTCGCGGCCGAGCGGGATGCCATCGTTGGCGTTGGCGACGCCTTCGAAATGTTGCGGACCATCACGGACGATCAGTCCCAACGGCATGTCGCTGCAGATGATTTTCCACGTGGCGCGCGAGGCCAGGAGGCGGCGTTTGAGGGCGTCGATTTGCTCACGTCCCAGAAAGGCGGTGTCCGCGCCGACGACGGGTTGCGCGTTGGCCGAATTCGCGGCGCGGTACGTGCGCATATCGAGGAAAAATAACTCGAGATCGGGACCGTAGTTGAGCACCCGATAAATCGTGTCGGTCGTTTGTCCGCGAATCGGAAGACAGTCGAAAAACGCCTGGCGGGCGCGGGCTGCGAGCGTATCGACGTTCTTTTCTGTATAACGCGCGTCGTCGAGAATCTCGCCGGGATACCAGTTGTTTACCACCTCGTGGTCGTCCCACTGCGCAAGGATCGGGACCTCGGCGGCGAAGCGACGCACATTTTCGTCGAGCATATTATATAAATGGGCGCCGCGAAACTCTGCGAGAGTTTCGGCCACCTTCTGTTTGCCCGGAGCGATTTGATTGCGCCAGACCGTGCCGTCGGCGAGGGGAACTTCGGCGAGGAGCGGGTTGTCGGCGTAAATCGTGTCGCCGCTATGCACGAAAAAATCCGGTTGCAGGCGGCGCATGGCGTCGTAGGTGCGCATGCCGCCGCGCGCGGGATCGATGCCCCATCCTTGGCCGACGGTATCGCCGGACCAGACGAACCGCACGTCACGGGGGCCTGCTGGCACGGTGCGGAATGATCCCACCAGCGGTTCCGACAACACCCGGCGGTCGGCGAGGTCCTCGAACCGCACGCGGTAAAAGCAGCGCTCACCGGCCGGCAAGGAGGGCAAAGCGAGTTTCGCCATGAAGTCGGTTTCGGCGCGGGCGACCGGGCCTTGAAACGTCTGCGCGTTGCGGAAGGAATCGCTCGTGGCGACGTCCACGAGCAGGCGGGCCGGACGATCGCAGCGACTCCAGATCACGGCGCCCTGCGGGGTGATATCGCCGGAGGAAATGCCATGGGGAAGCTTGGGGCGGGCGCTCTCGGCCGTGACAACTGCCGGTGCGCCGTTGCGCGGGGACCAGCAGCCCGCGCTCAGGCCCGCGGCGGAGCCGAGCAGCAGGCGATTAAAGTGACGGCGGGAGAGGGTCGGTCGCGGCATGTCGGTTGGGAGTTCATCTGGAAAAGCGCACAGGGCAATGTCGTGCGCAGAGTTTCTAGATCTGCACGCGTGGCGGCCGGGGTATGTTTGGAAGGGCTAACCGAACGGGGCGAGGGGAAGCTGCGAGCGAGAAGCG
>JBBQEG010000091.1:0-15454 GCA_038320495.1 Opitutales bacterium | reverse complement strand
ATGCCAGGAAACGCCCCGGGCGTATCGATAAAGGTGAGAACGGGAAGGTTGAACCGCTCCGCCATCTTTACCAGGCGGAGCGCTTTGCGATAACCCTCGGGCTGGGGCATGCCGAAATTGCGCAGGATCCGCTCCTTGGGGTCTCGGCCCTTTTGTTGGGCGACAACCATGACAGCGTCACCGTTGAAGAACGCCGTCCCTCCGATGATCGCCTGATCGTCTTTGAATTGCCGGTCTCCGTGGAGTTCCTGGAAATCTTCGCAGATGAGCTGCAGGTAATCCAGTGCGTACGGCCGCTTGGGATGACGGGCGATCTGCACCTTCTGCCAAGGGGAGAGGGTGGAGTAGATTTCGCGCTGCATCAGATCCAAGTTATGCTCGATCTCGCGGATTTCGCTGCCGACGTCCACACTGGTTTCGATCGAACGCTGACGCAGTTCGTTGAGTTGTCTGACGAGTTCGCGAAGAGGTTTCTCAAACTCCAACACGTATGCCGGGGTTTCCATATGACGGGAAGGTTACGGTTGTGCGGCAAAACGTGTCAACGGGGGCGACGATTCGACCGACGGATAAGTGGCTTGCCAATCGCCACAACTTTGTTGTGCAACGCGCAACATTGCCGCGTTGGTGTGGCGGAGTCAGTTAGTCCTTGAACGCGGCCTGACATTGCGGCCAAGGCTATGATTGAGCCTTGGGAGGAGAGTCCTCGGGATTCTTCAGCTGTTCACGCCAGCTCTGGATTTTGGCCTGCGCGCCGAAGTGTTCGGCTTGCGCCTTGTTGCCACGTTCCATCCAGATGCGGGAAAGCGTGGTGTTGATGAAGAGATCCGACGGACTGAGCGCATGTGCCTTTTCCGCGGCGGTGAGCGCGGCATCGAGTCGGCGAAGAGAAAAGTTTACTTCCGCCAACGCGTGCCAGGCCTCGAACGAGTCGGGCGCGGCGCTCGTCGCCCGCGCCAGCTTGGCCAACGCGGCATCGGTCTCGCCGAGCGCGTAATCCGCCGTCGCATCTTCGATTAACGTCTGAAGTTCATCCGCGGTCATCGGAGCAGTGTGCAGGCTTGGCGCCAAAATGAAAGAACGGCGTTCATTGCGGTGATGCGTCCGTCACAGAATCAGCATCGCGTCGCCGTAACTAAAAAACCGATACTCCTGCGCGATGGCTTCGGCGTAGATCTCCTGCATCCACGGGATTCCTTCGCTGGAACCGGGGGCGAGAAACGCTGCGACCAGGCAGAGTAGGGTGGAGCGAGGTTGGTGGAAATTGGTGATCAAGGCGTCGATGCCTCGAAACGCGCGCGGGGGATAAATGAAAATCCCCGCCTCGTCAAAGTGCGTCGCTCCGTCCGCGCGAGGGGCGGTGTGGGCCTCGAGAAAATCCTCAATGGTGCGCACGCTCGTCGTGCCGACCGCGATCCGACGGCCCGGAAGCGGCGGGAAAAGCGCCCGCTGGGTTTCCCAGGGAATCTCGTACAGTTCGCGGTGGATGTCATGCGACTCCACCGTATCCGTTGACATGGGACGGAACGTGCCGACGCCGACGTGCAAGGTCAGATCCGCGGTGCGGATCCCTTGCGCCGTGATTTCCGCCAGAAGTTCCGGCGTGAAATGCAGGCCAGCCGTGGGCGCGGCCACGGCTACTTGGCGGTGGGCCTGGGCGTAGACGGTTTGATAACGCTCCAGGTCGGCATTCCGGCGCGCGTCTCGGTCGCTCGCGGCCGGTTCCGGTCGTTCGATATATGGTGGGAGGGGAACGTCGCCCAACCGGTTTGCGACGGACACGATCGACTCGTCGTTGCGCGTCGAGAAACGCACGTCGACTCCGCCATCGGCCTCGCGCCCCACGATCTCTCCGGTGAATGCGCCGGACGGATGCGCGAACGTGGCGCCGAGCGGAAGCTTGCGTCCCGGGCGGACGAGGCAGCGCCAGGTTCGATCATCGAGAGCGCGCAGGAGAAAGCATTCTACCTGTCCGCCAGTGGGGCGTTTCGCATGCAGGCGCGCGGGAAGGACGGCTGCATTGTTGCGGAAAAGGGTGTCGCCGGTGCGGAGAAACTGCGGGAGATCCCGAAACCGATGATGGGAAATCGTGTGATGGGTGCGGTCAACGACCAGCAGCCGCGAGTCGTCGCGCCGGCTCGCGGGTTCTTGGGCAATACGCTCCGCCGGCAGGGTGTAATCGAAGAGATCGGTGGCGAGTGGCAGCACGTAGACGAAAGACTTGGCAGGCGATTGGTGGAAAATGAAGCTTGCGCTTCCCTCCGGGGCGGCTTTTTTCCGCATTTCTCTGGCGCGCCAACATAGCTCAGATGGTAGAGCAACGCTTTCGTAAAGCGTGGGTCATCGGTTCGATTCCGATTGTTGGCTCCAGCGCCTTTTTAAGCGCATCGGCATCTGACTTAACTTCAGGTTGTTAGGGTGGCCGATGCCGCTGTCATTCCCGTTTGGAGCTGCCCCCAATTGAAGGGTTTCATGACGATTGAATGCGCTCCCAGACCGCGGGCAATCTTGAGACAGTCCGCTCCTTGCAGGTATTTGCCGCCTCCGGAAATCGCCACAATTCTTGCTCGGGGCTGAATTCGGCGCACTTCCGCAATGAGTTCATAGCCGTCGCCGTCCGGCATCACCACATCGGTGATCACCATATCGAACGGCTTCTGACGGAGCAGACGCGAAGCTTCCTGTCCGCTCGACGCGCAGTCGACTCGGTGCCCTGCGCGTTCCAGCCAATGCGTCAGCAGGGTCCGAATGCCGTCCTCGTCGTCTGCGACGAGGATCGTGAGCGATTCATTTAAGATGCCATTCATCTGCGCTGCCATCATCGGTGGCTGCATCGCCGAACGGCCAGAGCGAATCGTCGTTTGTGGGTCGATTTTACGTAAAACTCGAACAGCTCGGTTGTTAGTTGTTCGAAATCTGATCCTCGGAAAGGGGGCCCTGCAGCTTTCGCCGCAATTTCAGCAACTCAATCTCTCGCCGCAGTCGGTCGCCAAAGAGCTCAAGTCGGCGGTGAACATCCAGGGTTTCCAACAACCGCTGCTTCAACCCCGGGTCTTCGCACAAACTGAAGGCAGCGATATCCACGAAGGCCTCGGGATCGTCGACGGTCTTTAGAAAGGCAGCCATCTCGCCTTCGCCCGGTACTTCGTCCTGACTCCCCTTCGCCACTAACTTCTGCTTTAGGTTCAGCAGTCGCGAAAGCTCGCGGCGGAGCGTCTGGTTCTCACTCTCCGTCGCCCCCGCCTGGCTGGCCAGGGCGCGCACCTGAATCCTTCGATAAGGGTCGTCCGAGAGAATGCGGGTGATTTCCACGCGACACAGACCTTGGAGCAACAAGTTGGAGGTGCCGTTATCGTTTTTCTGGCAAGCTCGCACGATTCCCACCGTCGCTACCCGATGGGGCGGTTCGATCGGGCCCGCGATGCTCATGCGCTCCAAGTTCAATCCAGCAACCGCGAAGAGCCGATTACTGGAAAGCACATCCCGGAGCATTTCCCGATAACGTGGCTCGAAGATATGTAGTGGCATCAACGCTTGGGGAAAGAACGCGGTGTTCGGTAGCGTCATCACTGGTACCTCGTCCGGCAGGGTTATTCCCATGTCCATGGTTTGAAACCATAGGCGCCGTTTACCGCAAATTCAACTGAGACATTGGTCAGGCACGTGCCCGAAAGTTGTGTCAGCAGTGTGCCAAGGTGGCTGCATGCCGGGGTGGTAGCGGGCCGAATTTTGATTCCGGTTTGCTCTGCTAACTTTCTAATAGTTTTCGATCAGGAAGTTATGGAATGTGCGCAATCGAGGGCACATCCATTGCTAAGCTATGCGTATGAGCCGCATTCTAGGTATCGATCTTGGAACCACGAATTCCTGTATGGCGATTATGGAGGGAGGAGAGCCCGTGGTAATCCCTAACGCGGAAGGTGCGCGCACCACGCCCTCGGTCGTCGCTTTCACTAAAAACGGTGAGCGATTGGTCGGTCAGGCCGCCAAGCGCCAAGCCGTCACCAATCCGCGTAACACCGTTTTTTCTGCAAAACGTTTCATCGGTCGCAAATTCTCTGAAGTGAAAGAGGAAGCGAAGAACATGCCGTTCAAGACCGTTGAAGGTAAGAACGGCGACGCCTATATTGAAGTCCAGGTCGGCGATAAGACCGATCAATTTGCTCCCCAGCAAATCTCCGCCTTCGTGCTCGCGAAGCTTAAAGCGGACGCCGAGGCCTACTTGGGCGAGAAAGTCACTCAAGCGGTCATCACGGTTCCCGCTTACTTTAATGACTCGCAACGTCAAGCGACCAAGGACGCCGGCAAAATCGCGGGTCTCGAGGTGCTTCGTATTATCAATGAGCCGACTGCCGCTTCGCTCGCGTACGGTCTTGATAAGAAGAAGGACGAAAAGATCGCGGTGTTCGATTTGGGCGGCGGTACCTTTGACGTGTCCGTGCTCGAAATCGGCGATGGCGTGTTTGAAGTGAAAGCCACTCACGGTGACTCCCATCTCGGTGGCGATAACTGGGACGAGGCGCTGATCTCCTGGCTGGTGGACACCTTCAAGAAGGACAACGGCATCGATCTGCGGAAAGACCCGATGGCGCTCCAACGCCTCAAGGAAGAGGCGGAGAAGGCGAAGATTGCCCTGTCGTCGACGCAATCCGTCGACATCAACCTGCCGTTCATCACCGCGGACGCGTCGGGTCCAAAGCATTTAAACATCCAGCTCACCCGTTCCAAGATGGAACAGGTGTGTGAACATCTCTTCGAGCGCTGCATCCCGCCGTTCAAGGCGTGTTTGAAGGATGCCGAGCTTACCTCTGATCAGATCGAGGAACTCGTACTCGTCGGCGGTATGACCCGCATGCCCAAGGTCGTCGAGATCGCTCGTCAGCTCACTGGCAAACCGCCCCATCAAGGTGTGAATCCAGACGAAGTCGTCGCCATTGGCGCGGCAGTGCAGGGTGGCGTGCTCAAGGGCGAAGTCCGGGATGTTCTCCTTCTCGACGTGACGCCTTTGACGCTTGGCATCGAGACCGCGGGTCAAGTCGCCACGGCGATGATCCCGCGCAATACCACGATTCCGGCGAAGAAAACCCAGACCTTCTCAACGTACAGCGACAATCAACCCTCGGTTGAAATTGTGGTGCTACAGGGTGAACGTCCGATGTCGCGCGACAACAAAGTGCTTGGCACTTTCCGGTTGGACGGCATTCCGCCCGCTCCGCGCGGCATGCCTCAGGTCGAGGTGACGTTTGACATCGATGCGAACGGCATTCTCCACGTTTCCGCCAAGGATCTCGGCACCGGCAAGGACCAGAAGATCACCATCCAAGGTTCGTCCGGCCTCTCCAAGGAAGAGGTCGAAAAGATGACCAAGGACGCTGAACTCCATGCCGCCGAAGACAAGAAGCGGAAGGAAGCCGTCGAGACGAAGAACCAACTCGACTCCGCGATCTATCAGCTCGAAAAGACGCTGAAGGACTCCGGGGACAAGATAGCGGCCGAGATCAAGTCCAAGGGCGAAGCCGCCATTGCCGATGCCAAGAAGGAGCTCGAGTCGAACGACACCGACCGAATGAAGGCAGCGATGGAGAAGCTCAGTGCCGTGGGCGGCGAGATTTACCAGGAAGCCCAGAAAGCCGCGGAAGCGGCCGGAGGCGCTCAAGCTGGCGCCCCGGAAGATGCGTCCGCGAAAGCTGAAAGTTCCGGAAAGAAAACGGAAAAGAAAGCCGACGTCGTCGATGCGGACTTCGAGGTTGTCGACGAGGACAAAAAGAAATAGTCCTTCCTTTCACTCTTTGTGCGCCCGTCTCGGCTTTCTCGCGGCGGGCGCGCTTTGTTCACCACAAAAAACAGAAACTCCAACCTTCAACCCAAACCAAAAACAAAATGGCCAACGTAAAAATCAAGCCCATCGGGGATCGTGTTCTTGTCGAGCACCTGGAAGAAAAAGGCGAACAGGTTCGCGGCGGACTCATCATTCCGGATAGCGCTAAAGAGAAGCCGCAGGAGGCGAAAGTCATCGCTCTCGGCACTGGCAAGAAAAGCGAAGATGGCAAAGTCACCCCGTTCGAAGTCAAAGTCGGCGACCGCGTGCTGATCAGCAAATACGGCGGCACCGAGGTGAAACTCGACGACAAGAAATACACCCTTGTTCGCGAAGACGACATCCTGGGCGTGATCGCCTGAGGCCCGTCTCAATCAGAATCCTTAAACTCAGAATAGAAATAAAATCACATGGCTGCTAAACAACTCCTGTTCGACGAGAGCGCTCGTCAGAAAGTCCTCCGCGGCGTCGAGATCCTCTCCAAGGCCGTCAAGGTTACCCTTGGCCCCAAGGGACGTAATGTCGTTATCGACAAGAAATTTGGATCCCCAACCGTCACCAAGGACGGCGTCACCGTCGCCAAGGAAGTCGAGTTGCCCGATCCATATGAGAATATGGGCGCGCAGATGGTGAAGGAAGTTGCCTCGAAGACCAGCGATGCCGCTGGCGATGGCACCACCACCGCGACCGTTCTCGCCGAAGGCATTTATCGCGAAGGTCTGAAGAACGTCACCGCCGGATCGAACCCGATCTTCCTCAAACGCGGTATCGACAAGGCCGTCGAGGCCGCCGTCAAGGAACTCGCCCGCGTTTCCAAGAAGGTCAATGACCGCGAGGAAATCCGTCAGGTCGCCACCGTCTCCGCCAACTGGGACGAGACGATCGGTGCGATTATCGCTGACGCCATGGACAAGGTCGGCAAGGACGGCACCATCACCGTTGAAGAGGCGAAGTCCATTGAGACCACCCTCGACGTCGTTGAAGGTATGCAGTTCGACAAGGGCTATCTTTCCCCGTACTTCGCGACCAACGCCGAAGCGATGGAAGCGGTCCTCGAAGACGCCTACGTCCTCATCCACGAAAAGAAGATCTCGAGCCTGCAGGACATCCTCCCGTTGCTCCAGACCGTGGCCAAGAGCGGCAAGCCCCTCCTCTTCATCGCTGAAGAGGTCGAAGGCGAAGCCCTCGCTGCCCTCGTCGTGAACAAGATTCGCGGCACCCTCAATGTGTGCGCCGTCAAGGCTCCTGGTTTCGGCGATCGCCGCAAGGCCATGCTCGAAGACATCGCGATCCTCACCGGTGGCAAGTGCTTCACCGAGGATCTCGGCATCAAGCTCGAGAACGTCCAGATCAGCGATCTCGGCCGGGCCAAGCGCATCGTCGTCGACAAGGAAAACACCACCATCGTTGAAGGTGGCGGCAAGAGCTCCGACATCCAAGGCCGCGTGAAGCAGATCCGCCGCCAGATCGACGAGACCACGTCCGACTACGATCGTGAGAAGCTCCAGGAGCGCCTCGCGAAGCTCGCCGGTGGCGTTGCCGTCATCAATGTTGGCGCCGCGACCGAGACCGAGATGAAGGAGAAGAAGGCCCGCGTGGAAGACGCGCTGCACGCAACCCGCGCAGCCGTTGAAGAGGGTATCGTCGCTGGCGGCGGTGTCGCTCTCCTCCGGACCGGCAAGGTCATCGACGCCCTCCAGTTGGAAGGTGACGAAAAGATCGGCTCCCAAATCGTGCGTCGCGCCATCGAGCATCCGTTGAAGCAGCTGTGCGCCAACGCCGGCATCGATGGCGGTGTCATCGTGAAGGAAGTCCTCTCCGGCCGTGGTAACAACGGTTACAATGTCGCGACCGACAAGTTCGAGGACCTCGTCAAGGCCGGCGTCGTCGACCCCACGAAGGTCACGCGTACCGCGCTGCAGAATGCCGCTTCGGTGGCTGGTCTGTTGCTCACGACCGAGTGCATGATCACCGAGATCCCGGAGCGCAAAGAAGCTCCATCCGGTGGTGGCCACGGTCACGGTCCTGGCGGTGGCATGGACTACTAAGGTCTACCGTCTCTCCCAGACTTCCAAGCGCGCCGCGAAAGCGGCGCGCTTTTTTTATAAACCAATCATGATCGCACCGGGGCTGACCCTTGCGCGGGAAGACCTGCGCGCTGGGAGGAAGGATGTAGCTTGAAATCCACGGGAATTTCGTGGTGAAAACCAGCTGCCCCGGCATTATCATTCCATGTCCGTCCTAAAAATGCCGGCCCTTCGCCAACGCGTTGCTGCCCGGTGGAGAGCTGTGCTTCATCCCTTGGCGGGACGAAAACTTCCGCGGACGCTGCGAGCTCATAACGCCGCGCGGCTTGCGGCAGTCTGGCCGGAGGGCGTGAAGTCGGCGGACTACGCGCAGCTCATCGCCCGCATTGATACCGGGCCTTTGCACTGCGGCGATCGGATCGACGTTTTTCATGCGGGAGCCGATGCCTTCGCCGCCGTTCAAAAAGCAATCGAGGAAGCGGAGACCGAGGTCTTGGTGGAGACGTACATTCTCAAGGATGATGATACCGGCCACGGCTTACTTAAGCTGCTCGCGCGCGCAGTTCAGCGCGGGGTGAAAGTGTGTGTGCTTGCCGACGCAGCCGGCTCTTGGTCCACCAAACGAAAATTCTGGCTTCAGATGGAGACTCACGGGATCGAGACCCGGTTGTTTAATCCTTTGATAGGGCGGTTTCGAGATCTGCTGCTGCGCGACCATCGCAAAATCATCGTGGTGGACCGGCGGATTGCGTTCACCGGCGGCATGAACATCAGCAATGAATACGGCTCGTCCATCTCAATTGAGAGTGGCACCGTTTGGCGCGATTCCCATGTGCGGCTCGAACGCTCCTCCGCGTGGGAAATGGCGGTGGTCTTCAATGAAGGGTGGGTGCGAGCCGGCGGTACCCCTCTGCGCCTCACCTCCTATCAAGCGACCAGTGCCGAGACACCGAGAATCATGGTGTTGGACAGCCGGTCCGGGCGCGGACATCAGGAGACTGCCTCCGTTCTCGCCGTCACGATGGCAGCCGCGCGCCAACGCTTGTGGATCACCAACGCCTATTTCGCCCCGCATCCCGGAGTGTTGCAGCGGATGTGCCGGGCGGCGCGTCGCGGAGTCGACGTCCGTTTGTTGCTTCCGGGAAAGAGCGACATGCCATTGGTGCGACGGGCTGGGCACGGCAGTTATGCGACCTTGCTCGCCAGTGGGGTCCGCATTTTTGAGTATCAGCCCGCGATGCTCCACGCGAAGACCCTGTTGGTGGACAACTTCGTATCAATGATCGGTTCGTCGAACCTGGACTACCGGTCCTATTATTTTAACGCGGAATGCAATGTGCTGATCTTGGACGCCGAGACGGGAGAAGGCATGGCGAAGACCTTCACCGACGATCTGAGTCATTGCGTTGAGATCACTCGAGCAGCTTGGAGCGAGCGGTCATGGGCGAAGAAGTGGGGTGACGCGCTCGCTCGGATCCTGAGCCCGCTCCTTTGAAATCAGCCTGCGCATCAGCAGCGGGGTGCGTGGCACGGCGGCTGGGCTCATTTTTTATTTTTCTCAAAAACTTTTGAGCGTTTCGACGACGGCTGCGTCTGACTTGGTGTAGTCAGCACCATCGAGGGGTCGGTGGTGTAGTTCAAAGGTTTGCTTGGTGTTAGGTCAAAAAAGGCCGTCTCCCTCTGGGTGGCGGCCTTTTTTGTGCACGCTTTACGGGCACGTGGACGCTGACACTTAGCCTTTAGCGGCGAGCAAAGTAGCGAGAGCGGCTTCGTCGACTTCACCCTGGACGGCATGCAGATGATGGAGAACGCCCATGCGGTCGTCTGGACCGGCAGTGGAGATATCGAGCATCCAGTCCTCAGTTTTGGGCGCGGCGACGATGACCTCGTCGGCCCAAGCAATGACCTCGGCGGCGGTAACGGAGCCACTGGTGAGGCCACGGATATAAAATTCGGCAAGGGTGCGGTGATTGGGCGGGGTGGACATGAGAGACAAGCGTGCAGCGTTAATGGCGTGGGAGAAGCTCAAAGCTCGGTTGCGTCGTCGTTGCTGATCTGGAGAAATTAGCGGAGGCGGTCACGCAGCAGGCAGGCCGGTTGCGCATCGGTCTCACGTCAAGGGGCGTTTTCATGCTTCCGCTGCGGTTTCTGGCGAGACCGGGTCCAGTCGTCCTCCCACGCTCCGATCGTGGCGTTGAGGTAATCAACCTGCCGCTGAAGGAAACCGATATCGTGGGCGAAATCCGCCTTGATGCGTTGATAGAGTGCAGGTCGGGTCTTTTCGTTTCGGGTGAAACGCCATTGGGGCGAACGTCGATACTTCCGCAGCTTTCGCTCCGTGTCCCGTCCGGCTGCTTGCAGTTCCTCGATCGCCCGCCCCAAGCGACTCAGTGGCGAGTTCTGGCCGATGATTTCGTTTGCTGCCTCCCAATCGACTTCCAAGCGCGCGAGCCAGTCGGTGTCGGCTGCATTCCACGCCTGTTGGACTTCATGCCACAGGAGTTTGCGCTTCGGGGTCCATTCGCCGCCACGATCAGGATGGAGCCGCTGCACGAGTCGTCGGTAAATCTCGCGGGCGCTAGCCGTGGGCGAGGGGCTCGGGACCGGGGTGAAATCATCCGGTCTGGGGTCATAGCGGTGGCCGCCAGCGTCGTCATCGGTGCGGGACCCTGAGTCGGTTTCTTGAGCTTGCTCCTGTTGCATCTCCCGCTCCTTCTGCTGACGCCAGATTCGCTTTAAGGAACCGCCCGCGTAGGCGGCTTGCGCTTGAGCGGCCTGGACCTTTTGTGCCTTGCTCGCGACTTCGGCGTGCAGTTCGCGCAAGCGAGTAACCAGTAAGGGAAACGTTTGGTGGAGCCAGGCGGTGTAGGCCGGAACATCCGTTTCCTCATGCCGGTGAAGATCGCGCGCCGCCTTTTCGAGCCGCTTGCGAGCCGTGTGAAACTCAGCCCACGCCGCGCTTTGCAGACGCCCATGATCGATAATCAACAACGCGGTGGTCTGCCGTAGAGCGGCTATCCTGCGCTCTCCAGCGGACCGGCGACGTTGGATGTGCGGATTGATGGAGGCCGGCATGAATCGGGGAAGAAACCGCAGAGCGTCGGGAATGCCACTCCGGCGCAGAAAAATCAACCGACGGGCATGGGTTCGAGAGGTGGCTGCGCTCCGAGCGTCGACCGAACGATTTGCGGTTACCTGTTCGGGATGTACGGCGGGTCTTGGCCTTCAATGCGGCAATTAGGGGCTGGAGCTTCGCTCAAGAAACTGCGGGTGCGTCTCAATGGTTTGCTCGAAGTGGAGCCGGGCTTCCGGCGGGATTGATGAGGGGACTTTTGAGCTGCTTCGGCGCCAGCGAGCGAGCCAGTCGGCGGTCAAAAGCCGCGGCGCGAGCGGATGGTTGGCCGCGCTGTCCGCCGTGGTGAAAGCGATGGTAGTGGTGGCCTTGGGTCCCGTACCCACGCCTTCGCCCACAAAGAAGCCGGCGCTCAGTAACGCGACCCTCGCTGCGGTGGCCGCTGAATACGTATAAAGTTCAACGGGTTTCGGGGCGCAGGCTTGGAAGATGCGGGCGAATGTCTCGCGCGTCCAAAGGAGAGAGTCCGTCTTGGATGAAAACGGATCATAGAAAATCAGGTCGGGTGGTCTGGCATTGGGGAAAAGCTCCAGGAAATCGCCGTGGAGGAGCTCCCAATGCAATCCGCCGGAGCGATGGGTCCAGTGACCCTTGGTGAGGATACTTTCCGGTGCGCCGTGGCGAACGTGAGGGAAATAGCCGGCCTTGCCGGCGGCGAGTTTCAGCGGATCCAAGTCGCGTTCGAAGCTCACCAGCCGGAGGGAACGGAGGGCGCCGGCGCCATGGTCCGCCAGCTCTTTTTCAAAGCAGCGAATGACAGCCATTGCGTTGGAGGCCGCTCCCAGACCCACATCCCACACGACGAGTTCGTGCCCGCGTGTATCGGTCTTTATCATACGCGAAGCGAGCCGCGCCTGTTCCACGTACAGCTGGTTTGCTTCCTCCTCAGGCCGGTTAACGGAGTGCATGACCTCGCCCGAGCTAAGCTGGCGGATGCTGGAGAAGCCAGTCGGGCCTTGATGGATTTCGTAATCACCGAGCCGTGGCAGCTGAAAAATTCGCGCTTTCTTTGGCAGGACGCTCGGATTGCTCTCATCGGTTCGCACCAGCTCCGTGCGCTTGCGCTCGTAGAAGGGGAGAAACTCGCCCTGCAGGATGCTCGCGCGCATCTCCCGCATCAGCCGGTGATAAAAGGTCAGATTGTGAATCGACAACAGATGCCAGCCGAGCTGCTCATCGGTCTTAACCAGATGGTGAAGGTAGGCGCGGGAATGTTCGCGACAGGCCTGGCAATCGCACGTCGGGTCGAGGGGCTCGTCCGAAAATTTATACACCGAGCGCCGGAAGTGCAGTTTTCCCTGTGACGTAAAGACCGTGCCGCGCTGCGCGAATTGCGAGGGAATGATGCAGTCGAACATGTCGACGCCCCGATGTACGGCTTCGAGAATATCGATCGGCGTGCCGACGCCCATCAGGTAGCGCGGCAGGTTTCTGGGCAGATGCTCCGTCACCACGCCGGTGAACTCCGACCGTTCTGCATGCGTTTCGCCGACAGCGAGTCCGCCGATCGCGAGGCCGTCGAAGGGCAGCTCGCGGAGAAATTCCGCGCTCTTTTTACGCAGCGCATGGTGACATGCTCCCTGGACGATTCCGAAGAGAGCCTGAGGCGAGTCGCCCCGCGCCGCGAGCGAGCGCTTCGCCCAGCGATGAGTGAGCTCCATGGCAGCCTCGGCCTGCGCGTAAGGCGCGGTGGAGGGAATGCACTGGTCGAGTACCATCATGATGTCGCTGCCGATCGCCTTCTGCATCTCGATGCTGGTTTCGGGCGAGAGGAGGTGGACCTCACCGTCGACGTAACTCTGAAAACGCGCCCCGTCTTCGTTCATGCGTCGCGAGGTGGGCAGGGAAAAAATCTGGAAGCCGCCGGAATCGGTGAGCACCGGTCCGTCCCAGTTCATGAACCGATGAATGCCTCCAACTTTTCTAAAAACGTCCGGGCCTGGACGGAGGAGGAGATGATAAGTATTGGCCAGGAGGATACGGGCTCCGGTGGCTTTAAGAGTATGAATCGTCTGGCCTTTAACGGTGGCTTGCGTGCCGACGGGCATGAAGAGCGGCGTCTGCACCTCCCCGTGGAGGGTTTGGAAGCGGGCGGCGCGGGCGCCGGATCCGATGGATTCTTTTTCGAGCTGAAAGTTAAGTCGGGACATTGCCGTTACGGGATGGGTATCACCCGCGGAAGGGTGGACGATGCGTCACATACGACGCTCTTTTCGAAGGCATCAACCGCAGACCGTGCGGAGCGCTCGATTTCCATTGTGCCGGAATCCTTATTCCACTTAAGGAAAAGGAAGGAGGGTCGTGGTTATTCATCGCAACCTCGCTGCTGAGTCGCTCGCGATAAGCGCTTTCGGAGCCGGACCGGGATGATCGAAATGTCGAGGGCGGGCTTTCGAGCGACGTTTTCCGCCAGATGCCGACTTCACCTTTCGGGAATCGCTCCCGCTTGCGGTCCAGGAGTGCCGTCATCATTTATCGTGGGTCGCCATCTGATCTGATTGGCTGCTACCCCATACCCCGGCACATAAGTCTCCTCCGCGATGAAAAGCTTCTGGATTTTTCTTCATTCTATCGGCGTGTTCGCCGGCGCCCTTCTTCCCTTGCGCGGCGCGGAGGTTGTACAGGATATCGCGTTTGGTTCGTGTATCCGAACCGTGGACCATCCGATGTTGGCGAGGACACTCACGTTGCCGATGGATCTCTTCCTCATGATGGGGGACAACATCTACGCCGATACCGAAGATATGGCCGTGATGCGGTCGAAGTATGACGCGCTTAAAACCAGCCGCTTCTTTCGTGAGTTGCGTCAGCGAGTGCCGGTCCTAGCCACTTGGGATGATCACGACCTGGGGGTCAACGACGGCGGTGCGAACTACCCCAAAGTGCGAAAATCCAAGGAGGAATTTCTGCGCTGGCTGGATGAGCCGGCCGACTCGCCTCGTCGCAGCCGCGAAGGCGTTTATGATGCCCATTTATTTGGTCCCTTGGGTAAGCGCGTCCAAGTTATTCTCCTCGACACCCGCTCTTTTCGCGGGCCGCTCAAGCGGGAGCCGGATCCGCGTAAGCGTCTCTTGGGCGGTCCCTATATTCCGAGTCAGGACCGGTCGTCCACAATGCTGGGGGAGGCGCAATGGCGCTGGCTCAAGGATCAACTCACCCAACCAGCCGAACTGCGGGTGGTGGTGAGCAGCATCCAGTTTGTCTCAGAATTTTCCGGAGGTGAGGCGTGGGCGAATCTGCCGCATGAGAAGGAACGCATGCTCGAGGTGCTGAAGGAGACCAAGGCGAATGGCGTGCTGTTTCTTAGCGGAGACCGGCATTGGTGTGAGCTTTCCCGGATGGAAGGTCCGCTCGGCTACCCGCTCTACGATCTAACGGCGAGTTCGCTGACTGAGTTGCACAAGCGTGGCACGCCGACGGCGAATAAGTACCGCGCGCACGCGCAGACCTATCATGACGTGAATGTTGGCCACATGCATATTGATTGGGGAGCGTCCGATCCGCTGATCACATTGAGGATCGTAGACCTCGCTGGTAAGACCCGAATCGAGCATCGAATTCAGATCAGCGAATTGCAGCCCGCGCGCCACTGAAGCGGCGCTTGATACCTGCGCGGTGGCGACTTGGAATCGATCAGCAGCAGGGAGAGCGCGCAGCTCTAGCTTCCCCAACGGGTACGGTGTTTCGTCGATCGGCTACGGTTTTGGACCGCACCCAGTGGGTAAATTCCGCTCACGCGCTTCGTAAGCCGCCGACGGCGAGAAAGAAGCTCCCTTTGGAGCATCGCCGCCTCCAACGAAGGCTCGGGGAATGAGGCCCGGCAATAGAGAGTTAGTCCTTTGCATTTAGGGCTTTATGAGCAAGGGAACCCGTTCTTCATTATTTCTCTCTGCCGTCGGGAGAAGGAGCCCTGATCCCAGCCTTTACATATGTCGCTGACAATGAGAATCTAGACGATAATTGAGCGCGGCGAGAGGGCGTTTTCAGGCAGATTATTAGCTCGGATCGAATTGCTCGATGAAAACTTTATTTGTTGTGATTCAACGACTAATTATAACTTTCGCATTTTCCCTAAGAAAAATCTTGATGCACGCCGCGCGTGTTACATGGTCTCCATCCCGACAGTGCACTGACCCCCGGAAACGGAGAGGTGAGCGGTACTGAAGGAGGCAAAAAGCTCGTTAGTTTGGGTCTCGCAGAAGTGCGAAATCCAACATCGGAACGACTATATAACGCTGAAAGTTTCCCTTCGTGGGAGCTCTTTGAAATTTACTTTGTGCGATTGATTGGGACCCCCAATCAACAATTCAAGAAGTCGGTTATGGGAGTAAAATTCTGTAGCTGCAAAAGTAAGTAGTAGTTCATGAATCACTAGGTTTTTGAACTCTTTTCGGAGAGTTTGATCCTGGCTCAGAATGAACGCTGGCGGCGTGGTTAAGACATGCAAGTCGAACGGGACTTAATGAAGGGCAACCG
>JBBQEG010000090.1:0-15488 GCA_038320495.1 Opitutales bacterium | reverse complement strand
GCGCGGATACACGCCGTCGGTGTTCGCGTTGCTGCCGCGACTGCTCGAGCGGGCCGGTGCCGGAGAGCAGGGGGCCATCACCGCGCTTTATACCGTGCTCGTGGAAGGCGATGACATGAACGAGCCCGTGGCGGATGCGGTGCGAGGGATTCTCGACGGCCACATTGTGCTTTCGCGCCAGCTGGCGCATTTCAATCATTATCCCGCCATCGATGTGCTGGAGAGCGTCAGTCGGCTCACGCGTGATATTTGTGCCCCCGACGAGGTAACACTGGTCGGCCGCGCGCGGGAGTACCTCGCGCTGTATAAGAAGAACGAGGACTTGGTCTCCATCGGAGCCTACACCAAAGGGGCGAACACGGCCCTTGACCATGCGATCATGCTGCATGAGCCGCTGCGGGGATTTCTCCGCCAGTCGACGGATGAATACACGGCGCGGCCGCAGACCTTCGCTCATTTAAAAAAAATCATCGGATGAAACGTTTTCGGTTTGCCCTTCGCCCTGTGGCCGTCCTGCGAGCGCACCGTGAGGTTCGCGCCAAGGAAGGGTTTGCCCACGCGGTGCAGGCCTACACCAAAACCCAGGATGAGCTGGCCCAAAAACGGGCGCAAGTTGCGGGCATCGAGGCAGCCCTCGCCGCGGGTCGCCATGGCTCCTTTTCTGCGGCGGACGAATCGCAGGCGTTGTTTGCCTACCGGCAGGAATGCAGAGCCGAGGCCGAGTCGGAACAGACCATGCTCGCGGCCCGCGCGGTGATGGAGCAGCGGCGTGCCGAATACCTCGCCGCGCATCGTCAGCTCGAGGTCGTTCGCCGACTCGAGGAAAAGGCCCGTGGCCGTCACCGCGAGGAGGTCGCCCACGCGGAGCAGGTGGAGTCCGACGAGTTTGCGAGCCGCCAGGCCATGCGCACCTCTCCCTTTAAGACATGATCTCGAAGCTACAAAATCCCGTCGTGGTGGCGTGCCTCAGTGTCATGCTGAGTGTCGGTATGGGCGTGGGCCTGAGTTGGGGCCCGCTGAGCGCAATGCTTGAACAACAGCCCGCGCCCAAGAAGCACGGGGTGGAGCCGGAGGAGTTGCAGCGCAAGGGCTGGGATTTCTGGACCATCGAAATGGAGAACCTTTCGAGCGAATTGAAGGAAGAGCGCGCGCGTCTGGCCAAGCGGGCTGAACTGCTCGAGCAACGCGCCGCCCGAGTGGCAGCCGAGGAGAAGGAATTTGCGAAGCTCCGGGCCGATGTCGAAGTGCTGCGCACTCAAATCGAATCCCGGATCATCGAAATCTCCGCGGACGAGAGCAAAAACATCCGCGGTCTGGCCGCCGCCTATACAAATCTTACTCCCCGCGCCGCCGTGGCCATTCTTCGCGAAATGGAGGACGTCACCGCGGTGAAAATTCTGTCCCTGATGAAAGCCGATGTCATCGGGCCCATTTTTGAAGAGATGAGCCGTCCCGGCGAACCCGACAACTCCCTTGCGCAACGCGCCGCCATGCTCTCCGAAAAGCTCCGGCTGATGAAGGCGTCCAAAGCCAACCCGATTTGATCATTCCTCCCCCGGGTCACGGATCGACCCGGTTATTCACCAAGGACGGTGAAGTCACATGCAACTTCCTCTGTCCTCTTCCTCCGCTGATCCCTCGCTCGCCGCGCTGCTTTTCCCGAGCGCGACGTCCAATTCCCCGCTCGGTGGGCCTTCGGCTTCTCCCGGGGGCGAACCGGTCGTCGCGGGTTTTGAACAGCTCTTTGCCGAGCTGCAGCCCGCAACTTCCGCGCCCATCGCGACCGCTCCGAAAGGCGCCGGTCCGGTTGCGCCGGTTTTGCCGGCACCTGCCGACCCAAGCGCGTTGGGTAACTTTCCTGGCACCTTTCGGCCCAGTCCCGCGATCGAGCATCCGAATGTATCCGGATTGGCATCACGTGTTTCGGCTCGCTCGGGATCAGCTTCGTCCGCTGCAAAAGATCCCAAGGAGGGCGATGCCCCCCGGATCGCCCGCCCGCCCTCCGAGCCGGTCAACAAATCCGGACCGGGCGACGACTCGGCGGCGCAAGCCGCCGTGCTTGCCGCGATCATCCCGACCCCGACGGAGTCACTCCCCGTCGCGATCCTGTCGGCTCCGCCATTGAAATCGTCCATCGGAGCGCAGACCTCGGAGGATCTTTCCGCCTTTGTAACCTCATCCGCGGTGTTCCCGCTGGTGATCGATGAGGGTCGTTCGAATCAGGCCGAGGAGACGCCACCGTTTGATGCAGCGATGACCGCATCTCGTCGGGCTCCCTTAGGGTTTGGATCGGAACCGCAGGGAGGGATTATCGCGGTCGCGTCCCCTGAGGTAAACTCCGGACTCGCGCGTTCTGCGTCACCAAGGCCCGAGCCAAAGCCGGTATTGGCGGACGGCGTCGCCAGTATTGTTAATGAGGATACGCCTCTCGCTGCGGACAGTTTTGGCATTGCCAGGATTTTCGGCGGACGTGGCCCGGTGAATCACGTGCCGGCCGCGGTGACTTCCGAAGACGGACATGCCCGTGATATAGCGCCGGGCCGGGTGTTTCGCAACGATTCCGGAACGGGTGCAAACGGACTGGCCATAGCGGAGGCGAGGTCCGCCCTCAACTCGAGCGAGACGGAGCGGATTAAACCCCGCGTCGATCCATCCCGCGGCCAGCAGGCAAAATTTGCCGAGACGGATCTGGTTTCCCGGGTCGATTCCAAACGGTTCGATAACGTGGCGGATAAAACTTTTCTACCCGCACAACCCAAGGATGTTGCAGAAACGGTTAACTCTCTTGGCACTGCCGTTGCTAACCCACATTCCCCCATGGTCTCGTTCACGAACAGCGCTCAACCGCACGCTCCCTCCCATCACCAGGGCGAGATCGTGACGGTGGTCGCCGAGGCTGGAGAGATCATCGAGCAAACGTCCCTTCCCAAACCAACCGTGAGCAGTGCCCATGAAGCCGTGGATACGGTGTTGGATGCGGCCGACAGGGTGGCTTCGCGTGAACAGCGCTCGGTGGACTTGGACTTTACCGTAGGTGGGGCCAAACTGGCGGTACGCGTGGAATTGCAGGGTGGGGAAGTGCGGACGACATTCCGCACGGAATCCTCGGATCTGCGCGTTGCCTTGGCCCATGAATGGGAAGCGGTGGCGAGTGGAGGAGAAGGCCGGGCGTTTCATTTGGCGCCTCCGACCATTACGGGCGCCGACACGCCGGCACGGAACGATTCTTTCAGCGATGCTTCGTCGCGACAGCAGGAACGGCAGCAGGAGCGCGAGTCGCGCGAGGCGCTGAATGTCCGTGATCCGGCCGCGGACGGTCGCAACCGCGCCGGGCAACCAGCGGCCGGGATTCCCGCACCGCGCATGGTTCCGTTTCCGTCCGGCACCTCCCAGCACCTTCATCACTTCGCCTGATTTCCATGTCCACTGTAACCAACATTTCCTCCCCGTCCGCGGCGTCGTATCCAGGAATTGATGACGCTTCGGCCGCACCTTCCCGCGTACCCCAGAAGAGTCTGGGCAAGGATGATTTCTTCAAACTGCTCGCCGTGCAGTTCCAGGTGCAGGATCCGATGAAGCCGATGGAGGATACCGCGTTTATCGCCCAGATGGCGCAGTTCTCCTCGCTCGAGCAGTCGAATGTGATGACGGCGGAACTAACCCAAATGCGGTCGGAGCAAAAGCTCGCGACCGCGAATTCGTACCTGGGTCACCATGTGATGGTCTCGGACGGCGAAGGCGGAATTGTTTCAGGACCGGTCTCCGCCATTGAAATGATCAATGGCACGCCGCGCCTGGCGGTCGGTGAATTTACGTACGGGCTTTCCGCCGTGCTCCGGGTGGAGCCAGGCAAAGCTAATCTTTCTGCTCCGGAGCCGGTCAATACCGGTGGAGCTTAATCCTCGAACCCAGCACAACTACCATGTCACTCATCGGCACAATGGGCAGCGGCGTCAGCGCCCTGCGGACTTTCATGAAAGGCCTCGAAGTCATTGGCAATAATATCGCCAATGTGAATACGACGGGCTTCAAGTCCTCGCAGGCCAAATACGCTGATAGCTTCAGCAATATTCTTCAACGTTCTTCCCCGTCCGGCGCCGGAACCGCCAATACGCCTTCGATCGGCGTTGGAACGGGTGTGGCGTTGTCGGGAGTGGCGACAAATTTCTCGCAAGGTTCACTGGCGACCACCGGCCGCGACACGGATCTGGGTGTCTCCGGGTCGGGTTTTTTCCACGTGCGAAATGCGGTCGATGGCAGCGAGTTTGCCACGCGTTCGGGCGACTTCCGCTGGACCGATCAGGGCTTCCTGGTCAATCCGCAAGGCCTGCGGGTGCAGGGAGCGACGGGCGCCGCGCTCGGCACCGTCGGCGACGTGGCGCTCGGGACTCCTCCGGTCGGCACGCAATTGCAGTCCGTGACGATTGATCGGGGCGGCAAAGTGGTGGAGTTTTATTCAGATGGCAGCTCGGCCAATACCGGCCGCGTCCTGCTTCAAACCTTCAACGATCCATCGGCGCTGGTGAAGGAAGGAAACAATCTTTTTTCTGGCATGATCGCGGCCGGCGCGGTGGGTGCCACGGCCGGGACCTCGGATTTGAAGGTCACGGGAGAAAACGATCCCGGTGCTAACGGTCTCGGCAATATTCAGGCGGGCACGTTGGAACTATCGAATGTGGATCTCACGGATCAGTTCGCCAACCTCATCACGACCCAGCGCAGTTTTCAGGCAGGTTCCCGGCTGATCACGGTGTCCGATTCCGTGCTGGAAGACATCGTTAATCTGAAGCGCTAAGCCTCGCGGGCTGAGGATTCAGGGCGGTGGCGGAGCGGTGCGTTCCGCCTCCGCGCTACTCTGGTTCTTCCGCCGGCAATCTCTCGTTCGTCCCACTCGCTCATGTCAACTCCCTCCAAAGCTGATCCCGCCGCCAAAGGTGGTGCCAAGTCCGACGGGGCCGAGGCGCCGGCCGCAGCGGCCGCGCCCGCGGCCAGTGGTGGTGGCGCCAAGTCCTGGATGCCTGTCATTGCTGCGCTGATACTCGCCCCGGTGGCCACGTGGGCCACCATCGAGTTCGTCCTCGTTCCGCGACTGCAGAAGAAAATGGCAGCGGCGGGGGCTCAGCCCGTCGAACATGCACCTGCACCGGTGCCCGTCAAAGGGAAGGATGGCAAAGAGGCGAAGGATGGCGGCCCCAGCTACGAATTCCAAAACGTGGTTGTGAACCTCGCCGGCACCATGGGCACTCGCTATCTTAAAACCAGTTTCATCGTCACCGGCGCGGACGCCAATATTAAAGCCATTTTCGACGGTGCGAAGCCAAAGCTGACCGACGTGACGCTCAATGTCTTGTCCTCGCTCACCCTCGCGGATCTCGAGGAGCCGGGAGCGAAGAACATCATTCGTGAGAAGCTGGTTTCCGCCTATAATCAGGCGGTGGGCCGACGGGTCGCTGATCAGGTGTATTTCTCCGACTTCGTTATTCAATAAGGTTTGTCATGGCAGACGACTCAAGCCCTCCGGCCACGGACTTTCTCGATCAATCCGAGATCGACCGCATTCTCGCGCAGACCGCCGAATCGTCGGCGCCGAAGGCAGGTGGAGTATTGGGTGGTTCGGCCGATGTCACGGCGCCGAAGATCGAGGCGTATGATTTCCGTAACCCCGCCTTTTTGTCCGAGGCGGAGTTGCGCCGGCTGCGTCTGCTGCACGAGGATTTCATCCGCTATTTGAGTGCCCGTTTATCGCTCTATCTCCGGATGGAGTTTGGGCTGAAAATGGCGAAGTTGACGACCGTCACTTATTCCAAGTTCACCGAGTCGCTGCCGAATCCGACGCATATCAGCTTGTTTAAAGTCGAGCCGTTGCTCGGCGTGGGTATTCTCGATATCAATCCCCGGCTGGCGTTGACGATCGCGGACCGATTGCTGGGAGGTCGGGGCCATTCCGTGAAGGCGGAACGTTATCTCACCGAGATTGAAGTCGCACTGATCGAGGACGTGATCGTGATTTTGCTCGAGGAGTGGTGCGCGCAGTGGAAAACGGAAGAGGAGCTCCGCCCGCAGATCATTGGCCACGAAAACAACGGTCGCTTCCTGCAGACGTCGGCCCGCGATGCGATTATGCTGGGGATGACGCTCGAATGCAATTTCGGCGATTGCTCGGAACAGATTCAGATCGGAGTTCCGTATTATACCATTGAGCCGGTGGTGAAGCGCATGCAGGCCCGGCGTCAAAAGGACTCCGAGGTCACGCCCGTCGTCAAACGCGCCGAATGGCATCCGGCCTACGATCGAATCGCCGTCCCCGTGCGGGCGGAGTGGCAGGCCTTTGAACTTTCCGTGCGCGAAATCACCAGCCTCCGCGTGGGTGATGTGATCGAGATGCAGCCTTCGATTTGTTCCGAAACGATCGTGCTGCTGAACGGCACTCCTAAATTTATCGGCAGCGTCGGTCTCAATAGTGACCGGGTTGCCGTTCAACTCACCCGCAAGCTTCCGAGCGAAGAATTTCCCCATGGCAAATATGACGGACGAAAAGTCTCTTGATATCGTGCTCGATGTGAAGGTGAAGGTCACCGTGCAACTCGGCTCGGTGCTCCTGCCGATGCGCGACGTGCTCGAGCTTTCTCCGGGCTCCATCGTGCAACTCACCCAGCATGCCAGCGACCCGGTTGGGTTATTTGTCAACGACAAGCTCGTGGCTTATGGCGAGGTGGTCGTCGTTGAAGACAACTTTGGGATTAAGATTACAGAACTTGTCGGCAGCGCGAAGCAATGAGCGCTCCAACTCATGGCAGGTTGCGGCGCATCCAGTGGTGCCGTCGTCTCGCCCTTGGCGTGGCGCTCGTGCTGGTGGCCGGAGCTCGCGCCGCCGATGAGAATCAGGTGATTTTCCCGGGCAGCGGGAGCTCCGCCACGGCACCGGCGGCAACGGCGGGTGGGACGCTGCATTCGATGTCACTTTTCCTCGGACTCGCGCTCGCAGGAGCCGGCGGTTGGATGGTTTGGCGGAATCGTCGCGGCCAGCCCGTCGGCCGGGACATGCGTGCACTCGCGATCGACGAAACGCGTTCGTTGGGGAATCGCCAGTTTCTCGTCGTGGCTTCCTACGAAGGTAAGAAATTTTTGCTCGGCGTGTGTCCTGGACGCATCGACTTGCTTTCGCCGTTGGACGGCGGCGTCGGTGCGGCACGGGGAAAGTCGCCCGAATGAACGTCGCGCAATTAAATTCTGGATACGTCCGTGGCTCCGGCGGGTTTCCGCCCTGGAGGTGGATTGCCGCGATGCTGCTCCTAAGTCTGGGCTTTGTGGGAAGTGCGCCTGCGCAGTTGGCTCCCAGCCCGGCTGCGTCCGCCGCCGATAATGTCCTGGTCGGCCAGTCGGGTGGGCCACCGCCCTCGGGCTCCGCTTCGGCACTCTCCTCGCCCTCCGGATCGGCGAATGCCGCCGCTCCGGGCACTCCGTTTCGATTGAATATCGGCTTGGAGGGGACAGGTGAGCGGGGAGAAGTCAGCGTGGCGCTGCAGATCGTGGTGATCATGACGCTGCTGTCCGTGGCGCCGTCGATCGTGCTGCTGATGACCAGCTTCACCCGGATTGTGATTGTCCTGGGATTTGTGCGCACCGCGCTTGGGACACCCAGTGCGCCCTCGAATCAAATCGTCGTCGGCCTTTCTCTTTTCCTCACGTTTTTCCTCATGGGTCCCGTCTTCGATCGCGTGCACGCCGAGGCGGTGCGGCCATATCTCGACGGCGCGATCACCTCGGTGGAAGCGATCGAAAAAGCCACGGTGCCGTTGAAGCAGTTCATGTTGAAACAAACTCGCACGCGTGACGTGGAGTACTTTCTGCAACTCGGCGGCTATGGACCGACCGCCGTGAGGGACCTACCCATGCGGGTGGTCGTTCCGGCGTTTGTCATCAGCGAACTACAGACCGCATTTCAGATGGGTTTTCTGCTGTTCCTTCCGTTTCTCGTCATCGACTTTCTCGTGTCATCGGTGTTGATGGCGCTCGGCATGATGATGATGCCGCCGGTGACCGTTTCGCTGCCTTTGAAGCTCCTCCTGTTCGTGCTCGTGGACGGTTGGCATTTGGTGGTGCGCTCGCTCGTCCAGAGTTTTGGTGCCTGAGTTTCTCGCGCTGTTATGAATCCCGACCTCGCCATCGATCTTTTCAAGTCAACCGTGGTGTTCGCACTCTACGTGGTGGCGCCGTTTCTCGGCGCGGCCTTGGTGGTGGGGCTGGCCTCGAGTTTGATCCAATCGGTGACCAGCATGCAGGAGCAAACGCTCACATTCGTTCCAAAATTGCTGGCGTTGGCCGGACTGATGCTCGTGCTCACGCCGTGGCTGCTTCGCTCGCTCTCCGAGTTTACGATCACGATTATTACCCGGATGGGCGGGTTGGGAGTCTAAGCTGCAGGTCGCAGGCTCGTCACCGACCGCGCGGGCCTGCTCCGGCACCGCTCTCCCGGATCTCCTGCGAATCGTTCCTCTCCTTCGCGTGCGCCCATGAGCGTCGATTATCTTTTCGCCTGGATGATGGTGCTGTTCCGGTCGACCGGGTTCATCCTGCAACTCCCGTTGCTCGCCGGTCGTCCGATTCCAGTTACGGTGCGCATCGGTTTCGGTGTCGGCTTGGCCACCCTGCTCGCGGGCATCATTCCGGCGGCGCCAATGCCGACCGGTTTATGGGACCTGGTGCCGGCGGTTGCGATGGAGATCGTGCTGGGACTGGCGCTCGGCTTTGTGATCCGACTCGCCTTTGCGGCGGTGGAGATGGCGGGGCGTATCATCTCGACGGAAATCGGAATCATGGCAACTCCGGGAATCGGTGCGCCTGATCCTACCAGCGAGCCTCTCGCAGCGCTGCTGTCGGCGTTTGCTGTGTTGTTGTTCTTCCTCTTTGGCGCGCATCACGGAGTGCTGTCGGCGTTTGCGCGAAGTTTTCAATTCGCCGCCGCGGGTGCCGCTGCGTTCGACGGTGGCGTAGTTGACTCCTTGATACGTGCGACTGCGCACGTGCTGGAGTTGGGACTCCGCATGGCGGCGCCCTTCATCGCGATGAATTTTCTCGTGACCCTCTCGTTCTCTGTCTTGGGACGGGCGGTGCCGAAGATGAATGTCTTCATCGTGAGCTTTTCAGCGCGCGCTTTGATCGGATTTGCGCTGCTCACCGGGGCTGGTGGGCTCATCGCGCGTTATCTTTATATCGAGTTTGGCGACACTCCATTACGGATGTTGCAGTTGTTGCCGATTAAATGAGGGACGCGAGCGGTTCGTGAGGCGCCGCCGAGGGCCAGCGCTGCCGCCGTGGAAGGCTGCGCGGAGGCGGGCCGAAAACCGGCTGGGCAATATTTGCCGTTCGCGACGGCATTCGGATCAAAAGTAAAATCGCATCCGATCCGCATGATTTTGAACATATTTAAATCTCTCACTATGAGCGACTAAAATTGGCAAACATCCGCTTGGCACTGGCGTTGCTAAACATGGCTACACAGCCATGGCGGAACAAGATCAGGAACAAAAAACCGAGCAGCCCACGGAGAAGCGCCTCTCCGAGTCGATGGAGCGTGGTCAGTTTGCGAAGTCGCATGAACTGACGGTGATGTTCCCGATCGCGGCGGTTTTAGGCGTGTTCGCTTTGACGGCGGGGACGGTCTCACGCGCGGTCGCCGATTACGCCGGAGTTATTTTTACGCGCTTTACGACGATGACCGTCGAGCGGGA
Source organism: Opitutales bacterium (assembly GCA_038320495.1). Classification (GTDB taxonomy): domain Bacteria; phylum Verrucomicrobiota; class Verrucomicrobiia; order Opitutales; family Opitutaceae; genus ER46. The sequence goes on along the minus strand of JBBQEG010000090.1, from coordinate 5,757 downwards.
CACCGTGGCGGTACAGCTCGGGGAAGCGATGACGGTTTACAGCAATGCGCTTGCGCCGGTTTTGGTCGCGGTGATTGGAGCGGTGTTACTGGCGAACGGAGTGCAAAGTGGCTTCCGGCTTTCGCCCAAGGCGGCGGCGGTACGGTTTGAGAAACTCGATCCGGTGGCCGGCTTTGGCCGGGTGTTTTCGAAGTCGGTGTTTGCTCGGGGAGGAATTGATATTCTGAAACTGGTGGCAATTGGGTCGGCCCTCTGGTTCGGCGCCAAGGGGCTGATCTATGATCCGCTCTTTTCCGCTCCGGTGGAGGCCGCGTATCTCGGGCAGTTTCTCAACCGGGCCACCATGCTATTTCTCACCCGCCTGCTGCTGGCCCTGAGTATCGTGGCCGCGATCAGTTATGGATACGAAAAGTTTAAGACGGCGCGGGAGATGATGATGACGCGTCAGGAGATCAAGGACGAGCGCAAGCAAGGGGAGGGTGACATGAATACGAAAGCGGCCATGCGCCGGATGGCTCGCCGCTTGATGCAGAAGCAAATGCTCTCGGCCGTGGCGACCGCGGATGTGGTCGTTACCAACCCCACCCATTATGCGGTTGCCTTGAAATATGAGCGCGGCGTCGACCAGGCTCCCGTGATCTTAGCCAAGGGCGAGAATCGGTTTGCGCAGCGCATCAAGGCCATTGCTGCGGAAAACGGTGTGCCCACGGTGGAAAACAAGCCGGTGGCCCGGATGCTTTTTGCGCTCGGCAAAGTCGGGACGACGATCCCGTCGGACCTTTATCAGGCGGTCGCGGAAATTCTCGCCGTCGTTTATCGCACGCATCGGTACTACTTTCACCGCCTCAAGGCGCGTCGGCTGGAGGGATCGGTCTAAGCCATGGATCCCGCGGCCAACAATCCCATCTCCGCGTTGCTGAAACGCGCCGACCTGATCTTCACCGGGGGGCTGTTCATTACCGTCCTGTTGCTGATCCTGCCGATTCCGGCGTTTTTACTGGATACGTTTCTGGCGCTGAACATCGGACTTTCGCTCCTGGTTCTTCTCGCGATCACGTACGTCAAAGATCCACCGGAGTTCTCCAGTTTCCCGACTCTCCTGCTGGCTCTCACTCTCTTTCGACTCGCGCTCAATATCAGCACGACGCGTCAGGTGCTCGTGCATGGCTACGGCGGCGAAGTCATCGAAGCGTTTGGTCACTTCGTCATTCAGGGGAACTACATCGTCGGTGCGGTGGTGTTCCTGATCCTGGTCGTGATCAACTTTGTCGTCATCACGAAAGGTGCCGGACGTATCGCCGAGGTCAGTGCCCGCTTCACGCTGGATGCGCTCCCCGGTAAGCAGATGGCGATCGATGCCGAGCTCAACGCCGGGATCATCGACGAAGTCACCGCCACGGCGCGACGGGTCAAAGTGCAGAAGGAGGCCGATTTCTACGGCGCGATGGACGGAGCGTCGAAGTTCGTGCGCGGCGATGCGATCGCGGGTATCATTATCACGCTCGTGAATGTCGTGGGTGGTTTTGCGATCGGCGTCCTGCAGATGGACTTGTCGATGGCGGAGTCGCTTCAGAAGTTCACCCTGCTTTCCATCGGAGATGGCCTGGTGTCTCAGATTCCAGCCCTGATCCTCTCGGTTGGCGCCGGTTTGCTGGTTACCCGGGCCTCGGACAATTCGAACCTCGGCACTCAACTGGCCGGGCAGTTGTTTCGCTATCCACGCGCGATGAAGATTTCGGCCGGAATGCTGGCCGCGTTTGGGCTCATGCCCGGGATGCCGGTCGTTCCTTTCTTCGGCCTCGCCGCGTTGGCCGCGTATCTCGGCAAAACGTTGCAGCAGCAGGAAGACAAAACCGGTTTGTCGGCCGGCGGCGAAACGGCGAGTGACAAACCCGCGGTGGCGTCGGCCAAGCCTGCCAAAGCGGCAAACGGTGCAACCGCCGGCGGCGCCGCGCCCACGCCAGGAATGCCGGAGGATGTGCGCAAGCTCATCGAAGTGGATATTTTTGCGATTGAGATCGGCTACGGGCTGCTTGGCCTGGCTGACGCGCGTTCCGGTGGGGAGCTACTCGGACGGGTGACCGGGGTGCGCAAAGGCCTCGCCCGGGAAAAGGGCATCGTCGTTCCGCCTGTCTCGGTGCGCGACAATCTCGAGCTCGAGCCCAACGATTATCGTTTCCTCCTCCGGGGCCGCCAGGTCGCACGCGGACAGCTGATGCCCGGACGCTGGCTCGCGATGAACGTATCCGGCAGTAAAGTACGTCTGAAGGGGGTGCCGACCCGCGAGCCCGTCTTCAATCTCGACGCGACGTGGATCGACGAAGGGGAAAAGACGACCGCCGAGCTAAATGGCTTCACCGTGGTGGATCCCGCCTCTGTGTTGATCACGCACCTTTCCGAGACCCTCAAGGTCAGCGCGCATCATCTGCTCGGCCGCCAGGAGGTTCAGTCGATCGTCGATCACCTGAAGCAGTCGCAGCCGGCCTTGATTGCTGAACTGCTGCCGGACTTGGTGACGCTCGGCATCATCCAGCGCGTGTTGCAGAATCTGCTGCGGGAGAATGTTCCGATTCTCAATCAGCCGCTCATTCTCGAGGGCATCGCCGACTTTGCTTCGCTTTCCAAGAATCCCGATGATCTGAGCGAACTGGTCCGGCGGCGTCTGGGGCTGTACTTTGTTCCTGAATACGAGTGCCGGCCCGGCGTGGTTCGCGCCGTGACCCTTGATCCGCGGCTGGAGCAGTGGCTTTCGTCCAAGGTGCACCGCTCTCCGACGGATGTAGGTCTCAGTCTGGATCCGACCACCGGTCGTCATGTCCTGGATCAGATCACGCGGCTCACCGCCGAGATGGTCCAGCAGGGACAGCCCGCGGTGATTGTCGTCTCCTCGGAGATCCGTCTGCCGCTGAAACGCTTCTTCGAGTCCTCGTTCCCACGGGTTGCCGTGCTGGCTTATCAGGAGTTGCCGGCCGCCACTGAAATTGAGAACGCGGGGATTATCACTTCCCCCGCCAATCTCGCCCGCGTGGACGTTCCCCTGAAAGCCGCCGCCTGAGGCCGTTTGCCCCTGCTGCTCATTCATCGCTCGACCCATTTCAGCCATGTCATCCGGCCAACATTTTGCCCCTGGCACCTATAAGTTCACGGTGAAGACCGCCGCCGAGGCGGTCGGGCTCATCCGCGAGCGCTTAGGTCCGCAGGCGCGAGTCTTGTCCGTGCGCGCGGTCGAAAGCACTGGACTGAAGAAATTCTTTGGTTCGCCGCGTCTGGAAGTCATCGCGCAAGTCGATGCGCCTCCGGTTGCCGGACGATCGATCACTTCAGTCGGGCTCGCAGCGGTCTCAGCGGAGCCGGCGGTTCCAGAGTCGGACGCTCCTCGCGATGCGATTGTTCCGCCCGAGTCGCGGGGGCGGCTAACGCCTTTGCCGTCGGCCCTCGGATTGAGCGGTTTGCTGCGACGCTCCGGCATCACGGAGACCGCATTGAGTCGGCTGCAAACGGGGCCGAATTGGAATGAGCTGAATAGTCTCCCGCTGCATCGGGCGCTGGCCGAGACCTCGCGTCTGCTTCGATCCCACGTGGAAACCCGCACGGCTCGCCCCCCTTTGAGTCGGGCGGCTTTTCTCGGTGCCGCCGGAGTAGGGCGCACGACGGCGCTGTGCAAATGGCTCGCGCAGGAAGTCTTTCGCCGCTCCCGGCTTGGGCACGTGGTCAGTGTCGAATTCGACCGTCCCAACCCCCTCGGACCGTTGCCTGTGTTCAGTGAGGCCTTGGGTGTACCGCTGGCGCATTTTCCGTGTGAAACGCAGGCGGCGATCTCCGGTGGCTTTGTGTATTTTGATCTCCCGGGGCTGTCGCCCCGGCGTCCCGCCGACAACGCGCAGCTCGCCGATTTTCTCGATCGGGAGCGAATCAATGAACGGGTGCTCGTACTCAATGCGGCCTATGATCGGGCCTCGTTGCGTAACGCCTATTCGGCCGGCCGCGATCTGGGCGCAACGCACCTGGTGTTCACCCATTTGGACGAGGTTCCGCAGTGGGGGAAGCTGTGGGATTATTTGTTCGACGAAGAACTCGAGCCTTTGTTCCTCGCCACCGGCCCTTCCCTGACCGGCGATTGCGAAGAAGATGTTCCCGGCGCCATCGTCCGCCGGACCCTGCCGGAGGAAGCGTCATGAAACCCGTCGCTCCGATCACCCAGAGTCGTTCCTTCCGCGGTACCGCGGTCGTGATGGATCCAAGTTCTGGATACGGGCGGCTGGCCCCCCAACGGTCATGAAGTTCATCTTTCTCGCCGGCGGATTCTCGGGGTTCGTCCTTGCTGGACTCGGCAGCTACTGGGCTGGCCACCAAGCCGACCGCATCCTTTTCGATGGCGCCGCCGGCTGCCTCGTCGGAGCACTTCTCTTCCGCTGGTTCTGGACCGTCCTCGTGGGCGGTATCCGCGAAACCATTCTAGCCCGTAACGCAGCGACTGCTGCGGCCACTGCTGCCGCTGCCGCCGCGACCGCAAAGACAAAATAATCACCCTCCATGAACACCGAAACTGCCCCCAGTCCTGCGCTGGAAACCACCTCCACCACGACGGCGACGGCCAATGCCTGGCGCGCCTATCAGGGAGTCGCACCCGCGGCTCCCGTCGATGAGAAGGATCTCATCGTGCGTTATCTTCCGCTCGTCCGCAATGTGGTCGACCGGATCAAGCTCAACGTGCCCGCGCATGTTGACGCCGATGATCTTTATAGTGTCGGCGTGACCGGCTTGATTGCGGCCGTGCGCCGGTTTGATCCGAATCAGGGCAATACGTTTGCGAGTTATGCCTCGATGCGCATTCGTGGCGCAATTCTCGATGAGTTGCGCCGGATGGACTGGTGCCCGCGCCGGGCCCGTGCCCGCTCGCGCAAGCTCAAAGCCGCGATCCTCGACGTGGAGCAGAAGTTCGGACGCGCGGCGGCCGATTCGGAAGTCTGTGCGGCGCTGGGTCTCACGCAAAAGGAGTACGAGAAGTGGGTCGAAGAAGCGAAGCCCGTTACATTTATCGCGATCGACCAGAACGCTGATAACGAAGAGGGCGGCGGAGCGTCGCTGCATGAATTGCTGGCGGATGAATCCGACCGCACCGGGCGTGATCACATGGAAAAGGCCGAACTGCTGCAACTTCTCACTCAACGTATCGCGGAGTTGCCCGATATACCGAAGAGAATCCTTGCCATGTACTATTTCGAAAATTTGCGCCTCGCGGAAATTGCCGTTGTTTTCGGCCTGACCGAGTCGCGCATCTGCCAGATTCACGCCCAGACCATTTTGGGTCTGCGCGGGTGGATGCAGCGCGCGAGGAATCGGTGAGTAACGTGCTGATGTCCTCGGGCACTTCAGGCACGGGGAGGCTTTTGAGTCCGGATGCACGTTCGCAGGCGCGGATGCGTCAGCTTGTCTGCGCTCCCGGGCGCGAGGCTATAATCTTTGTAATGTCATGCTGATTCTTATTGGTGCAGCGATCGTGATGGCATCGACCATCGGCGGCTTTATGCTGGCCGGGGGTAATCCCATTATTCTGCTCCATTTGTCGGAGTTCGTCGTCATTTTGGGAGTGGCCGCCGGGGTGCTGGTGATCGCGAGTCCGGGTCATGTCCTGATGGAGATTATCCATAAGATGAAGGCGGCTTTGTTCGGCAAGTCTCCCGGAAAGAAGGAATTCACGGAGCTGCTGAAGTTGCTCTATGAAGTATTTATGATTGGTCGTCGGAACGGCCTGAT
>JBBQEG010000089.1:0-15689 GCA_038320495.1 Opitutales bacterium | reverse complement strand
TTTCCACCTTCGAAGAAACAACGTGAGCTCTAGAACCACCTTCATCGGCGCCGTCGAGATCGGCACCTCCAAAATCACCGTACTTATCGGTGAATACACTGGGCGTGAACTCGCCATCATCGGTCGCGGGGAGTGTTCCTCGCGCGGGGTGATCAAAGGCACGGTGGTCGATTACAAGGCCGCCAGCGAATCGACGCACAGTGCGCTGCAACAGGCGGAGCGCGACGCGGGGGAACGGGTCGATCTGGTGTTTCTCGCGCAGACCGGCGGGCATCTTGAAGGCTTCTATAATGAAGCGGCGGTTAACGTGAAGTCTTCCGACAACCTGATTGACGCGGGCGATGTTCGGACGGTCTGTGAATTGGCGAAGGCAAAGGAGCTGCCGAGTGGTCGGATGGTGGTGCATAATATCCGGCGGCCGTTTCGGGTGGATGGCCGCTTGATCCCGGGCAATCCCGAAAACCTCGTCGGTCAGCGGCTCGATGTGGGGTACTGGACCGTGCACGGGCAGGAACAGCGGCTGGCGGATAACATCCATGTGATCCGCGGCTTCAATCTCGAGGTCCGCGAACTGGTGTTGGCGAGCCTGGCCTCGGGCCATATGGTGACCACGGCCGAGGAGCGGCAACATGGGGTGCTGGCCGTTGATATCGGCGCGGGCACGACGGATTTTGTACTCTATCGCGACGGTGCTCCGCATACGACGGGTGTGGTGCCGGTGGGCGGCACGCATCTGACCAACGATCTTAGTATTGGTCTGCGTCTCACGGAGGGTCAGGCGGAGAAATTGAAACTGCGTTACGGCCGGGCGAGCATCCAAACCAAGGATCGGGCCCAGAAAGTCTGGCTTGATGGTAATTTTGCGATTGGCGACCGGCAGTTCCCGCAGCAGGCGATCGAGCAGATTACCTCGGCGCGAACCTGGGAACTCTTGGACGTGGTGAAGACGAAGTTGGGCAATGCGTTTTCTCCGGAAGCGTGTGCGTCCGGGGTCGTGCTCACCGGCGGCACCGCGAAGTTGCCGGGGATTGCTGATGCGGCGGCGCGCATTTTTGGTGTGCCTGCACATCTCGGTGAGGCGCCGACCTGGGTCAGTGAGGCGATGCGCGACCCGGGTTATCATACCGCCCTGGGCTTGTTATATTATGGAGTGAGTTCGCAGGCCGAGAAAGCCGCGCCGCCTCGGCGGAGTGGCGGTTTCCTAACGGGAATGAAACGTCTTTTTGCCAACGCCTGAACCGACGGCCATGAATTTGAACGAACTTCCCCTTGAGCACTCCTTGCTCACTGATCGCAGTATCGCGATCAAACTGGTTGGTGTGGGTGGCGCCGGCTCGAACGCGGTCGACCGGTTGAAGATGGAGAATCTCGAGCGGCTGCAAATGGCCGTGATCAACACGGATTATCAGGCGCTCTCGAGTTCGCCGGTGCAGGACAAGGTCCTGATTGGCATGAGCGTCACCCGCGGTCTCGGCGCGGGAGGGGACCCCGATCTGGGACGCGAAGCGGCGGAGGCTGATCGGGAAAAGGTGGCGGCGGTCGTGAAGGACTGTGACCTCGTGTTTCTCGTCACTGGCATGGGTGGCGGGACCGGCAGTGGTGCTTCGCCGGTGGTGGCGGAAATCGCGGCCGAAACGGGTGCGCTCGTGATCGCGTTTGTCACGATGCCGTTCAGCTTTGAAGGGGGGCGTCGACTCAAGCAGGCCGAGGAAGGATTGCGGGCGCTGCGCGCCGTTTGCGATGCGGTGATTCCGTTGCCGAATGACGTCCTGCTGCAGGAAGCAGCTGACAACGAGACCGTGCTTGATTCGTTTGCGCGGGCCGATGAGTGGATCGGGCGCGGCGTGAAATCGATTTGGGCGATGCTCTTCAAGACCGGCCTGATCAATCTCGACTTTGCCGCCCTGCGGCAGGCGTTTCAGCACCGGGGTGGGAAAACGCTCTTTGGGTTAGGCGAGGGTTCAGGGGAGAACGCGGTCCCGGATGCGATCGCGAGCCTGAAGCTCTGTCCTTTGCTGCATACGCCGGAATTCTCGCGCAAGGCCGACCGGCTGCTGGTGAATATTCTAGGTGGCGCGGACCTGACGTTGCCCAAGGTGAATGAGTTAATGACCGCCATCACCGATCAATTCGGGCGGGATTCCCATATTATCATGGGAGCGGTGATCGACGAAGACATGCCCGGTCGCGTCGAAGTGTGTATCGTGGGGACGAGCGACATGGGTGGTCGCGGCATTCCCTCACGCCGGACTGTCGTGGCGGCGCAGCCTCGGGGCCGCGCACCGGCGCCGGGCCAGTCGGTGATTGCGGCTCCTCGCGGAGATGTTGCTCTTCCTGTCGCGACCGCGACGATGGGCAAACAGCCGCGCGGGTCTGAGCTTGAACTAGCATTGGGCCGCGTGGGCGATTCCAAGGACATCACGGCCCAGCCCGTGGCGCAGGAAGAGTTTGGCTTTGGCGAAGTGGAAACCCGCGGTCACTTCGAGAAGACCGATCGTAATCTCTTCGATGGCCAGGATCTCGATGTGCCCACTTATCTGCGCAAAGGGATCAAGATCCTGATCTAACATTTGCAGGAATGGGTCGGTCGGGTGGGACTCACCGGATGTTGGGGAGGCTGAAACCGCGGGGTTTGACTGATCTGAATTCACTCCCCTTGGCAAACGTCGCGCCTTCTGCATCGTGGGCCCATGTTTGTTGATGAATGTACCGTAAAGCTCACCGCCGGTGATGGCGGCCGGGGTTGTATCAGTTTTCGTCGTGAAAAATACGAGCCATGGGGTGGGCCCAATGGTGGCGATGGCGGTCGCGGTGGCGACGTCGTCCTGCTGGGCGACGTGAACACCAATAATCTGGTCGACTACAAGTATCAGCCGCACTGGAAGGGCGAGCGCGGCGAACACGGGCAAGGGGCCGATTGTCACGGTCGTGACGGTAAACCCTGCGTTCTTCGGATGCCACTGGGCACGATCGTGATCGATCTCGCGACCGACAAGCCCGTGGCGGAAATCGTCGCCGATGGTGAGCAGATCGTGCTCTGCAAGGGCGGCAATGGCGGCTGGGGTAACACGCATTTCAAGACGTCCACCAATCGAGCGCCCAAGCGCGCCAATGCCGGCCACCCGGGAGAAGCGGGTTCCTATCGTTTGGTACTCAAGAGTATTGCAGACGTGGGTCTGGTCGGCTTTCCGAATGCCGGGAAGTCATCGCTCACGACTCGAATCACCAAGGCTCGTCCCAAGACGGCCGCGTATCCCTTTACCACCCTCCATCCGCAAATCGGCGTCATTGAGTATCCCGATGTGGTCAAGGGCGACAAACGTCTGCTGATCGCGGACGTACCGGGATTGATCGAGGGAGCGCACGAGAACCGCGGGCTGGGTCATCGTTTCCTCCGGCACATCGAACGCTGTGCCTTGCTGATCTTCATGATCGATATGGCCGCGACGGATGCGCGCGATCCGCGCGAAGACTACCGGCATCTGTTGCGTGAGTTGGAGCTCTACGACAAGTCGCTGCTCAAGAAGCCGCGCTTGGTGGTCGCCAACAAAATGGATATTCCGGAAGCGGCGGCCTACCTGAAAAAGTTCAAATCCCGGTATAAAACTGTCGATGTCGCGGAGATCTCCTGCCTCTCAGGAACAGGGTTGGAAAGACTCAAAAAAGAGTTGTTAAAACGGGTGGCAAAATTCCGCCGAATGGAAAAAGCGTCGCGTGTAGAAGCCGCGTGAGCCGATAGTGGGACGCATGTCGAAAGAACATCGTCCTCTGATGATGCGCGCCAACCGTCTGTTGGGCGCGCAGCTCGTTGAGCATAACTTAGTGAAGATAGAGGACTTGGAAGCGGCCAACGAAAAGTTGATTGAGGCGGTATCAAGCGATCAGTTACGGCGGGTGACGGTACTTGGGATCCTCGCCTACGACATGAAAGTCCTGAAAGAGGATGACGTTTTGCACCATATCGTGGAGTCCGAGGGAGTTGGGCTGGTTGATTTGCGTGACTACGAAGTACCGGAAGAAACCCGGAAGCAGCTCGATGTCGCAGCCTGTTGGGCGACGTGGTCGGTTCCGTTCGATCGCGAAGAGGAGTTCACCTTTATTGCGACGGCATATTACCTGAGCCCGGCGGTGCGAGCCCACTGGGAAAAAGTGCTGGGTGGCCACATCCTGTGGTTCGGAGCGACGCTTGAGGCGATTGCCGACTACCTGGAAGCGTTGAGTGGAGATCCCTCCCTCACGACTCATGCGGGCGCCGCCGTCGCTCATTAATTCGCCATGCCGCTCGGAAAAATTCAGCTTCAGATTGTCACCAAGTTGGTGGACATGGGCCGCTTGGATGCGGAGCAGCGCAGCGCGTTGGTCTCGCGCTCGGACGATCTCAGTGGCGACGCACTCGATAAACTGCTTCAGGACGACTATAAAGTCACCGCTTTCCAGTGCCTCGTCGCCAAGGCGCGGGCGTTGAATCTGTCGCCCTGCAACGTGGCCCGCTTCCGGGTCACTCCACAGACGTTCGAGCGCATTCCGCAGGGGTTCTGTCAGGAGCACCTGGTGTTACCGATTGGCCAGGTCGGTGACATGCTCTTGGTGGCCTTCGCCAATCCGTTCGAAGTCACGCTTCCGACCAAGATTCAGGAGATGACGGGCAAACCGGTCATTCGGATGCTCGCGCGCGAAAAGGACCTGAAGGACAAGTTTGCGAAGCCGCAGGAAACCGTCGCGGGTTTCGAGGATGTCGTACTGAAGATTGGACAGGAATACGCCGCCGAGGCCGAGCCGGAGATGAAGGACGAGGACGTCAGCGAGGAGTCCGGCCCGATCATCCAGCTGGCGAATCGAATTATTGAGGAAGCATTTTTTTCCGGCACGAGCGACATCCACATCGAGCCGCAGGAGAAAGAGATCATTGTCCGCAACCGGATCGACGGCGTGTGTCACGAGAAGCTGCGACTGCCGAAGAAAGTGGGCCCGGCTCTCGTCGCACGTCTGAAGATCATGTGCAACCTGGACATCTCGGAGCGCCGGTTGCCGCAGGACGGACGCATTGTTTTCAAGCAATACACCCGGAAGAACATCGATCTCGATTTGCGGGTTTCGACGGCTCCGCTGAATCACGGTGAGGGCATCGTGATGCGTATTCTCGATAAACAGAAGACGACGCTTCCGTTGCCGGCGCTCGGCTTTTCCGAGGAGAATCTCGCCAAGTACCGGGACTGCATCCGCCAGCCGTACGGGATGATTTTGCATTGCGGACCGACCGGTTCCGGAAAGTCGATGACGCTGTATTCGGCACTCAACGAAGTGAATACGCCCGACATCGTGATCCGCACCGCGGAAGATCCGATTGAGTACACGCTTCCCGGATTGAATCAGATGCAGATGCATCGCCAGATCGGGCTGACGTTTGCAGCGGCGTTGCGATCGTTTCTCCGGCAAGATCCTGACATCATTCTTGTCGGAGAAATTCGCGACAAGGAGACCGCCGGAATTGCGGTCGAAGCGGCACTCACGGGTCATTTGCTGATTTCGACCCTGCACACGAACGATGCGCCGACGACCATCGCGCGTCTAACCGAGATGGGCGTCGAGCCCTTCATGGTGTCGTCGTCGCTGTTGTGCGTTTGTGCCCAGCGGCTCGTGCGGCGGGTATGCAAACAATGCCGCACGCAAGTCGAACCGCAGGGCCGGGAGCAGGAACTTTTGGAGAAGGCGCTGGGCTGGAGCGGTCCGATTTTCAAATCCCATCCCAAAGGCTGCCCGAAGTGCGGGGGAAGTGGATACAAAGGGCGGATCGGCATTCACGAGTTGATGGTGACCAACGAGGAACTCGTGGAAGGCATCAACAAGGAGATCGAAGCGGCCGAACTGAAGAAGATCGCGATGCGCGGCGGAATGAAGACGCTCCACCAGGACAGTTTGCTCAAGGTGAAGGACGGCTTCACGACGCTCGAAGAAGCGATCGCCAACGTGCCGCCGGACATGATCTGAACGGGCGGCGTTGACGCCGCGCGCCGCTCGTCCCGGTATGTGCGGGCGATGAAGACGCGCTGGACTTGGTGGAAACTAGCAACGGTCGGAATTGTCGGCCGGTGCCGTTGGCTGGGCGCCGCCGGCGCGTAATACAGCCGCGTCACCATGCATGACTACTGGCTCGAGTTCACGCAGGTGGCCCTCGCTCATTTGCTTGCCGTGGCGAGCCCGGGGCCGGACTTCGCGATTGTAGTGCGACAAAGCCTTGCGCAAGGGCGGCGCACCGCGATCTGGACGAGCCTCGGAATCGGAGCGGCTATTTTGCTGCACGTGAGCTATTCGCTGCTCGGCATTGGGCTGCTGCTGCGGAGTTCGGAAACCTGGTTCAACGTCCTGAAATTCGCGGGTGCCGCTTATATTGCGTGGCTCGGGGTCCAGTCGCTCCGGTCGCGGCCGCGTGATTCCACGGCGTCGGCCACCACGATTGATGCCGGCAACGTTTCTGGCTCGATTGCGCAACGGGGGGCTTTCGTGGTCGGCTTTCTGACCAACGCGCTGAATCCCAAAGCGACCCTGTTTTTCATTTCGCTGTTTGCGATGATCGTGAGTCCGCAGACGCCCAAGCTGGTGCAGTCGCTTTACGGCCTCTGGATGGCGCTCGCGACGATGGCCTGGTTTTCCCTTGTATCCGTTTTATTCACACGTGGACCGGTGCGCCGGCGATTCTTGCGACACGGACACTGGATCGACCGAGCCTTGGGCGTGGTCTTCCTGGGCTTTGCGGTGAGCCTCGCGTTCACGACGCTCAAGTAGGAGCGTTGGTCAGACGTAGACTCCGCCTCCCAGGAGCCTTTCGCCTTCGTAGAAGGCAATGATCTGCCCGCTGGCAAGTCCGCGTTGGGGAACATCAAAGCGAATCAACGCACCTGCGGCAGTCGTTGCTGCCTCGCAACTGGGTTCGTCCGGATAAAACTCGACCGCCACCCGCGGATCGCGGTAGCGCACGCGGCCTTCGAGCCGTCGAGGCGTCGTGATCGGCTCGCTGTTCCAACTGAGGGCGTGCACGCGCACTTCTGTTTGATATAAGCCGGGGGCGTCCGGACCATCGAAGGCGACCAGGAGGACACGATCGGCGGCACGTTTTCCCACCACCACATAGGCTTGATGATCGGTGTTGGACGGAATGCCGATGCCCTTGCGCTGGCCGAGCGTATAGAAATGCAGTCCGCGATGCGTGCCAAGCTCGCGTCCGTCTGTGGCGCGGATGATCGGCCCCGGCGCGTCCGGGACATAGGTTCTCAGGAAATCCTGCATCTTCACTTCGCCAATAAAACAGATGCCCTGGCTGTCCTTCTTCTCTGCGGTCGGCAGCTTGGCCGCGCGCGCGATGGAACGGAGTTCCGGTTTCGGCAAATGCCCGATGGGAAAACGCGCGGCTTGCAACTGGGTTTGTGACAGCAGCGCGAGGAAGTAGGACTGATCCTTGTTTTTATCCGCGCCCTCCAGCAGTGCGAACTCGGGTGATCGAGCGGCCACCGCCGTCTTGGGATCGGCGGCCGGCGGGGCGAGCGCCATACGTCGGGCGTAGTGACCCGTGGCCACGGCGTCGAAGCCGTGCTCCCGGGCCCAGTCGAGAAACACACCAAACTTGATTTCCCGATTGCACATGATATCCGGGTTGGGCGTCAGGCCGCGGGCGTAACCATCCAGTAGATACGCGACCACGCGCTCGCGGTAGTTCTGCATCAGGTTGACGACGTGAAACTCGACGCCGAGGTGTTCCGCGACGGCGCGGGCATCCGTGATATCCTGTTCCCACGGACAGTGACCAATGACCTCGTCTTCGTTAATCCAGTTTTTCATATAGGCGCCGACGATGTCGTAGCCTTGTTGCTGGAGCAGGAAGGCGGCGACGGAGCTGTCGACGCCGCCGGACATTGCGACGAGAATTTTTTCGCGCGGAGGCATGCGTTACCAGCCGTAGTTCCGCTTGATTCGCAGCGGTTGATACAGCTCGGGCGACAGCTCCTGAAGAAACCGGCTGGGTGAGAGCAGCATGGCGGGACCGCCCTTGGTGTTCACCTTGGGATAACACAGGTAGAGCTCGTCGCGCGCACGGGTGACGGCGACGTAGAACAATCGCCGCTCCTCTTCGACATCGTTGGCCTCGATTGCGCGGCGCAGCGGAAACATGCCGTCCGCGAGGCTGATCATGAAAACCGCGGCGAACTCGAGTCCTTTCGCCTGGTGGACCGTGGTGAGGCGCAAGGCGTCCGCGTTGGGATCGGCCGAACGGTCGCTGGTTTCGCTGTTCAGCAGCATGATCTGCGCGAGCAAATCCTGCATGTCTTCAAACCGGGACGCGAACCCGATCATCGATTTCAGGTCATCGAGCCGCGAAATGTAATTGGCGAATGCACCCTTCAGATAATCGCCGTACCAGCCGTCGATCGCGACCTCGATCGCGTTGTGCGGCTTCATGGTGCGCATGATGTCCTTCACCTGCTGAAGCGAGGCCACGAAACGCGGCCATTCTTCCTTCGCGTCCTTCGGCACGCGCGAAGCGACGTCATCGGTGGCGAGGGCTTCGATAAAATCCTGCTGCATCAAACGCGCGTGATCGGCGGCGGCGGAGTGAAGCTTGGTCGCGTTCTTGTCGCCGACTTTCGGCAGCAGGATCGCGATGCGTTTCCATGCGGCGGTGTCGCTCGGGTTGTAAACAAAGCGCAGCAGCGCCACGAGATCGCGGATATGCGCCTGTTCAAAGAAGCGCACCCCGCTCGTGATCTGATACGGGATCTGCACCCGGGCGAGCTCGAGTTGAATATCGAGGGCCTGGAAATGAGCGCGATACAGAATCGCGATGTCGCTCAGCGAGCAGCCCTCGTCGACGAGGCCTCGAATGCGTTGAATGATAAACTGCGCCTGCTCACGTCCGTCCATGGCTTGGACGAGGTACGGCTTTTCCGAATTCGCACGATGCGGCCGGAGTTCCTTTTCGAAGGCGCGGCCTTTCGGTTGCGCAAGCAACACGCCGTTCGCGAGCGCCAGAATTTGCGGGGTGGACCGATAGTTCGTCTCGATCCGGTGAATGACGGTGCCGGGATGACGATCGGGAAACGTGAGAATGTTTTCCACGTTGGCGCCGCGCCACGTGTAGATGCACTGCGCGTCGTCGCCGACGGCCATTACCTTGTGGTGCGAGCCGATGAGATCGACGATCTGCGACTGCAGGACGTTCGTGTCCTGGTACTCGTCAACCAAGACATGGCGAAACCGTTGCGCGTAGTAGGCCGCCGTCTCAGGCGATTTCTTCAGCAGATCGAGCCAGTGCTCGAGTAGATCGTCATAATCGAAGACCCGCGCTTCGGTCTTCTTTTCGGCGTATTTGCGGGCGAAGAGCGGCACCCGCTCAATGATTCCTTCGTGCTGCGGGAAGAAGCGGCGGATGGTTTCGTCGATTGAAAGCTGGGTGTTGCGCGCCATCGAAATGATTGAGTGCAGCGGACCTGCCCGCGGATGGGTCTTGTCCTTGAAGAAAGTTTTGTCCGCGTGCTCGACGGCATCGCGGAGCACGCCTTCCGACTCTTCGGCGTCAAG
The DNA here is from genome assembly GCA_038320495.1 of Opitutales bacterium. GTDB lineage: Bacteria > Verrucomicrobiota > Verrucomicrobiia > Opitutales > Opitutaceae > ER46. The sequence continues at coordinate 6,119 of JBBQEG010000089.1, read as the reverse complement.
AATGGTGAACGAACGCGGCAGGCCGATCGCCTCGCCGTGCATGCGCAGTGCGCGATGTCCGATGCTGTGGAACGTGCCTCCCCAAAAGCGGGTGGGCTCGACGCCGGTGAGTTCGTGGACCCGGCCGAGCATTTCCTTCGCCGCCTTGTTCGTGAACGTGAGTAACAGGATCTCACCGGGCCGGACGCCTTTGGAAAGCAGGTACGCGACACGGTAGGTGAGGGTGCGCGTTTTGCCTGACCCGGCGCCGGCGAGCACGAGGAGCGGCCCGGGTTCCGCGGTGACGGCCGCGAACTGCTCGTCATTGAGCGACGCACGGAAATCGATCGGAGGAATGCCGTGCGGTGCGGACGAGGGATCGAGGACGTATTCCATGAAGGGCGATAAAACGAAGGAAAGATGGCCGCAAGAAGGCGCAACCGGCGCAAAGGAAAAGTCAGATGCCCCGCGAATGCGAGGCGCTTGGTGAGGGTGATGGCGCCCGTTTTAGAAGCCGTCGACGCGATAGGGAGTAAACATGCCGAGCGCCTAAGAACCTGATATTCTAAGAAACTGGCGGCTGGTTCGTGAGTCCTACATCTGTAACTTTCAACTATGAACCTACGGTGCTTCTTTTCATCTCTTGGCGTCGTCGTGGCCGGTAGTATCGGCTCGGCTCAGCCGGCGCTGACCATTTACAACCAAGACTTCGCGGTCGTGCGTGAAAGCGTCCCGCTCGATCTGAAGGCCGGCGAAAATAGCGTCACCTTTACCGGTGCGACCGCGATGCTGGAGCCCGATTCCGTGGTGTTGCGTGATCCCACCGGGCGCGTGCAACTGCGCGTGCTCGAACAGAGTTATCGCGCCGACGTGATGTCGCAAGGCGCGCTCCTGGCGCTGAACGAAGGGAAGGAACTCGATTTTCTCGTCCGTGATCAGGATGCGAAGGAGTACACCGTACGCGGAAAAGTCGTCCGCAGCGGTTACAATCCCGGCGGCGGGCAGGTTTCGCCGATCATTGAGGTGGACGGAAAGTTGCGGTTCTCGCTGCCCGGCGAGCCTTTGTTTCCGGCGCTGGCGGGAGATGGGATTTTAAAGCCGACCTTGACGTGGAAACTTGCGGCGTCGCAGCCGGCGAAATTCGAGTCCCAGTTGAGCTACATCACCGGCGGGATGAGTTGGCATGCGGCTTACAATCTGATCGCGCCGGAAAAGGGAGACACGCTCGATGTGGTGGGCTGGGTGACGGTGGTGAACAACAGCGGCAAAGCCTTCGACGCGGCGGCGGTGAAATTGATGGCCGGTGATGTTGCCAAGATCGTGGCGAAGCGTCCGCGCCCGGAGATGATGCGGGCGGCGATGGCGATGGACATGTCGGAAATGGGCCAGGTCACGGAAAAGGCGTTCGATGAGTTCCACCTCTATTCCCTGCCGCGCGCACTGACGTTACGCGATCGCGAGACGAAGCAAGTGGAGTTCATGCGGGCGACGGGGGTGAAGGCGCCGGTAATCTATGTCTACGATGGGGCGGCGATGTTCAGCGTCTATCATGGCGGCCAGATGCGTGATCCCGGTTACGGGACGCAGAGCAACAACAAGGTCTCGGTCATGCGTGAGTTTAGAAACACCGAAGCCAACAAACTCGGCTTGCCGTTGCCCAAGGGCCGCATGCGTTTTTATCGGCAGGACGAGGCGGATCAACGGATCGAATTCACGGGCGAAACGGAGCTCGATCACACGGCGCGAAACGAACTGATCCGGGTGAAAACCGGCGATGCGTTCGATGTCGTGGGTGAGCGGATACGCACCGACTTCGTTGGCCAAAACCGACAGGACTACGCGGAGGAGGCTTTTGAGATCAAAGTCCGCAACCGCAAGGCCGAGCCGATCACCGTGCGCGTGGTGGAACACCTTTACCGTTGGAGCAACTGGCGGATTTTGCAGCAGTCGGACGAGTTCGTGAAGAAGGATGCGCAGACGATCGAGTTCAACGTGACGGTCCCGGCCGACTCGGAAAAAGTGATCACTTATCGCGTGCGTTACGACTGGCGCTGAGCCAGGGTGCGCGCAGCAGACGGGTGAGAGCGGCGGGCGGACAGGGGCGGGCAGAATTCGGTTCCAATCATCCTGCAAATCGCAGTTGGATCCACAGATTCCACCGATGGACACAGACTACCAAGGCATTCTGTATTTCGGGCCCTTCACCTTGCGGGTAAATGGCAGTCAGGTGCTCCTTGTTCTACAATTCTCTGGATCCGTGCCATCGGTGTCATCCGTGGCTGATCTGAACCGCCGAAGTTAGTATCATGCGGGACGGCGCGAACGTCGTACCGGTCGAGGAGGAGTGAGTGCGGACCGGCGCCGCTACAAGAGCACCAGCTCGTTGCGATGGACGACCTCGAGGCGTTTGCGCGCGGGGTACAGCGCCGCCACCTCTTCGCCGTGTTTGCCCGCGATGGCGGAAATTTCCTCACTGCCGAAGGCGACCTTGCCGCGCGCGAAGGGCGTCAGTTCGGGGCCGGCGATATTGACGATGTCGCCCGCGGCGAAATCTCCTTTGGCTCCGGTTACGCCGACGGCGAGCAGGCTGCGGCCTTTCTCCCGCAGGACGGGAACCGCGCACGCATTGACGAAGACCGTTCCGACCGGGCGCTGAAAGTAGGCCAGCCAGCGCTTCTTTGCTTCCATCGGCAGGCCGCTGGGGACGAAAAAAGTGCCGGGGCCACGGCCGGAGAACAGGCGCTCGAGAATGGTGGGTTCGGAGCCGCTCGCGATAAACACTCCACATCCGGCGCGCGTGGCGAGTTTGGCGGCAGTGATTTTTGAAATCATCCCGCCCACGGCCGTTTCGCTCGTGGTGCCGCCCGCCATCGCTTCGATTTCGGGCGTGATCTTCGCGACGACCGGCACGATTTTCCCTGTGCCCTTCATATCGATGAGCCCGGGCGCCGTCGACAGGATCACGAGGTACTGCGCCTGAGTCAGACTGGCGACCATCGCGGAAAGCGTATCGTTGTCACCAAATTTGATCTCGGCGGCGCTGACCGTGTCGTTCTCGTTAATGATCGGAATGGTGCCATAGGCGATGAGTTGGCGGAGTGTTTCCTGCACGCCGAGATAGCGTGAACGCACCCGCAGATCGTCATGGGTGAGCAGCACCTGGGCAACCGTCAGCCCATGCGTCTCGAACCCGGCCTGCCACGTTTGCATGAGTCGGGACTGGCCGACTGCGGCGCAGGCTTGTTTTTTGGAAACTTCCCGGGGTCGCTTCCCCAACCGTAATGCGCCCATCCCGAGGCCGACCGCACCGGACGACACCACGATCACCTCGGTGCCGCGAGCGCGGAGCCCTGCGAGCTCAGCGCAAACGGCGGCGATTCGCGCGGTGTCGAGCTGACCCACGCCAGACGTCAGCACGCCGGTGCCGAGCTTGACGACAACACGCTTCGGCACCGCGTGAGTGAGAGCGGATGGTTTGGAGGTCATTCGTGGCGGCGGTCCGAATCGGTCAGTGACCGCTGACTTCAGACCGTTGGACCAACGGGCGAGGCGGCCTCACACGTTCAGCAGATCCTTTTCCTTGTGCGCGAGGTGCGTATTGATCTCGGCGATGGCCTTGTCGGTGGCCGTCTGAATGTCCTTTTCGAGTCGCTTGGTTTCGTCTTCAGGGAGCTTGGCTTTTTTACCTGCCTCGATCGCGTCCCGCCTGACATTGCGGATGTTGACGCGACCCTGTTCGGCAAGCTGCTGCGCGGTTTTGACGAACTGCTGGCGTCGTTCGCGGCTCATTTCGGGCAATGGAATGCGAATGACTTTCCCGTCTGGGACCGGGTTGAAACCGAGATTGGCCTCCTGGATGGCCTTGATGATGGATTTAATCAGGCTCGCATCCCAAGGCTGAATCTGGATGAGGCGGGCATCCGGCGTGGTGATCGCGGCGTTTTGCTTGAGCGGCGTCATGGAACCGTAGGCCTCGATCATCACGTTTTCCACCATGGTGGGCGTGGCTTTGCCGGTATGGATGCTGCTGAACTCGTGGAGCGTGTGGTCCACGGATTTCTTCATCTTAGCCAGCGTTTCAGTGAGGAGCGGATGGATGATCATGACAAGGCGGGTCGGGAGTGGAGTTGAGCAGTTGAGAGTTGAGCTAACGCGTCGGAGCCGGTGTGGACGCCTTCGGTCGGTTGTCCTTAATAATCAACTTCCCAGTGATTCACTCAACTAATTTTAATGAGGGCGGTTCACCGTAACTGAGAGCCGAAGGCAGCGAGTCGGGCGGCGATATAATGCGGACGGACGAAATCCGAGCCGCCAGCAACTTAACCCTAAACGCTTGAGCGTCCATTCCCGACTCTCAGCCTACCTCTTAGTTCTTCACCAAAGTGCCAATCTTCTCGCCGAAGATGGCCTTGCGGATGGCATGCTCGTCATTGAGGTCGAAAACGAGAATTGGAACGTTGTTATCCATGCAGAGCGAGAAGGCGGTCGAATCCATGACATTGAGCCTCTGTTTGAGCGCTTCGATGAAGGTGATTTGGTCGTAGCGGACAGCGTCGGGATGTTTTTTCGGATCCTTATCGTAGATCCCGTCGACCTTGGTCGCTTTCATGATGATGTCAGCGTGCATTTCGGATGCGCGCAGGGCGGCGGTAGTATCCGTGGAAAAATACGGGTTGCCCGTGCCGGCGACAAAGATGACCACGCGGTTTTTCTCGAGGTGACGGATGGCGCGACGGAGGATGAACGGCTCGGCGATCTGGTTCATCGGAATTGCGGATTGCACGCGCGTATCGACGCCGAGTTTTTCGAGGCAATCCATCAGCGCCAGGCCGTTGATGACCGTCGCAAGCATACCCATGTAATCGCCGGTCGTCCGATCCACGCCGCGCTTTTCGCCTGCCAGGCCGCGGAAGATGTTGCCGCCGCCGATCACGACGCACACCTGCACACCGAGATCGTAGATCTCCTTCACTTGGGAACAGATCTTATCGAGGGTCGCGCCGTCAATCGGATCGCCGGACTTGCCGCCCCGAAGCACCTCTCCGGAGAGCTTCAGGATGATACGTTTGTAGCAGGTGCGAGGGTCAGTCGGCTGGGAATCGCGCATGAGGTGGAGCAAACGATTGCGGAAAATCCGCGTCAATGCCCGAGATAGGTCTCGCCCACCGCATGCTGCTTCCAGCCTTCAATGGTTATCTCGGGGCTGCCCCTAGCGGATTCTGAAAGTCGCTCCGACGTTTTCACCCGCACCCGACTCTAAATTTCCTCCGCGGTGCATCCGGAAATCACGACCCGAAGCGGCGATGAGGCGAAAGTCTCTTTTTCCAAGCGTTAACGCCGCGGAGCCTGACTGGCGTGAGGCAAGGCCTTCAGCGAACTGGGAGAGTGCGCCCACACCTCAACCCGTCGCGTTAGTCGGCTTCGTCGGGGCGTCATCCCACGGCGCTGAGGACATGCTCGCACTGCTCTTCAGCGCGCCTGAGCATTTCCGAGAGGTCCGGTGGACTCAAACCGAGTTCCTCCCGGATCGCCTCCGCCGCGCCCCAATAAGTGCTCTCGCCGGGCAGTCCCCACCCATGCTGGTCGGCCGTCGCTGCGGCCAAGTTTAACATTTTGCACGAAGGGAGCGGATCCACTGCCAGGCGGTGCAGGAGATGGTCGCGAACCGGCACGAATACTTCGACCGGAAACCGCCAGGCCCGCAGCACGGCGGACGCGACTTCAGGATGAGTGATACCAAAAAAATCCTGCTCCCACGCCAGCAGGCCTTCTTCGCCGATGGGAGGAGCTTGCAGGCCGCTGAAGTCAGTCCGGGCGACGGTGTCGATCACAAGCTTGCCAATCGAGCGAAGCAGTCCCGCGGTGTATGCAACTTGCGGATTGGCTCCGCTGTGCGCGCCGATTTCCTCCATGAGGAAGGCGACCAGGAGCGAGTTCCGACTGAATTCGATTTTGGAAATGGGATAAAAACTAAACTCGATCGGCGACAATTGGCGCAATACCGCGGCGCCTGCCATCCGGTGGACTTCCGCGTATCCGATGCGGCCCAAGGACTCTTCCAGTGATCCGACGGCCTCTCCCCGATTGAAAACGATGCTATTCGCGATGCGAACAACGCGGGCGGTTAGCCCTTGGTCCTG
>JBBQEG010000088.1:0-15729 GCA_038320495.1 Opitutales bacterium | reverse complement strand
AATCGATCCAGTCGGGTGCCGTGAACAACAAGATGCCCGTTCCGTTCGGCTGCACCGCATAGAGTCGCCCTGAGGGCGCCGCACTCGACGCCGCGCCCACTTGCACACCTATATAGATTCGCCCGTCGGGGCCGGCGGCCGGCGATGAAAGAATATTGCCGGGAGTACTGGTGGAGAGCGTTGCAAAAGGCCAGCGTTGCGCCCCATCCGCCTGACCGAGCAGGGTGGCTCCGGTCGCAAGGAGCAGTGCGAAGAGAATCGCCGCGCGGGGAGAGAGACGGTGGATGAATTTGGGGGCGAAGAAAAACGTCACAAGAAAGAAGAGACCGTTCAATGCAGTCGGTTCGCCGGAGGCAAGTCGCCACTCCCAAGTTTACCGCTGCTTTACGCCCCGTTCACCGCGGGAACAACGAGTCGGAACGAGGTGCCTTCCGGACTGCTGCGCACGAGGGAAAGTTCCCCACCCGCGTGTTTTGCCAGCCGATGACTAATCGCCAATCCCACTCCGCCACCCGCGCGTTTCTGACTCCGCACTGGCCGAAACAAGGCGTCCTGCACTGCTTGCGGCAGCCCGGCACCGGCGTCGCGCACCACGAACTCGGCATTGTCCCCGACCCGGCGCGCTTCGAGCGCCACTGTCGCTCCCGATGCTGAGGCTTCAATCGCATTCGTAATCAGGTTCGCCAGGACGAGCCCGACAAGATTTGCCGTGCGCGCCTTGATCTCCAAGTTCGGCTCGGCGACCGCGGTCAAAGTCACTCCCGCCGGCTCAGCCACGGGCACCGACCGTATCCTGATATCTTGGACGAGCTCCGCGACCGGCACGGTGTAGTCCGACGCCGCTCCGCTCTCCTCGCGCAAGACCGTGCCGACCTCGTTCACGAGCGCGCGAAGCCGTCGCGTCGTTTCGACCGCCGCGCGGCACGCCTCGCCACCGGGTGAGTCGCCCGCGGCAGCCGTCTCGGCCACAAAGCCTTCCAAGCCAGCCAGCGGGTTTTTCAACCCGTGGATCAGATGTGCACTGATGGCACCGAGCGCACCGGTTTTCGCCGCGAAATCGAGTTCCTCGTTCGCGCGTTTCAGATCCATGCTTTGTTCCAGCAACCGCCGATTGGCCAGCGTCAGCCGGGAAAACGCCCACCCAAGCACGCCGCCAATCAGCAGCGTGCCGGCGATCAGCGCCGAGCCCGCCTGCAGCGCGAGTCGTCGATCCAACCGCGCAAACTCCGCGGCCACGGGCGCACCATCCATCCAATAGCGCGCGATGCCGCCAATGTGATTCGCGGGACCGGCTAAGGGCACCGCGAGGTCCATCAACGGAACCCGCGTGGGTTTCGCCCCGACCTCAACCGGGAAGCCAAGGACGGCCTCCAACGAGGCATTCGGCACGAACCGGCCCTGAGGACTTTTCAGCTCGCATGACCACCAGCGGTTCACCGGCCCGCTTGCCGTCGAAGGAAGCGCGGCCCACAGGACACCGCTCGCCTCGAAAAGTTGCACGGCCAACACGCCGCGCAACCGCGACGATTCCAGCACCGCGGCAAAGAGCGTTTCCATGTCTCCGGGTCCGTCATTCTCCCCGGTGCGTTCCTCCGCCATCTGGAGCTGCATCACGGCCACGGCCTGGATCGCCTCGGCTTCCCGTCGCAACACTTCTCCACGCAACTGCCCGCGCATCTGCCAGGTCAAGCCCACCACCAAGCCGCCAAAAATCGCGAAGGTCGCAAGCGTTACCGCAAAGCCGATACGGCGCGGCTTGGAAGGGGGAGACACCATGAAGCGAACGCTAGAAACTACGCTGCACGCCCGCGAGCACCGTGTTCGCTCGATAGGAGAAGTCGGCTTCGTTCGCGCGACTGCGCTCCCACCGATGCTCGGCAAACAGGGTCCAGCGTTCGTCGAGATCCCGTTCGGTCCGCAGCAACAGATCGTAGTCGTCGGCGATCCGCGGCGGTGGCGCGATTCCCGCTCCCACGGTCTGCACGCGATACTCCGTCCGCCGCGCCTCAGCGTCGAGACTCACGCGCCAGATCGCTCCTTCCCAACCCAGTTCCAGGCGCGCCCGCTCCCGGTCGTAATCGAAATACCCCGACGCTTCATCGCGATTCTCAAGCAGGCCGGCCGTGGCTGCGACCGACCACATCCCCGCCGAAAAACGCACGCGCGCATCGCCATCGCGTTGGCGGAATCGCAACTTAGTGCCCGGCAAAGCCCGCCCCCCCGCGGTAAATTGGATCCGCTGATCGTACAAGCGGCGTAAATCAAACCAACCGATTCCGATCGCCCACGCTCCACGCGGGCGACCCCACTCAAGCCGCCCCCCGGTGCGCACCTCGTCGTAATCCCCCGCGTACTCGCGATAGTCCACCCGACGCACGTGGAACGCGGGATCAAAGCGCAGATGGCCCGGCAGGGCAATCTGCGTGGTCGTAATCGCGTATGCACCCCGCACGCGGGTGGGCGCCACCACGCGCTGCACTTCGGACTCCGACAGGTCCACCACCGTGTCACTAAAATACCCACCGCCCTTCACCGTCATCCGCCCCGATGGCAGCGCCTGCCAGCGGAGTTCGCTGTGCAGTGACCATTGTTGTTCTCCGCTGGTCTCCGATGGGGGCGAAAAATACCGGAGCACGTCGCCATTGAGAAAGGCGATAACCTGCAACGTTTCCCGAAGCGGTCGGATCAGAATACTTTCCAGCTCGGCGCGAACAAAACTGCGCTCGACCGGCGCAAACGCCGACAGCAGCACGTTGTCCCGCCACCCCAGCGATCCTCGCACTTGATTCGAAAGGTGCCAACTGCTCGCGGACTGCAACGCGTCGAGTTCAGCCTGCAACTCTGGTGGCAATGCCGCGGCCGCCAGAGCCTGACCGGACGAGGCCGTTTCAACCGCAGTGGCGGCGTCCGATGCGGTCGAACGCGCCGGTATCATACAAAGCAATACCAGCGAAACCGGGAGAACGAGAACCCATCGATAAGATCGCAGCATGAAGGAGAGGAGGAGAACGCAAAGTGGCAGAACAAAGTCTTTCGACTCTGTCCTGCCTTGTCTCTATCGGGGAGGCCGCGTCCGGCCACGCGGAAAGTTAATTGGTGGGAGCTTTGCGTTCGCCGCGGAGGCTCTTGAGCTCCTCGCGGATCTGCTTGCCGAGCGAACGTTCGTCCGCTTCGCGGGCGGTCTTGTCTTCCCGCAACTGCTCCATGATGGCCTTCTTTTCCTCGGCCGTGGCGGTCTTCAGCTTCTCGACCATCGCCTTGCGCTCGGTGAGGTACTGATCGCGCTGTTCACGAAATTGCTGAATCACCGCGTGGACCGCCTTGGCGTTGGCCGACGCATTCTCGTTCGGACCTTTGCCCATCTTGGGGGCCGGTGGCGGTACCCCTGGAGTCACGGGAGTTACCGGCGGCGCGGGAGGCGTCGGAGGCGTCGTCGTTTGCGCGTGCAAACCAACGGACGTGGCGACAGCGAGAGCGGCAAGAGCCAGGATGCGATTGAGCTTATTCATAAGAAGGGATCGGAGGTTGAGGTTGGATTGAGTTTGGATCCGACACTTCCTTTGCAATCGACATGCCAAGCGGAGACGGAAGCGCTTCCTATACATATACAGCATTTTATGGAATCGGAGCTTTTTTGTGCTCCGCCGCTTGGGAACTTACACCCAACAAATGCCCGAAACGCGTGGGTGTAGGGTCCAATTCAAAGCCACCTACCCTCCTTTCGAGCCAGCTCCCCCTTGCTCGTCGACGTTCACGGAAGCTGACTGATCCGCGCGAGGGCCCCATTGGCGAAGATCAGCGGGTAGAGTCGTTCGAAATACCAAAGTTTCGCGAAGTACAAACCAATCGGTGCTGGCACCTGCCAGCCTTTGTTCTCAACCGCCGTGACGAGCCATCCCGCACCCCGGGCAACGGCCGAACGGAGCACAGACTGTGCGAGCGGGTCACCTTCCTTGCGCAGCCATGCGGCAACGAGCGCCTGCAGCGCCACGCCCGTTTCTTCCATCGAGGAAGCCGCTCCCGCCGCACCACTCCAGCCGTTGTCCGCTTTCTGCTGCGCCACCAGCCAATCGACCGCACGATCGATCGACTCGATCAGGGCCGAGTTGCCGGCCGTTTCCAATTCGCAAAGCCCAATCACCACGCGCGCGGTACCGTAAAGCGGATTTTCATCCGCGACATCCTCCTGATGCCCAAACCAAAGCGGGATCCACGCACCATCGGCGCGCTGCCGTTTTTGGAGAAACGCGGTCGCGCGTACAATCGCGCCATCGACCCGGCGTTGCGTCGACCCGGACAAATGCAGACGCCACACGCCAAAGGCGGCAATCGCGTGCGCCGTGAGATCCGGGCTGCTGCGGTCAAATGGCAACCGACCCCATCCGCGGCAAAACGTCGGAATGCCGCCATCACGATTCTGCAGATTGAGCAGCCAGGTGACACCCGCCTCCGCCGCGTCGCGCACGCGCAGGTTGCTCGGATCCAGTCGATGCAATGCCAGAAGCGCGCCCGCAGTGTCATCCGCATCCGGTACGCCGCCCGGCAAATCCGTCCATGCCCACCCTCCGGGTGCAGCCAGCGTATAAGGATGTTCGATACGACCCTGCTGCCCGAGCAGCCAGTCCCGGATTGTCGCAGGATCAAACCGCGCGCATGGTTCTTTCCCTCCTTCTTCCGTCACTGCCGCCGGAACATTCTCCGCGCTCGTGGCCCCGGCGGTCAGCGCGTTGACCGATAGCGTTGTCACCCAGGTCGAGACATTACTGTCAATCGGCCAGCTGCCGTCGGTCCGCACCGAAGCCTCCAAAAAGTCCACCGCACGCCGTACGACCACGTGGTCAGCGAGGCCGAGGGCGGTGAGACTCATGCTGACGAAGCTGGTCAAGGGTGTCGCCTCGAGAAAGCCGCCATTCTCCGGCTGTAACTGGATGAGTTTCGCCAACGTCCGCTGACGACAGCGGTCGCGCAGGGCTCGCAGCAGCGGGTTTTTAGTGGGCAGCATTCCATGGCGCACTTGACCGATTGCGATTAGCGCCGGCAACGCGTAGCTAACCACGGGCAGCTTCAGCGCACCAAACCAGCGTTGCGGAAGCGCCGCCACTTCAAAGGGGAGCTGCCGCACGTGTCGCCACCCTTCGCGACCCGAACCGAGCCGGCCGCACAATGCGCACATCGTGAGAATCGGAATCGAGAAGGTACGATCTGAGCCGTACGATTGCTCGATCGCGCGAACGAGCCTCGACGGTTCAAGGGAACCGGCAGCGGCGTTGAGCCATCGTTCCGCGGAAGCCACGCAGTGGTCAGCGGCAGGGAGCCGTTCAGCGGCCGCGCCAAACGCCGCCCATACCAGCAGCGTGGTGCTGATATTGGAAAAGCTCCGCGTCGTGTCGCCCCAGCCACCGTCGGCGTTCTGATTCTGCCTCAACCAGTCGTATCCGTGACGAATGATAGTGCGCAGCCGATTAGCCGCGACGGAATCAGTGCGCGCGACCAGAGTCAGCGCCGTCAAGGCCGTCGCCGTGGACAACGCACTCGACGACAGTTCACCCGTCCACCAGCCGTGGACGTTGCGCTCCCGCAGCAAGGCAGTCGCCGCAGCAACTCGCGCGTTTTCGAAACGCGCCAGGCTGAGATCGCCGAGGACATTGCGGGTCGACTGATGCGAAGGAGAGCGTGAGAAACTCATTTCCCGCGATGAGCCGCCTTCCAGCTGGAGTTAGGCTGCCGCTTCATTCGGAAATGGTCCGCGAGTTTGCGGGCATCAGCTCGTGCTGGACACGCTCGATGGCGTGCAACAGTGAATTCCATTCAGACTCGGTTGTGAGCCAGCCACTGCTAAATCGCAAGGCACGCGCGGCTTCACGGTGATTCAAACCCATCGCGGTCAGAACATGCGAGGGGTGCTCCGAACCGCTGGCGCAGGCTGAACCCGTTGAAACCGCGAAGCCCGCTTTGTCGAGTTTCACAACCCAGCGCTGCCGGCAATCCACGTCCGGCATAATCACATTCACCGTGTTCCATAGACGATCGATCTCCGCGCCGTTGATGCGGACGCCGGGGAGAATGGCCTTCAGGTCTTGCTCAAACCGCTGGCGCCGTCCGCGCTGCTGCTCGACCCCGCCAGCCGCGATCCGTTGCTCACACCATTCGAATGCCGCCATCATTGCGAGAATTCCGGCGACATTCTCCGTGCCGGCCCGCCGACTCACCTGCTGTTTGCCACCGCGGAAGAGCGGTCGTAGCGCGGCACCCGCAGGACACTTGAGAAACCCGACGCCACGCGGACCCCCAAACTTGTGCGCACTTCCCGCGACGAAGGCGCACGCCCCTAATCCGATCGCGGGCAACCGGCCACACCACTGCGTGGCATCACAGAAAAAAGGAATGCCCCGCGCCGCACAGAGCGCCTGCACCTCGGTCCACGGCTGAAGCACGCCTGTTTCATTGCTGGCCGCCAACAACGCAACCAGCGCAGGGCGCTCCCGCGGATGTTGGAGCCGCTGTTCGAAAGCGATCAAATCCACCACGCCGGACGCGCTCACCGGGAGCAACTGCACCCGCGCTCCCACTGCATGCCATGCGCTTTCCAATACCGCCGGGTGCTCAATCGCGCTTACCCAAACCTCGGCCGGCGACTCACGCGTCAGGCCCGCCGCAACGTGTTGCAGCACGCTATTGCACGACTCTGTCGCGCCGCTGGTCCAAACGATGTCGGGCGCGGCGCACCCAAGGATCTTTGCCAGCCGTTGCCGCGCTTCTTCGAGTACAGTATCTGCACGCGCGCCCAACCGGTGCGGACTCGACGGGTTACCCGGAAACTTGTCTTCTGCGTCGAGCCACGCAGCGCGCGCCACCGGCAACAGCGGCGACGTAGCATTGTGATCGAGGTAAATCATGCGCGTTTGGGTTTTTGGTCGGATCCGTTGCCGAGTCGAGGATTGTCCATCTGTCATCTTGCCATGACGCTCCAACGGCGTTGACGTGCCGGAAACGGGAATGGAAGACGCCAAATCGAAAACGTTTTTTTTCAAGCGCTCCCACTTCGCCACGCATCTGCCGGCTGAAGCCCTTTACTCCCCTTCTCATTACTGGCTGGCGCCGGAAGCGAACGGCATGTGGCGCGTGGGATTTTCCAAGTTCGCCGTCCGCATGCTCGGCGATTTGGTCGATCAATCTTTTGAGGTGGAACCAAATGCAGCCGTCAAGCCCGGCACGGTGCTCGGATGGATCGAGGGCTTCAAGGCGATCAGTGACATTTATTGTGTCGTTGACGGGATCTTTCACGGCGGCAATCCGTCTCTGCGTGGGCAACTCGAACAAATCCACGAGGCGCCTTACACGACCGGCTGGCTGTATCGGGTATCCGGTACCCCGGCTTCGAACTGTATGCCCGTTCAGGACTACGCGAATCTTCTAAATGCCACGATTGACCGGATGCTCGATCAGTCGAAAGACTCGCCGCCCCCACCCTCCCCATGATCCCCCTTGAACCGCCAACCGCGGCCCAACCGCCCGCGCGCTACATCATGATCGGCGGCTTCCTGGGCGCCGGCAAAACCACCGCGGTCGCCCAACTCGCGACCGCGTTGCACGCGAGCGGGCGGCGGGTCGGGCTTATTACCAACGACCAGGGTAGCGGATTGGTGGATACGTCCGTGCTACGCTCGCGGGGCTTTGCAACCGAGGAAATTTCCGGCGGTTGCTTCTGCTGCCGGTTCAATTCGCTGATGGACGCCGCCGGCCGGCTGACCACAACAACCCGTCCGGATGTTTTTATTGCCGAACCCGTCGGCAGTTGCACGGATCTCGTCGCGACTGTCGCGTATCCATTGCGCCGCATTTACGGCGCCCAGTTCACAATCGCGCCTCTCAGCGTACTGCTCGATCCACAGCGGGCCTTGCGGATTTTCGGGCTCACCACGGAAGGCCGCGCGTTTTCAGACAAGGTTCTCTACATTTACCGCAAGCAGCTTGAAGAGGCCGACCTCATTATCATCAATAAACGCGACACCCTCTCGGATTTGGATTTCACCCGACTGCGGGAGGTCCTGCAGCACGAATTCCCTCACGCCGAACTGCTCGCTGCCTCCGCGCGCACCGGCGATGGCCTCGCCCCTTGGTTCGACCGGCTGCTGGCGCACGAGCAAGCGGCCCGCCGCGTAATGGAAGTCGACTACGACGTTTACGCCGACGGTGAAGCCCGACTCGGCTGGCTCAATGCGACCGTGCAACTCGGGGCCGCGAGCGAGTTCGACGCGAATGCCGTGATCGAGCATCTGGCGCGCGCCATTCAACGACAGCTCCAGCAGGCCGGCGCCGAAGTGGCTCATCTGAAAATGACCTTTAGCCCCGATGGCGGCTTGAACGACATTGCCGCCATCAACCTGGTGCGCAGCAACTTCGTTCCCGAGTTGTCACTCCGTCTCGACCAAGGCTGTGCGAGCGGGCAACTGATCCTCAACCTGCGGGCCGAATCCACGCCGGACATCTTGAAGACGAGCGTCGAGTCGGCTGTCGCCGCCATCACGCACTCATTTCCGGGCGTGAACGCGCGGCTCGATCACCTTGAGCATTTCCGTCCCGGAAAACCACAGCCGACGCACCGGCTGCTCACGCCCTTCTGAACCCCGTGTCCTTTCCGCCAATCGCGAACACCCCACCCGATGACGTCTGAAACTCCCGGCATCCTGTATTGCAATTGTACCTACGCGCAAGTCATCGACCCGGCGGCCAAAGCCGCCGTGCTGCGGCAGCTCCTCGATTCGGGCCAGTCGTTCGAGGCCGTGGCGGATTTATGTGAGATGTCCGCCCGCAAGGATCCGGCGTTGATACGCCTCGCGAGCAGTCCGTGCGTGAAGATCGCCGCGTGTTATCCGCGGGCCGTGAAGTGGCTTTTTGCCTCCGCCGGAGCTCCGCTCGATGCCGCGAAGACGGAAGTCTTGAACATGCGGGATACGCCTGCCCCACAAATTGCCGAACGCCTTTTCACCGACGGCGTCCGACCCAATTTGCCGTCAGGAAAGGTTACCGCAAACAGCGGTCCCGCCGAAGAGGTGGCACCGCTTCCGCACGCGACCTCGGCCGAGCCGACTCCGTCCCCCTAACTCGATCCTCCCATGGCGTTACGTGATCAAACTTATTTAAGGGTTGTCCTCTACGAGGGGAAAGACTCGGAACCGTTGGACGGCGAGCAGCGTTTTCAGACCGTGTCGCGTCTGCTGGGCCAAGGCTTCGCGCTCACGAGAGTCGGTGACGCCGGCCGCACGGCTCCCGCGGACGAGATGCCGGTCCTCGTGCTCGGACGTTTTCCCCACGGAGCGGAACAACTCGAAAGCGAGGCCACCTCGGATCGCGTGCGCTTCACGAACGTCACCGGCTTCAACAACGATCAAATGGTTGCGGCCGTGGAGTCGGTACGCGCAGAAAAAAAAGCCGTGCAGCAGGGCGGGTGGAAACCCTGGTTCCCGGTGATCGATTACGATCGCTGCACGAATTGCATGCAGTGTTTGAGCTTCTGTCTCTTCGGGGTTTACGGCGCCGATCGCGAAGGGCACATTCAGGTCCAGAATCAGGACAACTGCAAAACGAACTGCCCGGCGTGCTCACGCGTGTGCCCGGAAGCAGCCATCATGTTTCCCAAGTACAAGGCCGGCCCGATCAACGGGGACGTCGTCAAGGATGAGGATCTTCAGCGGGAAAAAATGAAGGTGGATATCTCGGCGCTGCTCGGCGGCGACATCTACTCGATGCTTCGCGTCCGCAGTGAACGCGCGCAGTCGCGTTTCTCGAAGGAGCGCGATTCGGGCAAAGCCCTCAACGAACGGCAAAAGTGCCTGGCCAAGCTCGCCCAGGCTGGCGACATTCCCGCCGAAGTCCTGATGAGCCTGCCGAGCCCGGAAGACATTCTGCGCCGCGCGGAAGAAGCGAAAGCCAAAGCGCAGGCAGCGCTTGAGCTACAACGGTGATCGGGCGGCCCCGCTGAACGAACGCAGTCTAAAAACCCGATGCTTCCCGCCCTCGCCTTTCGCACCCTGCGCTCCGCCGATCCGAAGTGCCTTTGGAAATTCGCCTGGAACTTCGGGTTCAAGGGCATGTTATCCGTCGAGAAATTCAAACGCCGGATCAAGCGCGGTGAGTATTTTCCGCCATTCCTCTATCTCTCAATCCTCAACACCTGCAACCTGCGCTGCCAAGGCTGCTGGGTCGACGTGGAGTCAAAGGACGCCATCGATCTCGACGCATTAAACCGCACGATTCTCGACGCCAAGCGGCACGGTAACGCTTTTTTTGGCCTGCTTGGCGGCGAGCCGTTTATGCATCCGCAGATGCTCGACCTGCTTGCCGCCCATCCGGACTGCTACTTCCAGATCTTTACCAACGGCCAGTTAATCACCGAAAAGGTCGCCGAGCGCCTGCGCGAAATCGGCAACGCGACGCCCCTCGTCTCGATCGAGGGCCGCGAGGTCGTGAGCAACGAGCGTCGCGGAAAAAAGGACGTATTCGCTCGAACCCTACGCGGATTGGATAATTGTATCCGCGCAAGGCTCCTGACCGGAGTGGCAACGAGCGTCTGCCGCACCAACATCGACGAGTTGCTCACCGAAGAGTGGCTCCGCGAGCTGATTGGTCGCGGCGTCCATTACGCATGGTACCACGGCTACCGACCCGTCGGTCCGAAACCGAACTTCGATCTCTCCCTCACCCCCGCTCAACTGGTGCGCGTCCGGCGCTTTGTCACCGAGATGCGCGCCCGCGTACCCATCGCGATCGTCGATGCGTATTACGATCACGACGGCAAGGCGCTATGCCCGATGTCGACGGGCGTCAGTCATCACATCGGACCGCGGGGCGACATCGAACCGTGCCCAATCATTCAATTTGCGGTGGAGGACATTCACGACCGGCGCGGGATCTTTGAAACGATGCGGGACAGCGCTTTCCTCAAGGATTTTCGTGAACTGAGCGCGCACCACACTCGCGGTTGCGTTGTCTTGGAACGTCCTGATCTCGTGAAGGACATCGTGCGCAAACACGGCGCGCGCGACACTACGACGCGCGGCACCGCGATGGCCGAGCTGGAAGCCATGACCCCGCGTTTCAGCCAGTGGCTGCCCGGCGAGGAAGTGCCGGAGAAACACTGGATGTATCGCCTCGCAAAAAAGTACTGGTTCTACGATTTCAACGCCTATCGCAACGTCGCCCACGACGCCGAAAGCAAGGCGAGTACCCTTCGCAATTCCCTCGCACCTTCCGCCGCGATCACCAGCGTGGCCGAGCCGACCGCCCCTACGCGTCCGCCCGCCAAGACGGCTGCACCTGCACCCAACACCTAGTCATCGACGAATCCCCATGTCATCGCTCGAGCTGAAATCCGTTCCAGGCCTTGATCCTCTGGTTGTTCCGCGCCATGCCGTGCAACAGCGCTTCCGGACTCCGAAGAAGAACATCCCGCAAACCGGTTTTGAGCGCATGCGCGTGCTCGATGCGGTTCGCGACTATCTGGCAAAAAATCCTCTCGTGCCACCCGTTCCCATGGCGGAGCTCAAGGAGCACGCGGACCGTGTCATCGAGATGCTGCGCTGCGACGTGATCTACCGCGATTACATTGGGGTGCTGCTCAACAACGAAACCTGGCGCGAGGCGTTGGCTTCGGTGCCGTACGAACGGCGGCTACTGCTGCTCCCGAAGTGCATGCGCGTCGAGAGTAAGTGTCCGGCGCCTTTCGATGAGTTTGGCCTGCTCTGCAAACAGTGCGGCCTGTGTACGATCCAGGACCTCACGGTCGAGGCGGAAAAACTCGGCTATGCGGTCCTCGTGGCGGAAGGGAGCGCAATCGTGATGTCGATCATTCAGACCGGGAAAATCGACGCCATCGTCGGCGTGAGCTGCCTGAGCGTGCTCGAGCAAGCATTCCCGTATATGGAGGCCGCGGCGATTCCCGGGGTGGCGATTCCACTGCTACAGGACGACTGTATCGATACCACCGTCGATCTGGATTGGGTCTGGGAATACATTCACCTCACAAGCGAAGACCGCACGCGCCGCCTCGATCTCGGCGCCCTGCGGGACGACGTGGATTTTTGGTTCACTCCAGCGTCACTCGATTTAATTATGGGTACGCCGGAAGGCGAAACCGAGCGCATTGGCCGCGAGTGGCTAGGTCGCGCCGGAAAACGCTGGCGACCTTTTTTAACCGTCGCGGCGTATCAGGCGTTACACGGTGATTCGGGGACGCCACTGCCGGCTGAGGTGCGAAAGGTCGCGGTCGCCGTCGAGTGTTTCCACAAGGCCTCGCTCATTCATGACGACATTGAAGACAACGACGCGACCCGTTACGGCGAAAAAACCCTGCACGAAGAATACGGCGTCGCGGTGGCTTTGAACGTTGGCGATCTCTTGATTGGCGAAGGCTACCGACTGCTGGCTACGAGCGGGGTGTCGGCCGAACAACGCGCACGCATGCTCCAAGTGGCAGCCGAAGGGCAACGCCAATTGTGTCGCGGCCAAGGCGCCGAGCTCTGCTGGGCGCACAAGCCGGAGCCCCTGCGTCCGAACGACGTACTGGATATTTTCCGCCACAAAACCGTCCCGGCTTTCGAGGTCGCGCTCCGGATCGGAGCACTGTGCGCCGGCATCGTGCCGTACGAGGATGTTTCGGATGTGCTCGGCAGCTACAGTGAAGCGCTGGGCATAGCCTATCAGATTCGTGACGACCTGAGTGACACGAATTTTGGCGGCGACCCCGACGACATCACCAGCATGCGCCCAAGCCTGCTGCTCGCCATTGCGCATGAGAAGGCGCAAGGGATGCAGAAAGAACAGTTCGCCTCGATCTGGCGGAGGGTGTGGCCCACCGGCGTGACACCGCAGCAGGTGGAAGCGCTCTACACTGAGCTCGGTGCAACCCAGCGGGCGGAGGTATTGTTGGGGACATACAAGGAGGAAGCGATCCGTTCGCTGCACGATCTGGAGAACCACAACCTCAAGGGACTGCTCCGCCGAACCCTCGGGAAGATTTTCGATGACGTCCAGATCAAGGGCTGGTGCAAGGAACAGGAACAGTTCACCCGCCTCGTCGAAGCCCGCCCGGCTGAGACGCTGCCGGCGTGAGTCTAAGGCTGCAACTCCTTCAAGTCGCCCGGCTGGCGCCGCGCCTGCTCGGCGACTCCACGGAGCTCGTTCGCGACTTTTATCGCCGTCAACTCACGGCGGACGGCGCGGGTTGCGACCGCAGTGGGCGGCCTGATTTATACTACACCATCTTTGCCCTGGCGGGCCTGCAGGCTTTGGATGAGCCGCTACCCGTTGCAGCGGTCGAACGTTATCTGCGGACGTTCGGAGACGGCGCCGGACTCGACTTCGTACACACCTCGGCGCTGGCCCGCTGTTGGGCGAGCATCGGGACGGCGCGAATGCCCGACGGACTTGACCAAGCGTTGCTCGACCGCATCGAACAATTCCGCAAACCGGACGGCGGGTATGAAGGCGATCGCACCACGACGTTCGGCACGGCCTACGGAGCGTTTGTCGCGCTCGGCGCCTACGAAGATCTCGGCCGGACTCCCCCAAAACTTCTCAAGCTGATCCAAGCCTTGAAACGCTTGGAATCGGCCGACGGCGCCTGGAGCAACTTTCCCGGCGCCAAGGTAGGCGCGCTGAATGCCACGGCCGGCGCGGTGATCCTGATCCGACATCTCGGCTTTCCGGTGAACCACGCGGTCGGCGACTGGCTACTGCACCAAGCGCATCCGCAAGGAGGGTTTCTCGCCGTGCCGGGCGCGCCCATGCCCGATCTGCTGTCCACTGCGACGGCGTTGCACGCCCTCGCCGCGCTGGATCGCCGCTGGTCGAGCACGCGGCACGAGCAGTGTATGGATTTTATCGACACACTGTGGACAGCAGACGGCGGTTTCCACGGGCACTGGGCCGACGAGTATGTAGATGCTGAATACACCTACTACGGCCTGCTGGCGCTGGGGCATCTGTCGATCTGACCCGTTCAGCGCCGGGCGACGTCGTGCCTTTCGCCATTATACCTGATAAACCTCCCGCGGAATGAGACCTATGGAACTCCATATCTCGGGACCTCGATGACATCGCCTCACGTGCTGCCGCCGCCGCGCTGCTGCGCCCCCCTTTGCTCACGGGCCTTCAGCAGCTCGCTAGATGACGCAATCCGGACTATTCAAACCAACTTCGCGCTCGTGTTGGGATCCCGGTGCGAACGGGCCACAGGTCATAATTATTCACCCGCGGTCGTGGGCTAAGATTCCGCCGAGGTGTCCTTCAGCCGATAGCGAATGAAGTCGCGCGTGACCCCAAGCGCACGCGCCGCCGCGGATACGTTTCCGTCCGTGTGCTCAAGCGTGCGCCGGATCAACGCATCGATGGCCGCATCGAGCGAGAACTCAGGAGGAAGCACAAAGTCCGACGCGACCCACGCTTTTGCAGCAGCTTCCGCCGCCGTGCCGGTCGCACCCGCCAACGAGGAAAACGTCAGCCGGTCGTCATCAAACACGAGCGACCGTTCGATCTCGTGCGCCAATTCGCGGACGTTGCCCGGCCAGCGATGTCCGCGGAGTCGCTTCTGCCCGAGGGCGGGAATCGTCGGAGGCGGGAGGGCATAATTTTTCGCGATGCGCGTGGCGAGCGCCTCGGCTAATGGGACAATATCATCACCCCGTTCACGCAAGGGCGGAATGCGGACCCGAAAGAGATCCAACCGATGCAGCAGATCCGCGCGAAATTTTCCTTCTCCCACCAGCGTCGGCAGGTCGACGTTCGTGGCCGCGATGATCCGAGCATCCACCGGCAACATCCGACTCCCGCCCACGCGTCGGATCGTGCGATCTTCGATCGTCTTTAGCATCTTCGCCTGAATCGACAACGAAAGGCTCGGCAGTTCGTCGAGAAACAAGGTGCCGCCTTCCGCTGCCTCGATCAGCCCGATGCGCGCTTCCTTGGCATCGGTGAACGCGCCGCGTTCGTGTCCGAACAACTCCGACTCGGCCAGGGTCTCCGGCAAGGCCGAGCAATTCACCTCGATCAAGGGCCCTTCGGCGCGCGGTCCGCGTTGATGCAGCCAGCGCGCGAGGGTCGTTTTTCCCGTCCCGGTTTCGCCTTCAATCATCACGGGCGGAAGCGCACCTTGCACCCGACGATCCGCCGCGAGGATTTTCTCGAGCTGCGTGGAAACTCCGGCCAGCGCGGATCCAAAAAAGAAACCACTCTCCGTCGGCGCTTCCTTCTCCTTGCGATGTTGTTCGCCTCGACGCACGCCCCGATCCCTTCGGGCACGCGCGAGCCGCACCGCAAGTTCGTCGAGATCGAACGGCTTCACCAGGTAATCCGCCGCCCCGTGTCGCATCGCTTCCACCGCGCCCGAGACTCCGCCCTCGGCCGTCATCACGACCGTGACCACATTCGCCGGCACCGCTTTTTCGGCGAGCAGCGCGAGACTGCGCCCATCAGGCAGATTCACGTCGAACAGCGCAAAATCGAAACTCAGATTCCGCAGCGCCTCCCTCGCCTCCGCCAGCGTGCCGACCGGCGTAACGTCGACGCCTTCCTGCTTGAGATGCGCCGCGAGTCGCCGCCGCAGGAGCGGTTCGTCCTCGAGTAGCAACAACGTTGCGCCGGCCAGGGTCATGGGGTTCGCCGCACCATCAGCTCCCACATCAACACCGCCGCAGCGACCGAGACATTCAACGACTCCACCGCACCTCCGCC
>JBBQEG010000087.1:0-15800 GCA_038320495.1 Opitutales bacterium | reverse complement strand
TGGATACCGGCCGGTCCCGACGGCTTCCCCGTCGGCTACGTCGCGCCGCCCGCCCATCTCCTTGAACTCTTCAACTGGCGGCTGAACAACGGCACGCCCGCCTCCACCAACCCCGGCGTGCAGGACACCAGCGACTTCGTCACCAAGGGCACCGAGATCGAACTCATGTTCCGCCCCACGCGCGGCCTCTCGTTCCTCTTCAACGTGTCCGAACAGGAATCCGTCCGCAGCAACACCGGCGCCGTCACCCGCGCCCTGATTTTCAACACTCCGACCGCCTCCGGCGATCCGCTCGCCGTCGAGTGGCGCAAGGACTGGACTTACGAGATCCCGCTCTCGCAGGTCGCGATCAATTTCCTCGGCAGCCGCACCGACATTAACATGTTCGGCGTGGGCTTCCAGAGGAATGTCCTTAATCCCTACAACATCGCCTCATCTGCCGACGGCGCCCCGGTCCATGAACTTCGCCGCTGGCGTGCGAACTTCGTCGGCAACTACGAATTCCAAGGTGAAACCTTCAAGGGCTTCGGCATCGGCTCCGGCATCCGCTGGCTGGACAAGGCCGCGCTCGGCTACCCGCTCGCGAACTTCCGCGCTGACCTCACGCGCGTTCCCGAAGGTGCGGCGGCCCTGCCCGGCGACCTTCGCATCTCTGATGTCCGCAACCCCTATTTCGGCCCGTCCGAGACTCGTTACGATGCCTGGGTCTCGTATTCCACCAAGATCCACAACGGCAAATACGGCGTGAAGCTCCAGCTCAATGTCCGCAATGTCTTCACGGAGGACGAGCTCGTGCCCGCAGTCATCAACCCTGATGGAACGATCCCCGTGTGGTCGATCGCCGAGGGCCGCCGCTATACGATCACTGCCCGGTTCACGTTCTAAACCGCACGAGCGGAGTGGCGACGCATCAAAGCGGTGGCGAGCACGTCTTTGACATGCTTCTCCTTGAGCTCGGGGAAGTCGGCCTTCAGCGCGGCGCGGATCTCCAATGCCGATGGCGTGCCAGGCTGTACCGATCGCAAGGGCCGCGTCATGCTTATCAACGGCGTCAACCTCTGCGGCAGGATGCGCAAATCGCTCGGTTCAAAACGGCAGGAGATGAGCACCACCGACATCAAGGCAATCACGCGCGCCTTCGGCGACTTCGCGCGACAGATCTCACGCACGCTGCGGTCCCGCCTCAAGCAGAAGGGCTTGACCGTAGCTTGGGTTATCGGCTCCGCCTCGCGATG
Organism: Opitutales bacterium; assembly: GCA_038320495.1. Classification (GTDB taxonomy): domain Bacteria; phylum Verrucomicrobiota; class Verrucomicrobiia; order Opitutales; family Opitutaceae; genus ER46. Next base: position 14,565 of record JBBQEG010000087.1, on the reverse strand, counting down.
GAGCCGACGATCGAGAAGATCTAACGCGTCGAGACGTCGAAGTCAGTTGAGCCGCTGATGCTATTTACCAGCCCCAGTCGGCACGTTTCGCTTCGAGCAAGGGCGCGAAAGCTACGTCGAGGTCTCCAATGCGTGCCCGGACGGGTACGTCGTGATCGACGGCGTGCAATGGTTGCCGGAGACGCCGTGAGGCGACGCCCGGCTTTGCTGGCGCGCTGCGGTCGATCCGAAGGATCGTCAGATCAGTCGGGTCCGACGGCTCCGCGTTTCAGAACAGCGTGCGTTTCCAGCCGGGTTCGAGGCGCTGCATGAGGACCGCATCATCGCGGGCGCGCACTCCGCTTTTAATATAGCGTTGATGCGCAACCTCCAGTCGGCCGCGATCGAGTTCGACGCCCAGACCGGGACCACGCGGCACATCCATCTTGCCATCTTTGATCGGGAGATTCGGACCGACAATGATGTCGTGTCCCTCCGGCAACCAGACATAATGCGTGTCGCTCGCATACGTCATTTGCGGAATGACCGAGCCCATGGTAATCATCGCGGCCATGGTGATGCCGCCGTGATTGTTGCTATGTTGACTTAGGCTCCAGCCAAGAGTTTCGCCAATCTGACCCAGAGCCTGACACGCCGGAATGCCGCCGAACGAATGATGGTCGGCGAGGACAATATCAACCGGCTTGAGGTTCACGGCGTCGGGGATGTGCGCCAGCTGGGTGACACACATGTTGGTGCTCATCTTGAATTCCGTCTTCTGTCGCACCTCGCCCATGGCCGCCTGGCCTGCGACCGGGTCCTCGTAATAATCTATCGGGAGGCCGTGCATTTTTTCCGCCATGCGGAGTGCCGTTGGCACGGTCCAGCGCGCGTTGGGGTCGATCCGCAACGGATCTTTGCCACCGAAACGCGCGTTCATCGCCTTCATCGTTTCGAGCTCCACCTCCGGTGAAAACACGCCGGCTTTCAGTTTGTGATAACGGAAGCCCCATTTCTGTTTAAATTTCCACGCCATCTCGGCCATGGCTTCCGGCGTCCGCACCTCTCCCCATTGATCGAGCGCTTGGTCGCCCTTCCCGCGGCCGTCCACGAGTGCCGGGTCTGCCAGTATGGCCGGATGATCCGCCGCATATCGGAAAAACAAATACGAAGCGAACTCCACCTTCTCCTGGAGCGGTCCGCCCAGCAGTTCGCAAACCCGGCAACCGGTGGCGCGTCCGATCACATCCAGGCACGCGAGTTCGATCCCGGCATAGACCGAAAGGGCGGCCTTCGCTTGCGCGAGACGCCCCTGGAATTTCCGGTAGGCGAACGGGCTCTCGCCCACGAGCCACGCGCGGGCCTCTTCGAGCGCCTTGGTGACGGACTCGCCCCCACGGGTTTCGCCGATGCCGGTGATCCCGGCGTTGGTTTCGATCTCGATAATATTGCGGAGGAAATACGGCCCGTGCGCCCCGCCCGCGGCCAGGATCGGCGGATCCGGAAGCGCGATGGGCGTGATGCGGACCGCGGTAATCTTGAAATTACGCAGGTCGCGCGCCGCTCCGCCGGGGAGGCGGAGGCTCGAATTTTCAGCCGCGTGGCCGTGCAATAATCCGAGGGAACCAACCGAGGCGGTGGCGAGCCATTGTCTACGATTCAAGTGCATGCAGGGGAGGGGTTGCGGTCGAGCGTGCGACCGTATTGTGGTTTGGCAACGCGGTTCAGTCTGGGATCAGATGATTGAGCGAATCACGCGAAGCCTTCCGTCCGACAGTCCCGGCAGGAGCGATGCGGGGAACTGGGGAGCAGCGCACGTCGGCAATGATTACATTCGCGTCGGGTCAGTCCCTGCTTGCCCCAGTTCCGTCGGAGGATCGCCTGCGTCTGCTCGGTCGCATCCCGGCGCAATGTTTCCACGTGCGCGAGATCGGTGAATGTCTCCGGAAACTTGAGCGCGAGCCAACGATAGATCGTCGTGAGTTTCAGCATTTCCTCCAGCTCCTCGAGGCCTCCACTGCCGTCCAGGCGACGCGGAAACGTGACCGCCTTGCCCGCATTCAGCAGCTCCAGCCAGTCGCTAAAAATGCTGCGAAAGAGATGTTCATTCAAATCGATCGGCGTGCACGCCAGTGCATATCGCCGCTCCACCGGAAGCTTCGAAGCATACGTGTCCACCAGTTCCGCCGCCTTAAGAACGTCCTCCTGCACCTCGGGAAAAAACGTGCCGCCGGGAAACGTGAGCCGCGTGCGAAAGAATTCGAGGATTGGAACCAGACGGTCGAGTCCAAGGTGATCCGCAATGGCTCGCACATGCATTGGCGTGGGCGCCGCGGGCAGCCGGTCCGGCTCCGGGGTGCGTTGCGGTTCCGCGAGCGCGGATTCGATGCGCCGCCCATCGCGGACCGAAAAAGCCGCCACCCAGCCCGTGGCCTCGGGACCCCGTCCCGCGCGGCCGGCGATTTGCAGCAGCTCGGCGTCCGTCAACGGCCGATTGATCTCTCCGTCAAACTTGTCGGTCTCGTAGAAAATCACGCGGTCGAGCGGCAGGTTTAGTCCCAGTCCGATCGCATCGGTGGCACAGACAATGTCGGACTCGCCGTTGCGAAAGCGCCGCGCTTCGTTGCGTCGCACTTCCGGCGAAAGCCCGCCGTAAATGACTGAAACGCGCAGCCCGCGGGATTCAAACATCGCTTTCAACTCGAGTACGATCGCCCGCGAAAACCCGATGACGGCCGAGCGCGGCGGAACGCGCCGCCAGTCGAGCACGCCTTCATGTTCCAAGGTGCCTTGTCGCTCCACGTAATGGACCTCGACCGTGTCACCACAGACTTTCGCCAGTCGGCGGATCACGGGTTCCGCCGACACCGGACCGGTGACATAGAGCGTGGAGACGGCGACTCCGCAATAGGCCGCGACCCATGCCCAGCCCCGGTCGCGGTCGAATGCGAGTTGCATCTCATCGAGCACGCACACGTCGAAGCGGCGCGAAAAGTCGGTCATCTCCACCGTCCGCGACGAGTGGGTGGGGGATTGGTGGTCGCGTTCCTCGCCGGTGACCAACGAACACGGCGTTCCGAGTTCGTGGAGGCGGTCGCGCTGCTCCAGTGCGAGCAGGCGCAAGGGCCCGAGGTACATACCGGATTTCGCGGCGGCCAAGGCGAGCACCGCCCGGTGAGTCTTGCCCGAATTCGTCGGCCCGAGCCACGCCACCACTTTGCGTTGCATTGAACGCGCGACGGGAAAGCACTGGAGATAATCGAGAAATCCGGGATTTCGGCGCGCGAGGTTGTCGAGCAAGGTGCGGTCCACCGCGTACGTACAGGCTAGACGGATACGATGATAAAGGTCCTTGCGATCAGTCAGGCGCGGCGGGTTCGGGTGGAACGCGCGCGCAATGTCGATGGGCGTGAGTTGCATCCAGCCTTCGTACGTCGGCGGCGCCGCCCGGAGGCGGCGCTCCGCGTCGCGGGCCCCTGTGCTTTTGCGGGCCACCAGGTCGGCGGCCACGGCGGCGGCACCTCGACTCACGACGTCGGTGACGAAGAGTTGAAGCTTGATCGAAACGAGGGAGAGAACGGGCAACGTGAGTCCATCGCGGATTTCGATCGCGGCGGGAAGAAGCATGGAAATGTTATCGCCCGCGTCGGAGTAGCCGCCGAAACCCAGCCCGGGACCAACCGCCGCCACGCTTTCGCCCCCAAACTTCGCCAGCCCCGCCCGTACCCCGCCGACGCGCACGCGCGGACCAATGGGCGAGCGCAGGAAGTTCTCACCCAGTTCGCTGCCGTCGATATCGAGTTCAATCAACAACGACTGCCGCGCGCCGGTGACGACTTCCTCGTGCGTCCACTGTTCCCGATCCTGGCTGACGTCCATGCGCCAGTGTTCGATCGCTTGCCTGCGAAGTCAAAGCCCGGACACATCCGCCGGCTTTGTCACCGTTGGTGAATGAGCCCGGAGCGCTGCCTTCATCGGTTCGCGACGAGAAGATTGCGGAACCTGCCGGGACGCGCGTATCCCTTCCGGCGTGACATCCGTCAATTCAGGAGCATGAAGCCCGGCTGCTCCGTCCGTGTCAGCATCCTGTTGCGATTAAGCCTCGCAGGGTTGTTTGGCGCCTGGCTGGCGACAGCCCAGCCCGTCGATCCGGGGTTCGCCGGGAGGACCACGTTTTTTCCGCCGGAAGTTCCGGTCTATGGCGAGGCGATTGCCGAGCAACCCGAGGCGGGTCCGCTCGTCGTGATTGCGGCGCCGGTCGACCTGGCTGACTTTGTAAACGAGTATTTTTATCCGGCCCTTGGGACGCGACTCTTCGATATGGTGCTGGGGCGGAAACTCGAGCTGCAGGTTGACGCGTATCGTTCAGCCCGGTCGGCCCTGCTGAACGAACTCGCGGACCAGCTTGCCTTGGTGCAGTCCGCCGACGAGGCCACGCGAATGCTGCGATTGCGGGCCTTCGCCGCCGAGCAGAGCCCTCGGATTCAGGCGTTGGAAAACGAGGCGGAACAGTTGCGGCGCGCCCTTATCGATGGCCGGCTGTTGGACCGCAGTGCGGACTGGAGTCGCAGTCGTAAATGGATCCTTGGCCAGACGCGGTTTCCCCGGGAGGTATTCGAACGCGAGGCGGAGTTTCAAGTGGTCCGCGCAGCCGCATTTTTTCAGGACGGTCTTCTGCCTGAGCAGCGCGGCTTGCTGCTCGAACTCGCGGTTGATTTACGTCAGCGCGCCCGGGCCAGCAGGCCGGTGCCGCCGCCCAAGACAGACGACGCCAGCGCGATGTTTTTTTCTCCGGCGCTCTCGCGCTTGCGGCTTCCCAGCAAACCGCCGCCGGAACTCGTGGCCCGCATTGGGCGGTTTAATCGGGACAAGGCGGCCTTGAAAGACGAGCTGCGAGAAGCCGTGTTCGCGCATGATAAATCCCTGCCGGAAGATCGCTTGAAAGCGTTTACCGAATTGGCTGAACGGCAATGGCCGCGTTTCGGTCCATTGGAGGTGTTGGCGGAGGAAATCCGGATTGGACTCGCCGCGATTCCCGCCCCGCGGCTCGCGGCCCCGCCGCATGTGCCGCCGGTGTTGTTGCGCCGGATCAAGCATTACATGACGGAGCGGCAAGCCTTCATCAACGACTTCAACCGGGCGATCCGGGCCGCGCAGGCCAAGGTGGCTCCCCCTCCATCCGATCGGAAACTCAATGCCGACGAACGCGTGCAACGGGCGCGCCAGCTCGCGGAGGAGCGCGCGGCCGTGCGGGAAAAAGCGGCGAAGGACTTCCACGAGGAAACGCAGGACCGGTTCAAACTGATGCGCCTGGAGTACGATCATATCCAAGTCTCGCTCAGCCTCGTCGCCGCCGCGCAATTTGATTCTGAAACCGGCCAGCCGCTTACGCCTGATACACTGTTGCGTGCCTATTCCCTCGCGATGGAAAAATTCGATACCTTGGGTCGAGAGGAGGTTATCTACCGTGGCTATCGGACCGCGATGCTGATGCCCGGATTATCGCCGGAACAGCGTCGGCTGCTTTTCGGCGCCGCCCGCGTCGGGCTCGCGCAACCGCTGCCACTGGGAGAGTTGTTTCCGACGACCTCGATGCCGGTGCCACGCTCGTAGCGTGCGCATTGGTTTCCCTGGTTCACGCGGCGTCCGGAGCTTCCCCTTGGCATTCGCGTTAATCCGTGCGTGCGTAAGGCGTGTCTCGTCTGCTCGCCGATCTCGGTCGCTCTGAACTGGAGCAACAACTCACCACGTGGGGCTACAAGCCCGTGCACGCGGCGCGCCTCCTGCGGGATTATTACGATGCCGATGGCGGAACGTTTGTCCCGCGCCAACCCCTGCCGGACGGTTTGCTCGAACGTATCCAGAGTTTCAACACCACGCCGGTGAGTGCGACCGCGGTCCGCCAGGTGGCGGCCGATGGCACCACGAAGTTGCTCCTGCGTTTGCCCGACAGTCGCACGGTGGAGAGTGTGTTGATGCCGGATTTTCGCGATGATCGCGCTGCCGGTTGCATTTCGTCCCAGGTCGGTTGCGCCATGGGCTGCGACTTCTGTGCGACCACCAAAACCGGATTTGAACGCAACTTGACCACCGGTGAGATCGTGGCCCAGTTTCTCGCCCTCCGGCGCGAAGCCCGCGCTGCGCAACGGCAGTTGCGAACGATTGTGTTCATGGGCATGGGCGAGCCGCTGTTGAACCTCGACGCCGTACTCGCGGCCGTGGAGCGCATCGCCGATAATCGTTACGGCGCGCTCGGCTGGCGGCAGGTGACAATTTCAACTGTCGGTATCATTCCCGGAATCGATGCGCTCACGGCCACCGGTTTGAATTTCCATCTGGCGGTGTCGCTACATGCGCCTGATGACGCGACACGCGCGCAGTTGCTGCCCGTGGGGAAACATTTCCCGATCGCGGATATCCTCGCCGCAGCGGATCGCTTCCAAGCCAGCCGCGGACGCCCGGTGACGATTCAGTATTGTTTGCTCAAGGACGTGAACGACTCGATCGCGCAGGCGCGGCAACTCGCGCAGCTCATTGGCGAACGACGGATGCATGTGAACCTGCTGCGCTACAACCCCACCGGTTTGAGCCTGCGTGGAGTTGCCTACGAACCGTCATCGGACGAGACGGCGGAACGCTTTGCGCACGAACTGCGGAGTGCGGGTGCCGTGGCGCATTTCCGCCGTTCCCGCGGCCCCGATATCGATGCGGCCTGCGGTCAGTTGCGGCGTCGCAACGCGGACGCGAGCTGAGGCACGTTCGCCGAGAATAGATCCTGCGCATGCGCAGGACCGTTTCCGGGCGACCGGGGCTCGGCGGGGCCAACTCAGCTCAATTGGCGACGGCTTTTTTGTACGACGCTTCGAGACGATCCCACGCAGCGATCACGTTCTGCTTGGCGCTGTCCCATGTCGCGGCGGTGGCGTTGCCGAGCGCGTCAAGCTTCGCCTTATAATTACTCTCGGAGTCCTTCAGCTCGTTCATCGCGGCCTTGCGGCTGGCGCTCGCTTTGGCTTCGGAATAGTTGGCGCGGACCTCGCTGATTTTTGCGTCCATCGAGGCGCTCATGGACTTTGCGCTCGCGCGGAAGTCGTCGCGCTTTTCAAAGGTGAAGCTCCTAACGTTGTCCCAAGCGTTCGCCATCGAAGCTTTGGAGTCAGAGTACATGTCTTTAGCAGTACTGTTGACGCCGGCACGGTCCTGTTTGGAACAGCCGACGATACCGGCGGTGAGGCCAATCGATACGATGAGGGCGGGAATGATTCTGGATGTATTCATAAGCATGGAATGATCACTGGAGTACGGTTGCCGCACAGGAAGTGCGGAAGCCGTGTGGGGAATGGACCGGCGATTCGACCCGTGGTTCGCCCCATTGTGAAAAGTGATACGGACATTCCTGTCTGTTCCTTGGATCGGCACCTTGGATTGGCGCCGACCCGTAAGGTCGTGCCGGTCAAATCCCCACGACTACGTTCGCGCCGTAATCAGCGTCGCCACCAGAAACAGCCCGACCATCACACCCGCGCAGGCCAATCGGGCCACCGTTGAAATAACAAAACCCGTGGCCGCCCCAAAACCGGAGCGGAGAGCTTGGTGATCGGTTTTCTTCGCCACCAGTTTCTCGGCAGCGATCGCCCCTAAAATCGTCCCCAGCAGAAGTGCCGGCAGGGAAAAGAAGACTCCGACCAGCGCGCCGCCACTCGCTCCCGCCATGCCCCACTTGCTGCCGCCGAACCAATGGGTACCCAGCAATACTCCAGCGATATCCGCCACGATCGAGAGCACCCAGAACAAGGCGATAAACCCGATGGCGATCCACGAAAGGTCATCCGGCAAAAAAAGTTTGTGAATCACCACCGCGACGAGGATCAGCGTCGTGCCCGGAATGATCGGGAGAATTACGCCGACCACGCCGATCAGCATCAACGTCAACGTGAGAACCCAAGTGGCGACTTCGACCATATCGCACGTATATTCGTGTTTTCGTTTTAACCTGAGCGTCGTCCGTCGCTTCGCGGCAGACGCGTGCTCGCTGAGTTTTAGCGCGGCGGGGCGATACGTTCGGCCACGGGCACCGTCGTCACTTCCGTCGCCGTCACCTCAATGACATCACTCGGTTGCTTCGCCCGTGGGCGGGCGACGCCGGCCCGGTTGCCCGCGATCAACGGACCGCGTCCGATCCGTTTCAGCCCGTACAGGATCGCCCCGGCAAGCGCAACGACGGCTGCGGCAAAGAGGCCGGCAACCAGCGCGAAGACCGCGAACAGAGCGGTGAGGATCACGGGGATGAGTCGCATGGTGGGAAGACCCGAATGGGAGCCGAAAGTTACACCCGGGTTCGCCGCGAAGGCGAGCCGGAGGAACAGAAATGTCGTATTGGAGCCATGATGTGGTCTTGGAGCATGGAACGCCGCACTCTTGGTAAAAATTCGCCGCGGCCGCGAGTTGCCTTCCGCCCGACTCCTGCCATCAGCGTCCGGGATGCCCCGGCCCACGCTTCCCCGCCGTCTGTTTCTTGCGCTCGTCGCTGTAGCCATTGCCTCCTGCAGTGTTGTTTCGTTCGCACTGGCTGCGGCCGCGAAACCACCGGCGACGGAGGCTGCGACTGCGCCGCTTCGGGTGATGTCGTTCAATATCCGCAATTCACGCGCGCCAGATGGCGCGAATGCGTGGCCGAAGCGCACCGAGTTGCTCTTCGCCACCATTGCGCACTACGATCCTGATCTGATCGGCTTTCAAGAAGTGCTCGCGGATCAGTACGATGCGCTTGTTGCCCGCCTTCCGCAGTACGGCTTCAATGGCGTCGCTCGGGATGACGGCAACCGCAAAGGCGAATGGTCCTGCGTGGCGTATCGGAAAGGTCGATTCACGGCGGTTAAGAATGGTGATTTCTGGCTTTCCGAAACGCCGACCGTGATCGGTAGCAAGTCTTGGGACGCTGCCCTAACTCGCCTCTGCAGCTGGGTGAGGCTCCGGGAAGTCGGGACCCGCCGTGAATATGTTTTTGCCAACACCCACTTTGACCACAAAGGCGTGATCGCCCGACAGGAATCGAGCCGGCTGCTCTCGCAGGAACTTTCGGAAATTGCCCGGGGTGTGCCGGCCATCCTTGTCGGTGATTTCAATATCACGGAGGACAATCCGGCTTACGCCGTGCTGGTGCGGCCCACGACACCGGGGGCGCTTCCCTGGATCGACGCATACCGCGCGGTACATCCGACCCGCCAACCGGACGAAAGTAGTTTTCACGGATTCAAAGGCGGCTCGGCCGGCTCACGAATCGATTTTATATTTCATACCCGACACTTCCAAGCGACGGACGCGGCCATTGACCGCACAGAGCAGAATGGGCTGTGGCCTTCCGATCACTACGCAGTGACAGCAGAGTTGAAACTCGACTCGCACTAACTCGAGCCAGCTTGCGGTGGCGCAGGCCGCCGGCGGAGATCTCGGCAAAAAATCAAACGGGCGAGCCGATCGAGCATCCACCGACGTCCGGTGGCATGGCGACGTTTCGGTGTTGTGACTCCCTCGGAGTCAACGAGACGGAGTCCAGCGTGATCGGGAGCAAAGGCTGGCTCAACGCGATAATCCCGACTGGCCTGGGTGGCTCGACGTTGGGGGTGCGCAACGTCGCGATCAGCGATGAACCTTTGATCATTCGGCGCTTGATTGGCGGCAAGCATCGGGCGTGCAGTGCCTCTTCCGCAAACTGCCGAGTGGTTCGAATGAGAACTTCCATTCTTTGATGGCTGGAGTTGAGCACGGCGCCGTACCGCTCGAACGTCGCCAGACATGAATCGAGCGCCTTGATGATCAGTCGCAAGTCGGACGCAGTTGCAGAAGGCGGAGTGTAGGGTGGCAGCGTAGTCCTGGTTATGGCAGCCAGTGGAGACGTCCCGAGTTGGCGCAGGATCGCCTCAAAGCCGAGCCGCAAGTGCTTTTCCGCCCGTGAGTAACCGCTGACACGGACGCAGAGAATGACGAACGCATCGCCGATCCACTCGGCGATGCGACGGCGATCGAGCGGCCTCAATCCCCCGTGATGGCGCGCCCCCGGAGGACGTGCCAGGGTGGGGTTGCGCGAAGTAGTGTCGTTCACTGAAGAAGCGACAGCAATGACGTCGAAACGAAGCTAAGGTCTAGCGCTACATTTCGAATGGCGAACACCCCACTACGCTCCGGACGATTTCCGCGGAGCCACTCCAGTGTCATGGGACGAACGGGCTTCGGCCGGAGTCACCCCTCACGCTCCACCTCCGCGACGCGCAGGTGCCCAAATATCCACGATGCTGATACACTCCAACCCTTGGAACGGTCGCCGCCTCCGTTGTTCATGCGGCCTGACATTTGCAGGGCGGCGGGTCACGGGGTCGTCGCAACGAACGATTGCGGCGTCGCACCGGGGCCGGAGTTGTCTTCGCCCCGATCCACATGGCCCGACTGAAACTGGCTCATTGCTTGGTCCGTGTTGGCGCGCCGGGCCTCCGGTGACTCCTGACTCATGCCGCCTTCGTAACTACCGGGGTCGCGGATTCGCCAGCCTGGTTCCGTATGTTCCCGGCTATGCATCACGCTACCCAGAACGTCGCACACCGTGACGGCGGCGACCGACATAAAGGCCACCTGTAACTTTTCGCGATCGTTTCGCTCGTCACTCATGGCGGCGGTCAGAAGTCCAAGATCAATCATATCACCGGCGACCCGCGACCATAGAAACAGTTTTGGGCTTCCCTGCATGATTCCCAAACCGTTCGTGATCTCGCGGACCCCGAGGAGGCGGATCAGGATCTCGTGTTCCCCGGAACGCAAACCGATCAGCTCCGCCACTTTCCGGGGCGCGAGCAGTTCGGCCAATCCCAAGGCAATACTAAACAATGCGAGGTCACGGGCGAGGAGTTGTTCTTTCATAGGCAAAAGAGGTGTTTCACTATCGTCTGGCTCCGCGAAAATCGAAATGGGAGAAACCCGGTAGCACGCGGTGGGGCGGAACCGGCGCTCACGTCCGTTTTGCATTTCGATGCGATCGTCGGTCGGCTCCGTCGCGGTGATTTAGTCCATTCGACCGGGGTTTACTCCACGAAGAGTACGGGAAGCTGCCTGGATTGTATATAGGAAGATTCCGTAATTTAGGTTATAGCTGCGCGGAAGTGGCCCAAATGATTGCCGCCCAATTGACTCAGGCGCTTAACGCTGTAAATTGCGGCGTATGAATGCCACCCCCGTTGTTAATAATAATCGAAGTTCCGCTTTCGGAATTGTTCTTGGAATTCTGGCTGTTGCCGCCGTCGTTGCCGCCATCGTGTTTTGGAATCAGGTGCGAGAGCGGGATGTCGCCGTGACAACCACCCAAAGTGAGCTCGCGCAGGCCCGGGATGAAGCCGCCCAGTTGAAGCAGCAGTTGCAGGACGCGCAGTCGGGATCCGTCGCCCTCCGTACGCAGTTGGAGGATGCGCGTTCTGGATTTGCAAAGATTCAAGCCGACGTGGCGGAAGCCAATACCGGAGCAGTCAGACTCAAGGAACAGTTGCAGCAAGCGCAGGTCGCGACGGCGAAGTCGCGAACCCAGTTTGAGCAAAACGTCTCCCAATTGACGGAGCGGGAAAAACAGCTCCAGACGCAACTTCAAGCGCAGGCCAACGAAGCCCAGGCCGCCGCATCCAAACTTCGTCAGCAGCTTCAGCAGGTCACCGCCGGTTCGACGCAACTGCAGCAGCAGGCCGAAGCCGCCCGAGCAGAGCTCGCTCAGGTGCAGACGAAACTCGCCGAGACCCAAGCTCAGATCACCGAGCTCCAGCAGCCGCCGCGTCGACGCCGTTAGAGAGTACAAGGGCTGACGTGGTCAGTACCGGTGAGTTCCCGCGCTTTTCCGGACTCTGCTGGAGATCGGGGCGCGGGAGCCGGGTTTGCACGCCTCGTAGCGTGAGTGGAACGCGATCCCGAATGCGCGTCGTGAACGGAGTATTCCGATCGCGCCCTCAGCGCTTCACATCAATCGAACGATGTGGGCTGGCAATTCTCCCGGCACTGCCCTCTCGTCGGGCCTCCATGGATACCCCGAAAAATTCCCTGAATCGTCGCGAGTTTGTCGCTCGCCTCACTGCTGGCGCTGCTCTTGCGGCTATGATGCCGTCTGTTCTCCCGGGTGCGCCTGCTCCAGCGTCCCCGCGCCGCCAACGTTCGGCGGCGGACTTTCCGATTGCGGGGCTTGAGAAGCACTTCTTTGAGAAGATGTCCCCGGAGCACACCGCGCAGAGTTTTGCGGATATCGGGATTGATATAGAGGTCACGGTGCGGCCCGACGGTCATATCAAACCGGAAAACGCCGCCGCGGAATTGCCTGTGATGGCAGCTGCGTTTGCGAAGCACCAGCGTCGCATTCTCATCGTGGCATCCTCCTTTGTGCGTCCCGACGAGCCGCATATTGAATCGACTTTGCGTGCCGCCAAGGCTCTTGGGATAAAATACTATCGCCATCGCGGTTTTCGTTACCGCGATGGGGTTCCGCTGAAGCAGCAGATCGCGAGCTTCCGTAGCCAGGCCCGCGCGTTCGCGGCAATGAACAAACAGATTGGTATCCAGGCGCTGTATCAAAATCACGCGGGGCCGGCTCACGTCGGAGCCGCCATTTGGGATCTCGACCAAGTGTTGGACGACATCGATCCCGCGCACTTCGGCGTCGCACTCGACGCCCGGCATTTGATGGTGGAGCTCGGCCGCGCCTGGCCCACGGGAATCCGGTTGATCGCCCCGCGCGTGGGGTCGCTTTTCGTGAAGAGCTTCCGCTGGGATCGCGATCGCACGATCGAAACGCCGCTCGCCGAAGGCATTGTCACGCCAGAGGTCGTCAATCAGATCGTCGGCGAGCGCACCGCCCTGCCGGTGTGTCTGCACGTGGAGTATGTAAAACACGAAGCCGTGCCGTTCGCTTCGCGGGCCGGAATTGTTGGGAATTTTCGCAGCGATACCCAGCTCTTACGGGAGTGGCTCGGGCTGGTATAAACACAGACCCTTGGTGAGGTCGAAATCGGGCGAGAGGGTAGGGCCCGCCGCACATTACATCGACCCCGTTCGCGCAGCATAACGGACGTGCCCGAAGTGGCATACTATACCGGCCACGACCAGTTTCGTGTCGCATATGCGACATGAAACTGGTCGTGGCGCAAACTTCAGGAGTGGGCGAGCATCTCGTATCGTTCGCGGCCGACGCGGCTAGAATCACAAGAGTCACGCTCGTTGCGGGGATCGCCGCCCGGCTCACATGGCTGCGCTCTGTCATCGGATGACCATAGCCGAGCTTTGGCCGACAATACTCGCTCGTGCGGGAACGCGATGGTCGCCGACGGGTCAACGCGTTGCGCCAGCTTTCCTACGGCGTCGAGCCCGTTTCGGACCGCTTGTCTCTATGTTTACGCCTTGCGCATCCCTCCTCCCGCCATGGAACGCCGGATCTTCCTCGGTTGGGTAACCAAAATCGGCGGTGCTGCGGCCACGGCGTTCGTCGCGGGACCCGCCGTCGTCACCACACTCTCGCCGGCTCTCGGGCGCCGCGAACCGCGCTGGGCCAGTGTCGGACAAATTGAAGAATTTCCCCTTGGACAGGTGCGCAATGCGATCGTCGAAGTGCCGCGGGAGGATCGGGCTCGGTCACTCCGGCACCGAGGTGTATTTGTGCTGCGAAGTGCCGAGGGCGAATTAACTGTCTTCTCCCGGACGTGCACCGACCTCGGTTGCCCGGTGACGTGGGATCCCGGAAGCGGTTGGTTCTTCTGTCCGTGTCACGGCGGCATCTTTGATCGGGAAGGTACCCCGCGCGCGGGTCCACCGAAGCGTCCGCTGTATCGCTTCGCCACGCGCATCGAGAATGGAGAGTTGTGGATTGATTTGAACTCGTTGCCACCGATGGCGTGAGGAAAACCGCGCCGTGCCTCGAAAATTTCGCGCGTGGGTCGCCGATCGTTTCGGCTGGAATCCGTTTCGCCGCAACGTGCTCGATCGTCGAGTCGCGAAGACGCCGTGGTATTACGGTGATGGAGCCACGCTCACCTTTTTGCTCGGGGTGCTGGTCGTGACCGGTATCGCCATGACGTTCACCTACACGCCTAGCCCTGATGCGGCTTACGACAGTGTGCGGCATATTACCGATCGCCAGTTGGTCGGATGGTTCGTACGCGGCCTCCATTATTGGTCTGCCGGATTAATGATGGTGATGCTGATGTGGCATGTCCTGCGCCAGATTCTCGTTGGGGGTTATAAATTTCCGCGGGAAGGCACGTGGCTGATCGGGGTGGTGCTCTTTGTCCTCGTCACCGTGATGAGTTTCACCGGTTACGTGCTGCGTTGGGACGAACGCGCCATCCACGGCATGCGCGTGGCACTGCAAACATTTGGACGCATCCCGCTGATCGGCGAAGAACTTGTTCTGCTGATTCAAGGTGATTCCCAGCCGGGTGGCCGTTTGCTCACGCGGATCTTCGCAATCCATGTCATCGTGGTGCCGATACTGATTTTCCTGTTCGTCACGTGGCACGTCTATCTTGTGATCCTGCACGGAGTGACTTCGCAAGGAGAGCGCAAACACCTGAC
>JBBQEG010000086.1:0-15963 GCA_038320495.1 Opitutales bacterium | reverse complement strand
TGTTTTCCCGACCAATCGGCCCTGAATGTAGCGCTGCTCTCTCATTCCCAACACTTGGAGCAGCCTTCACCGAAATAGGCCAGCTCAAAAATCAGCCCGATCGAAAATACTTTCCACTGGCGTCAACTCGGAGATGCACCCCTCGTCTCCAGGCTGCGCCATTTCTGCTTGCCGTTCACTTTGACGCGGGCGTAGTACGTTCCGCTCTGACGGTTGCGAAGCAGGTTCGTGACATTGGTTCTTTCCCACCTCGGCTCATTTTTTACCGGTTCCATGGTTTAAAGTGTAGAAGAAAGGTGTAGAAAAAGCCAACTCGCGAAAATGATGAACTCCGGTAGTGGTTAAAGTCCAAGTAGATAGTGAAAAAGCCCGGGTGGTGGAATTGGTAGACACGCAGGTCTCAGAAGCCTGTGCCGAAAGGTGTAGCGGTTCGAGTCCGCTCCCGGGCACCATCTCACCGCCACGCGGTGATTCAGGGAATGTTACGGGGAGTGTCCTCGTCATTCTGGTTCTACACCAAAGTTCACCGTCCACCATGACCATGAAACGCAGGAATTTTATTGGTACTTTCGCCGTGGGCGGAGCCGGCAGCGTGCTGCTGGCGCAGAACGTTCCGACGCCGGCGCCAGCACCGCTCGTCCGGACGCCGATGGTTCTCATGGCGCCGCGGGCCGATGGGATCGAGGCGGTTTGGGCGGTCAGCCGACTGAGCCGGGGCCAGCTCGAATGGGTCGCGGAGGATGGCGCAAAAGGGACGGCCGCGGCGGACTCTTTTGGTTTTGTGCCACAGAGTGAAAACGTGCTGAAGGTCCGGTTGTCGGGGCTGAAGTCAGGGATGACCTACCGCGTGCGTTCCCATACGACTGCGGCGGACAATCAGGAAACCATCACCAGCGCATGGAAACCGTTTCGTCCGCTGAATGCGGCCGCGGCAGGGACGCGCTTCGTGATGTGGAATGACACGCACCTCAACGATGAGAGCATCCGTGCGCTGCATGCGGCGACGCCGGCTGGAGATTTTTTATTGTGGAACGGCGACACCTGCAACGACTGGAAGAGCGATGATTTGCTTGTTCCCACATTGCTGAATCCCGGCGGGTGCGACATCACGGAGCAGCGACCGCTGTTACTGACGTTTGGGAATCACGATGTCCGCGGCGCGCATGCGTTCAAAATGCCGGGGATTGTCGCTACTCCGGAGGAGCGGCCCTTCTATGCTTTCCGGTCGGGGCCGGTGGCCGTGATCTGTCTGCACACCGGAGAGGACAAGCCGGACGACCATCGCTCGTTTCAAGGCCGCGTGGCGTTTGATGCGTTGCGGGCCGAGCAGGCGCGCTGGCTGGCGGACACGATTCGACGACCAGAGCTGCGCGATGCCCCTTATCGCGTCGTCTTCTGCCACATTCCGCTCCGGTGGACGGATGAGAGTGGGCAGGATTATTCGAAGACCGGGTTCGACCGGCATAGTGGCCGCAGTCGCGCGGCCTGGCACGACTCGCTCGTGACGTGGAAGGCGCAGGTGATTCTGTCGGGTCACACGCATCGCTCCGAATGGCTTCCGCCGACAGCGCAGTTTCCTTACGGCCAGCTCACCGGGGGAGGTCCGCAGCTCGATCGGGCCACTTGGACGGAAGGCGTGGCGGACGCGTCACAGCTCCGTCTCAAAGTCACGAATCTGAACGGAGCCCTCCTGCACGATCTTACGTTCAAGCCGTTCCGATCTTAACAGCCGACAGCGAAGGGAAGCCGGTTGAATGCCGACTTTCCCTGGAGACGAGCCGTAGGCGCTGATCGTGTGCTGGGCGTGATCATTGGAAGAGATGAAGAGGATGTTGCGGCTTGGCGCTGCAGCGAAGAGCGCGGCGCCGAGAAGGGCGTGGATAACGAGGATAAGCGCGGAGCGGAGTTTCATGGAGCAAAGGAGTTCTCGATGCGGGGGCTTTGACGGGTGGGTCGGGGAGCGAGTAGTCAAATTAAGTGGCTTTTGAATTCGCTCCGCGAAAGCACGTCGAACGGTTGTATATAGGGTAAACGTCACGCTTGGATCGCGGCGGCAGGTGACAATTGAGCTGGTTCCGTTTCAGCTCCGGCGGCTGCGATTGAGCCACGCATCTGATGCAGATGTCCGGTGGCTGTGCACCCGGTTGCAGGATCAAAGTGCTGCCTTCGGCACTGTGAGTCGACCCCAGGACGACAACGCTATGATCGTGAAAGCACGGCCGAGAGAATCGTTCGGTGCGTGCGCTCGCTCTGGTCAACCCATGGGTGCACTAAAACTAATCGGACCGCTGCACGACGGCAGGCCCGGTGCGCACCACGAATTAAGGAGCGGGGAGCTCGCCGCGACGGGAGCCGACACCCAGCAAGTCACCCAGATTATGCGGGCGACCGTTGAGTACGATCTGGAGGTTCTGAGCTAGGCTGGCCTCGATGAACACGGGGCCTGGCCGTGGGACGGAGTGCTTTTCGCCGGCGGTCAATGTGCGCGAGAAAAGGACATCGCCATCGGTGCCGTCGGGATTGGCACGGTGGACCGTAACACGGACTGGTCCGAGCGCTTCGAGACCGAAGACCGCGGATCGTGACGGTGCATTCGTGATTGCGCTCGGGTTGGAGGAGCCGTTGCGGGGTCCGCTAACCAAGCTCCAAAGCAAGAGCAGACTTAGAATAACGATGACGCCGCCACCGCCCCATTTCAGATATTTGAAGATAGTCGCCGGATCGGGCCCGGTGGGCAGCGAGCTGCCGGTTTTGGGATAGTGAGGCTGTTGCGCGGGACTTTGCCCGGACGGCGTCTTTTCTGGTGGCGTTTCGCTGGGCGGGTTGCCGCCGCCGCTGCTGCCTTCGGACGTGGCGACGGAGATATCCATCCGGCCATAGACCTCGCGGGCGGGTTGTCGGGGTCGGGTGTCGCCGCGGCCCAGCGCTGAGTAATCGTTGATAATTCGATCGCTGGGGATCTTCAGGAAATTGGCGTACGTGCGGAGAAAGCCGCGCGTGTAGATTTCAGTAAGGCCGATGTCGAAGTGGTTGCTCTCGAATTTCTGGAGATAGTCACCACGAATTTTCGTCGATTCAGCGGCTTCCCGGATGGAGATTCCCTTCTTCTTGCGCGCCTCCTCGAGGCGTTCGCCGATTGTCTGCATAGGGGTGGCTTAGGTGTTTTGAAGCGGGAGGGGAAGTGGAATCCGAATTCCAGCCAATCCAAAATGAGTGGATAGGTTGGGGCGGAGCGTCCGCGTCTCCGCTTCTGAATTAAAACGAGTCGAGATCAACGAGGATCTCGCGGGGGCTGGAACCATTTTCGGGTCCAACAATCCCTTTCTCTTCCATGATCTCCATGATGCGGGCGGCGCGATTGTAGCCGATCCGCAGGCGGCGTTGCAGCATGGACGTGCTGGCGCGCTTGGTGGATTTGAGGACATCGAGCGCCTGTTGATACAATTCCCCATCGTCGCCGAGGTCGTCGTCACCGCCTTCATCGTCATCGTCATCCTCTCGCGCGGCGCGGTCGATCTGCTGCTGCACGGATTGCGCGTATTGCGGTGGCCCGTTGCGTTTGAGAAACTCCACCATCTCGTGCACTTCTTCGTCGGAAACGAAAGCCCCTTGCGCCCGCACCAACCGGGACGTGCCCGGAGGGGAAAAGAGCATGTCGCCGCGGCCGATCAGGGTGTCGGCGCCCTTCGTGTCGAGGATCGTGCGGGAGTCGACTTGGGAGGCGACTTGGAACGCGATCCGTGACGGAAGGTTGGCTTTGATCACGCCGGTGATCACGTTGACGGAAGGCCGTTGCGTGGCGATGATGAGATGGATACCAGCGGCGCGGGCGAGTTGGGCGAGTCGGGCGATGCTCGTCTCGATCTCGGCGGGCGCGACCATCATGAGATCGGCGAGCTCGTCGATGATGGCGACGATGTACGGCAGGCGATCCGGCACCTCGAGATCGTCGAGAGGATCGGCGACCCCCGTGAGCGCGGCTTGAGGATCGGGCTGCGGCGGTTCGGCCTTGGGGCCGCGTTTGCGATTGTTGAAGCCAACGATGTTACGGACGTTGGATTTGGCGAAAATTTGGTAGCGTTGCTCCATCTCCCCGAGCAGCCACTTGAGGGCAGCTGGCACCTTTTTCGGCTCTGTCACCACCGGGATGAGCATGTGGGGCAGGGAATTGAAAATCTTCAATTCGACCACTTTGGGATCGACCATGATCATACGCACATCCTTGGGGCTCTTTGAATAGAGGACGGAGGCGACAATCGAGTTGAGACACACCGATTTGCCGGAGCCGGTGGCGCCGGCGATCAGCAAGTGAGGCATCTTGGCCAAGTCGGAGATTAGAGGGCGGCCGGAGACATCCTTGCCGAGGGCGATGGGCAGTTCCGCTTTGGCTTCGGCCCAGTCGACGCTCTCCAGCAGTTCGCGCATGCCGACCGGCGTCGGATGTTGATTGGGAACCTCAACGCCCACGGCGGCCTTGCCGGGAATGGGAGCTAGAATTCGTACGGATTGGGCCCGCATGCCGAGGGCGATATTCTTGTCGAGGCCGGCGATCTTTTCGACTCGAACGCCGGGAGCGGGGACCACCTCGTAGCGGGTGATGACGGGACCGACGTGAATTTCGCCGAGCGAAACCTCGACGCCGAATTCACCCAGGATCCGCAGAAGGGTCTCCGCGTTGTGGCGGTGTTCCTCTTCCGAGTTTCCCTGGGCCGGCTTCACCTGCTCCTTCAGCAAGGAGAGGGGAGGAAATTGATAATTAACGTCATCACTCTGAGGCAGCGGCGTCCTGGCGGCTTTGCGTGGCTCCTCGGGTTGAACAATGTTGAGTTCCACCTTGCCGCCGGCGGCAACGGCCAGGGCTTTGACATCGGTTGCTGGCTCTGAAACGGGAGTTACCATTCGCGCTGGAGCGTTCTTGAGCGGGGCAGCAGGTTTCGACTCGGACTTGGCGGCAGAGACGGTGAGTGCGGCGGCCGCAGCGGCGGTGCCCTTAGTGGCCTTGAGGGCTTCGTCAGCGAGTTCCGGAGTACGAGTGCTGGCAGATCGGGCGAGGGGATCGTCCGCAGACTTGGGCACAAACGCTTTTTTTCCGGTGGGGCCAACGGGCACTGGTGGCTGTGTGCCCGCGTTGAGGCCTCCGGTGGCGGTGAGCGTGGCGACCGCCGTTTTCTGTTTTACACGCGCTTCTTTATTAAAGCGCTTCACCTCATCGATCTCAGCTTGCTGTTTGGCCCGTTCGAGGCGCCAAGCATGAAAGCCGGTCGTCATCTTTTCGAATTCGGCGCCGATATCGCGGGAAAAGATGAACAGCAGGGAGCCGGCGTAGAGGGTGCCGAAGATAAGACCAGAGCCAAACGGACCGAGCGCATCCGCCATCACGCGGTGATAAAGGGTGACGCCGACCAAGCCGCCGTAGCCATGAGGAAAGTAATCGCTGCCCCATTTTGCCTCGTTGAGCATCGCAAGTAAGCCAGCGAGCGAAATACACGCGGCGACCATGGCGAAGGCCCGCGTGCCGTTGAGGTGCTTCGAGTTTCGGACGGAAACGAACAGGATCCACAGCAAGAAAAACGGCACGAGCCAAGTGCTGATGCCTATCGTGTAAAGCATCGCCCAGACGGTGTTTGCGCCGTATTTTCCTGCTGGATTCTTCAGGGTCGGGCCGGTCGTGTGAAACGCGCTCTGAGCCGGTTCATAAGCGACCAGCGCCACAAGAAGAAAGGCGCCCAGCGCAAAACATACCAACGCCGCGAACCAATTGGGTCGGTATCGTGGGCCTTGAAAAGAAGGGCCGTCGATTGGGTTTGAAGTCTCGGACTTGGACATTTGTGTGGACCGCCTTGCGAGCTGGCAGCGGATTCCACGCCTATAAGATGGGTCATCAAATGTAAATGCCCCTGCTGCCTTTTCACAAAAAACTCGTCACTTATTATGCGCGAACTGCTTTGTTTCCGACCCCTTTACCAGGAACGCGTGTGGGGTGGCCGGGCGTTGGAAACGGCCTTGGGGCGGACGCTCCCCGGCGATCGCCCGATCGGTGAGAGTTGGGAGATTGTCGATCGTCCCGAAGCGCAGTCCGTGGTGGACCGGGGGGCATTTCGCGGCGAAACCCTGCGAAGCATGATTACACAGCATGCGGCGACGATCATGGGGCCGACGTGGGAGGCGGCGAAGCCGTTTCCGATTTTGGTCAAGTGGCTTGATTGCCGCGAGCGGTTGAGCTTGCAGGTGCATCCGCCGGCGGCGGTGGCGGGTGAACTTGGAGGGGAGCCCAAGACGGAAAATTGGTACATCGCGCAGACCGCGCCTGAAGCTGAGTTGCTGGTGGGATTGCGTCGTGGGATAACCCGCCGGCTGTTCGAGGCTGCCCTCGTCGACAACTCGGTAGAGAACTGCGTGCACCATTTCCGGGTGGCCGCAGGTGACTCGATTTTGGTGCACAGCGGTCAGGTACACGCCATTGACGCGGGAAATCTGATCCTCGAGATCCAGCAGAACTCCGACACCACCTACCGCGTTTATGATTGGGGCCGGGTGGGGACGGACGGAAATCCACGCCAACTGCATCTCGCGCAATCGCTGCGTTCGATTGATTGGACCGATATCGAGCCGGCGCCCGTGCGCGCCAAACCCACCTCGGGCGTCATTGCGGATTGCGCTGAATTTCGGATCCGACGGGTGGTCCTTGGGGCAGGGGAGCGTCTGCACCTGCGTCCGGGAGTGCAGCCTCGGCTGTTGAGTGTCGTGAGCGGCGAGGTGCGGATCGAATCGCAGGGGGATGGCTCCCGCGCGCCCTTCGGACAGGGGCTGGAGCGGGGCACCACCGCTTTGGTGCCTTTTGCTGGCGATTTCACCTTCTCCGGCGAGACGACGACGATTCTCCTGGTGACGGAAAACTTCGCCCCTTAAGCGTCCGTAAACCCACACTGGAAAACTGCCGGTATACTCGCCACTTGAAGAAAGCCAAAAGGCAGAGTTTATTCCGCGTTCTTTTCAATATGCCTGAGCCTGAACCCAACGATACGATCTCTTCCACGACTGCTGCGACCAACGAGAATTCCTCTGACGCCGAGACCCCGCCGCAAGACGGCACGGCGGCGAACGACGCGGCTTCACCTGAACTGGAATCCCAGTTGGCCCAGGCGAAAGCAGAGGCGGCGGCGAATCTCGACAAGTTTCTCCGTACGGCGGCTGATTTGGAAAATTTCCGGCGGCGCACGGTCCGCGAAAAGGATGATCTGCGGACTGCCGCCACCGGCCGCGTCCTCGAGGATGTCTTTCCCGTGCTCGATACATTGGGCCTGGCCATTCAGGCGGCACAGCAACCCAACGCCGATTTGAAGTCGCTCGTGGGTGGGGTCGAAATGGTGCTCAATCAACTGAAGTCTGCGCTCGCAAGTCACGGCTTGAAGGAAATCAATCCGGTCGGTCAAGCGTTTGATCCCCACCAGCATGAAGCCATTTCGCATCAGCCGAGTGAGGATGTGAAGGAGGAACACGTAACCACGGTTGTCCGCACCGGTTACTCGCTCAATGGACGATTGCTCCGACCTGCTTCGGTCGTGATCTCAAGCGGTCCCGGGAAAACTGACAAAAGCTGAGGCGTTTTTTTAATCGCACCAGGCGTGAAGCGCACGCCTGCTGCCTCCAGCTGTAAACAAAATCATGGCCAAGGACGACTACTACGAACTTCTCGGAGTCCAAAAAAGCGCGAGCGCTGATGAACTGAAAAAAGCCTATCGCAAGAAGGCGGTTCAGTATCATCCGGACAAAAACCCCGGTAACAAAGAGTCCGAGGAGATGTTTAAAAAAGTCTCGCACGCTTACGAGGTGCTGACTGATCCGGACAAGCGTGCGGCCTATGATCGCTATGGTGCGGCGGCGTTCGAAGGCGCGGGCGCGGGCATGCCGCGCGGTCCCGCTGGCGGCGGTGGCTTCCACGATCCATTTGATATTTTCCGGGAGGTGTTCGGCCAGCAGGGAGGCGGCGGGGGCGGCGGCATCTTTGACGAAATGTTCAGCGGTCGCGGTGGCGGTGGCGGTGACGGCGCCCGCGATGGCTCCGACTTGCGCTACGATCTCGAGATCACGCTCGAGGAAGCGGCGCGGGGAGTTGAAAAAGAGATCTCCTTTCGCAAAAACGTCACCTGCGAACGCTGCGATGGCAACGGAGCCGAGCCGGGTTCCAAGCGGATCACATGTCCTACCTGTCGTGGTGCAGGCCAGGTTCGCCGTTCGGGTGGAATCATCACCTTTACGCAAACGTGTCCGACATGCGGTGGCGCCGGCAAAAAGATCGAGAAACCGTGTTCGGCTTGTAACGGCGAGGGCCGCGTCCCGAAAACGACCAAGCTCAATGTCCGCATTCCCCCTGGCGTCGACACCGGGTCGCGATTGCGCTCCACGGGCAACGGTGAAGCGGGGATGGCAGGCGGCCATCCGGGCGACCTGTACATCGTGCTGTCCGTCAAAGAGCACGAATTGTTCGAGCGTCAGGGCGAAGATCTCTTCTGCGAAATTCCGATCAAGTTCACGCTGGCCACGCTCGGAGGGACCATCGAAGTGCCGACCTTGTCGGGTAAGGCGTCACTAAAGATTCCCTCCGCCACGCAAAGCGGCACGACCTTCCGGCTGCGCGGGAAAGGCATGCCGAGTTTGCGGGGTGGGACGTCGGGCGACCAGTTGGTCCGCGTGCATGTCGAGGTGCCGACATCCCTCTCGAGCGAGCAGAAGCGAATTCTCGAGGAGTTTGCCCGCGTGGGCGGTGACGCCGCCGAACCGACGTCGAAGTCCTTTTTCGAAAAGGCCAAGAAGTTCTTCTGAGCGACTGAAGCCGTCTCCTCTCCAATCAGCGTTGGGAAACCAAGTCGCTGGTTGGAGCGTTCTGGCCCGGTCGAATTTCAGCGGCGGCCGAGTTTCACGTCCATCCATACGGCGAGCGTGAGCACGACGCCGCGCGCGATGAATTTCGCCTCCGGAGAAACGGCGAGCAGCGTCATGCCGTTCAAGAGGGAGGTCATGATCAAGGCCCCAAAGATGACGCCGACGACCGAACCGCGTCCGCCCCGAAGGGCCGTTCCGCCGATCACGCAGGCGGCGATCGCATCGAGTTCCATCAGGTCGCCGACGGTGGTCGTCGATGCGCCGGAATAGGCTGTGGTCATGAAGCCGGTCAAGGCCACCGCGACGCCCATCAACGCATACGCACCGATGAGGACGCGCTTCACGGCAATCCCGGAGAGCACGGCCGCTTCCTCGTTGCCGCCGATCGCGTAAAGATAGCGTCCGAAGGGAGTGTGACGCGTCAGGAAATACACGGCGCCCGCCGTGCTCGCGAGGATGAGCAGCGTTAAGGGAACACCGCGGAATTGGTTGCACACGAGAACGAGTGTCAGCACGGCCACCGTCGCACCCAGCCAGACGAAAATCGCTTTGCTCGCCGACGGAACAGGCAGACCGTGTGCCTTGCGAGTCTGGCGGGTGCTCCAAGTGAGAAGCGCGAGGAGCAGGAGGACCCCGGCGCCGAGCGCGAGCCCGACGTGCTTGGGAAGGTAATACGTCGTAAGCAGCGAGTAGAGATTATCCTCATCCCCGCGCGAGACGGGGACGGTCGAGTTTTGAATGACGAGCCAGAAAAGCCCTTTGAAAATGAGCAGACCGCCGAGCGTGATGATAAACGACGGGATGCGTTCGCGGACAATCAGTGCGCCCATGGCGGACCAAAGTCCGATGGCGGCGACGAAGGCGACGAACATGGCCGGGGGCGGCGACCAGCCGTGATGAAAAATCAACACGGCCGCGATGCCGCCGATCAAGCCCACGCCGCTGCCGACCGAGAGATCGATCTGCCCCGTAAGCAGAATCATGAACATGCCCAGAGCGAGAGTGCCGGTGATGGAGAACTCGACCAGGAGTTGCGTGAGATTGCGGGGCCCGAGAAACGCCGACTCGCGAGTCGCGAAGAAGAGGCAGATCGCCAGCAGGGCGAGCGGCATTGCGAGGTTTTGCAGGAGCTGGCGGGACTTCATGAAAGGGGAAGTTAAGCGGCGGAGCGGCCCATGGCGGCGGCGAGGAGTTTCTCCGGATCGAAGTCGCGGCGGCTGAATTCACCGCCAATGCGGCCCGCCGCGAGCATGATGATGCGGTCGCTCATGCCGATGAGTTCAGGCAGTTCGCTGGAAACGAGAATCACGGCTTTGCCTTCGGACGTGAGTCGGTTGACGAGTTCATATACTTCGAGTTTCGCCCCGACGTCGATGCCGCGGGTGGGCTCGTCGAGCATCACGACGGCGGGCGCGGTCATGAGAGCTTTGCCAAGCACGACCTTCTGCTGATTGCCGCCGGAGAGCCCCGCGGTGCGGGTGAACTGGCCGGGGGCTTTGATCCGCAGCGACTCGAAGAACTGCTGGTTGCGCACGTATTCGCCGGCCTGATCAATCCGGACCGGAACCCGTGTAAACGCGCGCAGGCTCGAGAGCGAGAGATTGAATCCCACGGACTGCTCCAGCACGAGGCCGTAGCGACGGCGGTCCTCGGTCGCGAGGACGAGTCCCCGCGCGATGGAATCGCCGGGAGTGGGATTGATATAGGGTTGTCCACGCAGGGTGACTTGGCCGCCGACCCGGTGTCCCCACGCTCCGAATACGTGCATCATCAGCTCGGTGCGGCCAGCGCCCATCAAGCCGCCGAACCCGAGCACCTCTCCGGGCCGAATCGCAAACGATATATCATGGAGGAAAGGAGCCTCGCCGCGGTTGGGCGCCACGGTGAGATGACGGACCTCAAGCAAGTTTTCGGCGCAGTCCGGGAGGGCTTCGAGCGTGCCCGCGCGCCGGGGATAGAGATCGGCGATTTCCCGGCCGACCATGTGTTTGATCACGGAGGGAATGGTGGTCTCGGAGCGCGCGAGCGTCACCACGCTCTGCCCATCGCGGAGCACGGTGATGCGATCCGCGAGCGCGAACACTTCATCGAGTTTATGTGATATATAGATGCACGCCGTGCCTTGGTCACGCAGCCGGCGCAAATGGTCGAGTAACACGGCGACCTCGGCGCCGGTGAGCGCAGCGGTAGGTTCGTCGAGGACGAGCACACGCGTGCGCTTGTCCATGGCGCGAACGATTTCGATCAGCTGTTTTTGTCCGATGCCAAGGGTCCGCACGGGAGCTTCCGGCGCGACCGCGAGGCCGAAGTCGAGGAGCAGGGCGGCGGCGCGGCGGTGCATCTCGAGCCAGTCCACCCGCCAGCCTCGACGGGGAGGGCGGCCGAGGAAAATGTTTTCCGCCACACTGAGCTCATCGATCAGCGCGAACTCCTGGGTGATGACGGCGATTCCGGCTGTCTCCGCATCGCGGATACTGCTGAAGCGAACCGGGTGATCGTCGACGAGCAGATCGCCCTCGTAGCTGCCATGGGGGTGAATGCCCGAGAGCAGCTTGATCAAGGTGGATTTACCGGCGCCATTTTCTCCACACAGCGCATGGATCTCGCCGGCCTGCAGTTCGAAGTTCACCGCGTCGAGCGCGACGACTCCGGGAAATCGTTTGGTTAAGTGCCGGGCGGCGAGAAGGGGCATGAGGAACGGGGCACTGCTCCAATGGCCGTTGCGAGGTGCGGCGCAGGCCGACCACGACGACCGAGCGGAGAGGTGGATGCGCGGAACGCCTCAGCTGGGACTATTTCAATGCTGCGGCGGGATGGAACCCGTCGGCGATCACGGTCGAGGCGAGGTTATCTTTATCCACTGAGATAACCGTTTGAAAAACGGAGGGCACGTCGCGGGACCCGTTGTTCAGCGTCGCGGTGGTGACGGGTTTGTTGCCCTTGGCCACGTCGACCGCGATCTGGGCGGCAAGCGTCGCCAGGTTTTTAAGAGGCTTATAGACCGTCATCGATTGCGTGCCGCGCAGGATGCGCTGACAGGCGGCGAGGTCGGCGTCCTGACCGGTGACGAGCACCTTGCCGGCGAGCCCTTCCTCGAGCAGCGCCTGAATTGCACCCCCGGCGGTGCCATCGTTGGAAACTACGACCGCGTCGATGTTGCGTCCGGCCTTGGTGATGGCGGCGTTCATGATGCGTTTGGCGTTCTCGGGTTTCCAATCGAGAGCCCAGTCCTCATGCACCACTTCGATTTTGCCCGCTTTGATCAGCGGGAGGAGAATATTATCCTGACCCTGTTTGAAGAGCTTGGCGTTGTTGTCAGTGGGGGCGCCGTAGATCCGGACGATGCGCGCGGTGCGATCGATGGGGAGCCGCGGGACAATATAGGTCGCCTGTGCTTCGCCGACTTTCACGTTGTCGAACGTCAGGTAATAATCGATTGGGGCGTTGAGGATGAGCCGATCGTAGGCGATGACGGGAATCCTGGCCTCGTTGGCGGAGCGTACGGCGCGAGTCATGGCGGCGCCGTTGTGGGGGACGATGACGAGCACGTCGACATTGCGACTGATGAGGGATTCGACATCGCGCACCTGGCGCGTGTCATCGCTGTTGGCCGATTGCACGATCACGGTGGCGCCGAGGGCTTTGGCGGCGGCGATGAACGTGTCGCGATCACGCTGCCAGCGCTCTTCCTTTAACGTGTCGAGCGAGAGGCCGATGACCGGTTGGGCTTTCGAGGCAAAGACGGGCGAGGCCAGGAGAAAACTGAGGAGCAGCAGGCGAATAGTCATAACGCGAGGAGGGGAGTTTACTTCCGCGGGGGAATCGTGAGGCTTGCGAGTGCGTGACACTGCACAACCCAAAACTACTGACGCTTCCCGAAGCCCAAGCGTGGCGCGAACACGTGCGGAGCGCGGGTCGCCGAGTGGTGCTGACCAATGGAGTGTTCGACCTGTTGCATACGGGCCATCTTTTTTATCTCAAGCAGGCGCGGGCGCTGGGGAATGCGTTGATCATTGCGCTGAATTCCGATGCGAGCGTACGGGCGTTGAAGGGGCCGCTGCGTCCGGTGCAAACGGAAGAACAGCGGGCGTATGCCTTGGGGGCGTTGGAAAGCGTCGATGCGGTGGTGACTTTTCGGGAGCCGCGGCTCACCGGTGAGATCCGCGCCTTGCGGCCGGATGTGTACTGCAAGGCGGGCGATTACACGCTCGAAAAATTGAATCCGGAGGAACGTACGGCGTTGGAGGAAGTCGGGGCGCAGATCGCGTTTTTGCCCTTCCTGCCTGGATTCAGTACCACGCAATTGATTGGCCGAATCAAGGCGGCGGGTACAATTTGATCTCATGCGCATCGTGATTCTGGGTTCTGGCCGTGGCTCCAATGCCGAGGCGATATTGAAAGCACAGCAAGCGGGCCGGCTGGGCGCGGGTCGGGTGGTGCAGATTTATTCGGATCAACCGGAAGCGGGCATTCTGGCGCTCGGGCCGCGGTTCGACGTGCCGGCCAACTTCCTCGATCCGACGCCGTACAAAACGAAGTTGGATGGCAAGGGAGAGCAGCACTACATCGCGGCGATCCTGGCGTGTCAGCCGGACCTGATCGTGCTGGCCGGATTCATGCGGGTGTTGAAGCTGCCCTTTCTCATGATGTTTGAAGGCAAGATTGTGAACCTGCATCCCAGTTTGCTCCCGAGTTTTCCAGGGTTGGATGCGATTGGGCAGGCCTTTCGCCGAGGCGTGAAGATTACAGGATGTACCGTCCATTACGTCACGGTCGACGTCGACGGCGGGCCGATCATCGATCAGGCCGCCGTGCGTATCGACGAAACGGACACGCTTGAGATCGTGGCGAAAAAAGTCCACGCGGCCGAGCACGCGCTGCTTCCGGACGTGATTGCGCGGTTGAGTCAACCGGGCGCATGAGCCCGTAATTCGGTGGTGGACGCATTGACACCGACGCGCTGAACGGCGTTGCCAAGGGCGCCCGCGGGCGTGACTTTCGCCGGGATGTCGCTTGTTGAACTGAAAGTTGAGATTGCTCCGTTTACGGCGGAGATCGCGGATACCGTGCTGCTTGAAGCCGGCGCCGATCGCTGGAATGTCTTCGAAGACGTGATCATCAAGCGCGCCTGGATCACCGGGCTGTTTCCTTCCGCGGACGAAGCGCATGTGCAGTGGAGAACCCTCAGCGCGAGTCTGGTTGAAGCTGGGGTGGAGATTGCGGGTGGCGTGGAGGTTCGCACGATGACCGACACGGACTGGCGCGATAGTTATAAGGCTCACTTTCACGCGTGGAAGTTTGGGCGATTGCATTGGGTGCCGGTGTGGGAGCGGGAGACCTTTGTGCTTCCGGAAGGCGACGCCGTGCTCTGGCTTGATCCGGGGTTGGCTTTTGGCACCGGAAATCACGAAACGACCCGACTCTGCGTGGAACGGTTGGCGGCCTTGGCGGAGGCGGAAGGTTCGCGCGGTCGGGTGGTGGATGCCGGGTGCGGATCGGGCATTCTGGCGCTTTCGGCCGTCCTGCTTGGATTCCAGGATGTGGCGGGCTTCGACAATGATCCGGAAGCGATTCGCGTCAGCCATGAGAATGCGGCGCTGAACGGACTTGGAGACCGGGTCCGCTTTTTTGTGGGCGACTTAAAAACCGGACTCGAGGGTGAACAGGCGGATCTCCTGTTGGCGAACATTCAGGCCGACGTTTTGTGCCGGTTTGCAGAGGATTTGGTGGGAGCGGTGGCGCCCGGAGGCACTTTGATCCTCAGCGGAATCCTGGCTGACGAAAACGCTCAGGTACGGACGGCGTTTGAGGAGGCAACGCCGAATTGGACGATTAATGCGCGAGTGATGGGGGAGTGGAGCGATATTCTGCTGCGGCGTCCGTCAAAGTAACGGAGCGGTGGCGGCGGAGCGCTCAAAAGAGCGAACGGGCGGAGCGTTGCTCTGCGTGCAGGCGTTGGAGGAAATCGTCGCGTTTGATTTCGCGTGCTCCCAGCAGCTTGAAGTGCGGGGTCAGTTGTTGGATGTCGATCCACGTCGCGCCACGTTCCGCAAGATGCGAAATTAAATGTAGGACGCAGACTTTGGAGCCATCGTTGACCCGGTGAAACATGCTTTCTCCGGTGAATATGCCACCGGCCGTGACGCCATAAAGGCCAGCGATCAAAGCTTCGCCGTCCCATAATTCCACGCTGTGGGCGTGGTCGCGGCGATGGAGCTCGGTATAGGCGGCGATCATGGCGGGCGTTATCCAGGTTCCGTTCTGGCCAGGTCGTGGTGCGGTGGCGCAGGCGCGAATCACGGCGCCGAAAGCGCGATCAACGGTGAACTGCTTATTGGCCAAGTTTCGCAGCGACCGACGCAGGTTTCGCGAGACGTAAAGTTCGGAAAACTCCAGAATCGCACGGCGAGGAGGGCAAACCCATGGGATGGGACTGAACAGCCCGGAGTCGGGCCAAGGAAAGATTCCGCGTCGATAGGCGGAGATGAGCCGTTCCGGTGAAAGGTTGTAATCCAATCCGACCAAGCCCAATTCGTCCTTCGGGTCGGGCGACGGCCAGGAGAAATCCACGGTATTCATCACGGTGTCCCGTTGAAGCTGTCGAAAACTATCTGAGTGACGTGTTGTGCGCCGGCGGGCCGCCTGACCGAAGTCTGCCGGCGGGAATAAAAGGGGCCAGTTGGAATTTTTCCGTGGAAAACATGGGATTTTTGATGCGCAGCCGCATGCGGCTTGACCCAGGGAGTAGGGCGCGATGGCTTCGGGGTAACGTGGTAATTTCGGGCTTCCCCAAAAACCCAAGGTCGGCGCATGCGCTGCTGGCCAGATTTCGAACCATGCTCACGGTGTTGATTGCCGGAATGGCAATCTCCCTGATTGCTCCGCATACGCGGGCACATGATCCTGGAATTAGCACGGCCGAGGCGCGAATGCAGGGAAGTGTGCTGAAGATAACCACGGGGTTCGCACCAGACGATGCGAAACAGTTTCTTCTACCTGGATTGCGCACGGATGAGCGGTGGGATGAAGCCACGTTTGAGGGAGTTCAAAAGGCACTGGAGCAGGTCGCTCCGCAATTGT
>JBBQEG010000085.1:0-16084 GCA_038320495.1 Opitutales bacterium | reverse complement strand
CCAAGGTAAACTTGGGGATGATCATCGGAATTGTACTCTTCTTAGCCATTTCAGTGGGAGTGGTCCTTTGGCTTTCGGCGAACGAGTAGGATCCGGCGATCTCGCCCTGCGCGGCGTTGGTCGTCAGTCTTTTAGCGTCCGACGGTCGGCGGCTTTGTCGCTTTTGTAACGGTACGGAAATCGCCCGGTCCGGGATCGGGGAATTTCCCGAATCCCATTCCGTCACGTTGCCTGATTCTCTTTTGTACGCGCGGGAGTTACGATCGCTCGGCGATTTATGCGTTTCCCAGGTCCTAACTTCAGCATGCGATGAAACTACTTTTGATCGGCGACGAGCGGAAAAACCGCCGGATGTGTTCGTGGGGTTTTTCGGGGGATGCCTTTCGGGTCCGGCTGGCGAATTCGCGCCCGATGGTCGATGTCGCGCTCGCGAACGAGTCGTTTCACGCCGTGTGTATCGATTTCCAAATGCAGGAGGACAACCCTGCAGCGATTGTAGAGACGCTGCGGACGACCGCGCCGAAATTACCCATTGTTGCGCTGATCGGAGCACGCGACTCGCAGGGCATGGCGGCCCTGAAGTTTTTTGGCGTTTCCGCGCATCTCGTGACGCCGTTTACGATTGAAAGCCTGCATGCGGTGCTGCGAGCGAATGCGCGCAGCGATTCGGTCGGCGCGGATGCGGCGACTGTGCCGGATCCAACGCCGCGGGCTGTCATGACTTCGGTCGACACCCCTGCCTTTAACCATTCCACGATGATGACTAATGATGACGCTGCCCGCCGCATGCTCGAACTCGCGCTTCGTGCGGCCAATTCGCACGCTGCGATTCTAATTCTGGGAGAAACCGGAACTGGAAAAACTCAGCTCGCTCAGACAATTCACCAGAACAGCCCGATCCGGCATAAGCCCTTCATTACTGTGAATTGCCCGTGCCTGAGCCACGAGTTGCTCGAGAGTGATTTGTTCGGCCACGTGCGGGGAGCGTTTACCGGGGCCGTGCAGGACACGTGGGGTAAGGTGGCCGCGGCTGAAGGCGGGACCTTGTTCCTGGATGAGATCGGAGACCTGCCGATGACGTTGCAGCCAAAGTTGCTCCGGTTATTGCAAGACAAGCTTTACGAGCGGGTGGGCGAGACGACGTCACGCCGGGCCCACGTCCGGATCGTGGCGGCGACCAATCGCGATTTGAAACGCGAGGTGGCTGCTGGACGCTTCCGGGAGGATCTCTATTACCGACTTAACGTGATCGCGATCGAAGCGCCGCCATTGCGGCGGCGGCCGTTGCAGATCCTCGGGGCGGCCGAGCGCTTTTTGACCGGCATCTGTCAGCAGCTCGGGAAGCCTGGCCCGCAGTTTAGCATCGCGACGCGGCGTGAGTTCGAGCAGTATTCCTGGCCAGGGAACCTGCGGGAATTGCGCAACGCGGTCGAGCGCGCGGCAATTTTGTCCACTTCAGCGGTGCTCGAGCCCAACGACTTCCCCGGGCTGTTCACGAAAGCGGGGACCGCGTTGCCTCAGGTGGGCGCTCCCGTAAGCCTGCATCGACTGGAAGCCGCGCATATTCAGATGGTGGTGGCGAGCAGTTCGTCGCTGGAAGAGGCGGCTCGCATCCTCGAGATCGACAAGTCGACGTTGTATCGAAAGCGAAAACAGATGGAGGCCGACGTGACTATTTTCGCACCTGCCTATGAGCCCGCCTCTGCGGTAGCATTTGGGTGAGAGAGTGAGAGTGACGCAATCGAAGTGCGGCGTGCCAGTTCAGGAGGCGCACCGTTACTAGACGGGAGCGCTCCCGTCGGCCTCGCCGCGCACAGTGCCCGCAGACGGCGCGTCTCGTTTGAGAAAGGCGGACGCCCTCCCTTCGCGGGGTGGGGGTTGTGACGCACTCCGCGCCTTCCACGCTCCGCAAAAACGAACGATCCCGGAAAGTGGCGCCGCGCGCACACCGACCGAGATCGTTCGTTTACGTCCGAAGCTCGCAGGGCGGTTGCCGTAGCCGCGCTGCAACCGGGGAAACTACATGCTACCCTCGTTGCGAGCCCACTGGATGGCGTGGCGGACGAGTTCCGCGCCGGAGTCGAGGTTGAGTTTCAGCTTCAGGTGTTCGCGGTAGGAATCGATCGTCTTGGAGCTGAGATTGAGCTTTTGTGCAATCTGGCGCGTGCTGTAGCCGTTGCCGATCAGTTGGAATACCTCCATCTCGCGATCACTGAGGGTGTCGATGGAGAACACCATGTTGTCGCCCTTCTTGTTGACGAAGCGGTGCAGCATTTTCTCCTTAATCTTGTCGCTCAGGTAAATCTCGCCCTGGAGCAGGCGCTGGATCGCCTGGATAATTTTCTCACCCGCTTCCTGCTTCATCAAGTAGCCCATGGCGCCAGCGCGGAGCGCGCGCTCGGCATAGAGACCCTCGTCATGCATTGAGACGATTAGGACCGGCAGATTGGGGGCTTGGACCTTGATGTTCTTCGTGAGCTCGATGCCGTTGGTCGTTTTGAGAGCGATGTCGACGATCGCGAGATCGGGTTGGAGCTTGCCCACGAGTTCGATGGCGTACGGCGCATTGTCCGCCTCGCCGCATACCTCGAGATTTGGTTGCTGGTTCACCAAGGCCTTCATACCTTGTCGGGTTATCGGATGATCGTCGACGAGCAGAACTTTCAGCTTGGCGGATGCGGTCGGAGCAGTTTCCGGTTCGAGCACCGCGCTGGATGTCCCCCCGGATTCAGTGGTGTTGAGGGACACGGGCTTTTTTTTGGCAATGGCTTTCATGATATTACAGGGGGTAGACAAACCGGCACTCCACTTTGGTGCCGGCGTTGGGTTGAGACGTGACAGTCAAGGTGCCGCCAATCATAGCTGCACGGTAAGGCATGAGGCTCATCCCGGAACTGAGTCCGTGATCGCGGGCGGGGTCGAACCCGCAGCCATCATCTTCAATCGTCAGCACTTTGCTGTCGTGGGTGAAGTCCGCTGCGACGACGATGTGTTTAGCGCCGGAGTGCTTAATCGCGTTGTTGATGGCTTCCTGCGTAATGCGATAGAGATGAATCGCGACGGTCGTTTCCACATCAACGGTGCCGAGGGGCTCGAACTCGCACGATATTCCGTGGAGGCGCTGCACCTGGAGGGTGAGATCTTCGAGCGCAGATTCGAGACCACTGGTTTCCAATTGAATCGGACAAAGCCCGCGGGCCAGGGCGCGGGTCTGCGCGATTGCCTCCTGCACGAGGGTGGAGATCGTGGCGGCATCCTCGGCTTCGCTCCGGCTCTGCGCCTGCAACTTGTCTCGCAAAGCGGCGCTCAAACAGGAGATGCCGGTGAGGTATTGGCCAAGTCCGTCGTGGAGATCGCTGCCGATGCGGTCTTTTTCGGCATCACTGACGCGCAGGAGTTCCCGTTCGATCAACTTACGTTGCGTGATATCGCATCCAAAGAAGAGGGCGCCTTTCCCGGTCTCGTGGTCGAAAAACGTGAAGACATCGGCGAACCATTCGCTGCTGGCGTGGCGGGCGGTAAGGACGGAGTTCACCGCGCCGCCGCGCAGCGCTTCGGTGACGACCGGTTTTAGTTGCGGATAAAGGCGGGCGAGGTCTTTCCCCACCATGGAGGCGGGCGTCATGCCGTACTTGGCAAGCTTTTCGCCCTCCGCCTCGACGATCACGCCTC
Organism: Opitutales bacterium; assembly: GCA_038320495.1. GTDB lineage: Bacteria > Verrucomicrobiota > Verrucomicrobiia > Opitutales > Opitutaceae > ER46. The sequence continues at coordinate 12,412 of JBBQEG010000085.1, read as the reverse complement.
GGGGATCGAGGCGGCCGACGATCATCGGCAAGTTGGTGAGCAAGCCGTTCAGAAGCTGGCTCTTTTGTTTGATCAAGCGCTCCGCTTCGATACGGGCGGTCACGTCGATGGAGAATCCCATCGCGCCGGCCCCACGACTGCGATCGAAACGGTAGTAGTTGTCGAAGTGATACGTTTTGCCGCCGTGTTTGATCTCGGCGAGGAAGTTAACCGACTCGCCGGCGAGCGCCTTTCCGACCGTTGCGGACGAAGCAGGGAACATCGCATGAATGCTCGTGCCGGAGAGTTGGTTGTCGCGGAGGCCAAGCGCGGACAGGGCGTGGCCGCGCGATTCGCGGATGACGCCGTCGGCGTCAATGCGCGACACCGCGACCGGGAGGGTTGCGAGCACGCCGTTGAGAAACTCCGAGGTTTTGCGCAGTGCTTCCTCCGTCTCGATGCGGGTGGTGATATCCAGGGCGGCGATACCCTGGAGATTGCGGCCGCTCCGCTCGACCATCGGAAATTCCGAGATCAGCCAGTGGCGGTTATCGTGCGAATACTGGGTGGGGCCGTCACCGTTGTTGTGATTCCGCGCCGTGATGACGGCTGCGACGGAGAAGTGGGTGCGGAAGATCTCGTTTTGAAACAGGACCGCTCCCTTCTCGTCGTAAATACAGACGGCGCACGGAACGCTGCGCATGAAAAGCTGGAGCTGAGCCTGACTTTCCCGCAGCGCGGTGAGCATCTGCGCATGACTGATCGAGTAGCGGATCGCGCGTTCCAGTCGCGTCGTATCCAATGATCCCTTACAGAGGTAGTCGGCGGCGCCGGCATCGAGCGCCGCCTGGTCCACGTCCGGATTTTCCGAGCCGGTGAGAAGAATAATCGGGATCTCGCATTGCTGCGTCTGGAGCGTGCGCAGAATTTCGAGGCCGGTGGTCCCGCCCAGCTTGTAATCGAACAGTGCGACATCAAAGCCGCCGCGTTGCAGAGCCCCGAGCGCGGCGTGCTCGGTGGGGGCCCATTCGAGCGCGTAGGTGAAAGCGAGGCTCTTCCCCAGCAGGATTTTCACAAAGGCGAAATCGTCTTCGTTGTCATCGAGCACGAGCACGCGCAGGACTTTGGCCGGACGGCTGCGGGTCCGGCTGAGGCCGCCCAGAGGAGGCCGGGGCAGGGTGCCGACGAGTGAGATGTCTTCCGTTATTTTCACCGAGTTAATAATTGGGGCTCCGAAAGGTGGGCCACCACCACCGAAGCGGCAGGTTGACCGATTTGAGAATGGGGGTCAATGAGGCAGGCTTGACGCAAACGTCCGTCGACCTTGAAGCTTTCCCCGAGGCGCCCCGTAAACACGGCGAAAGAAAGGAGACCATCTTCACCGGGGCAACGACGACCCTGGCAGCCGGGAATAATCGGTAAGGGGGGGCGGTGCTTAGTGCCACTCCAAGGGAAGGAAACGGGCCGGAAAAAGTCATGGTGCATGCGAGACTTTCGAGGCCGAATTCCCGCGGTGAACTCTATCACGCAATCATCTTTGGGCTCAATCAGGAGAGGACCTTTTCTCCTCATCGGAAAATTCCCTAAGGACGATCCCGCCGGTCCGCAGAGTTGCATCTGATACCCACGCCACAAATGGGTGTCTGTGGTGATCGGATGAAACATTACCTCAGTTTTTCGCCCCGCTTTTTTCCGACGCGACTTTGGGTCGTCCGGAGCCTGCCGTTTACGCTCGCCGTCATTGGGCTCGCTGCGCCGGCACCGGCGCTAAACGCCGAGTTGCTGACAGATGTCACGTGGGGAGCTCGACTGGCGACCGATCGCTTGACTGCTTCGGAGCGCGCGTTTCTCGAGCAAGCCCGCGAGTCCATCCGTCAGCAACACCGCCTTGGGGAACTGGGGCAAAGCCTGGCTCGCGGGACCGAAGTGCGTGCTCACGCGCAGAAGATCGTGAGTGAATATCGGCAGATGCTCGAACGGATCGAGGGGCTGGTCCGAAAGAAAGGGACCGCTTTGCTGCAGCCACCGGAAATTCCGTCTGAGTCCTACCAAGGGCTGGCGGCGAAATCCGGCCCGGAGTTCGAGCGCGGGTTCGTCGAGATCCTGAACGAATTGCACGAACGCACGCTGGCCTTGTTCGAACGGGCCGTGGCAGACGCGCGGGATCCGGATGTGCGCCAGTTTGCGGCCGCGCAGTTGCCGATCCTCCGGGAGCATCACAACCGAACCACGGTGCTCCGGAAGCAGTTAGAATAACAACGCTCCAGCTCGCGACCCCTCGCTGCTAGCGTAGCTGAGCGGTCCGGGCTGTCGGCACGTGAGGAGCGGCCGCCGCGCCAACTCGTCGTGGCCGATCGCGGGTTGCGCGTTGCCGGGTTTCGTCGCGCCAGATCCACAGTTGAAGTTCAGCCTCGCGTCGATGCCGCGCTGCCATATCGGGCGGGTCGCCTTGAGCGAGGCTGATTGCCCGCGCGTACGCCTCGACTTCGGCGGGTGAGGGGCGGTAGGCAGGTGAGAGCCAATGAAAACCAGTAGGTAACGACGAGGCAGAGATAGCCATGTCCGGATAGATTATAAGGGGAAGGGGAACGAAGAAGTGGCGCCGCTCCACGCGAGCGCCAAACGAGAGAATTAAACACGACTCTGGGTTTGGTGAAATCGGGTGCTTCGCTGAACGCAGAATGGTGGTTTCTCCCGGGCGGAGGGAGGTGCACGAACTCGGATTATTTCGGGTAGGATCGTCCGGGAGACGCGGGAGGGCGAAATCAGGATGGATCCTGAAAGCTAAGATAAACTCGGATCCGGGACTCCGGTCTAATCCGCATGGCCAAACCACGCGCAAGAGCCCCAAAAATCGAGTTGCATGGCAATGGCGTGAGTGGCTTTTCGCCCGAGGACATTGAGCGCCGGGCGTGTGAACTGGCGTTGATCGATAACCGGACGGAGGCGACCGATCAGGACCGGAAACTCGCCCGCGGCGAGTTTCAGGATCTGAATCTTCCTGACGCGATCAACGAGGATGCGGAAAGTATGCAGTCGATGTCCCGCGATCCGAGTGATCCTTTGGTCGATCGTGGTCGCCAAGTGCCGGAACATGGTGGGGACGACGAGAAAACCGCGCTAGAGAAACTGGCCTTGGAGGGCGTGGAAGAAGCACAGCACGAGCAAATGATCGAAGCGCGCAACGCCGTCGACGAACCCCTTAGCTCCCGGCCCAAGCGCCGGCCGTCGAACTAGCGACACCGGTGCCGTTCTTGCTCGGTTTGCGCCGGAACGAGGTCGGTCAGCGACTTCCGGTTGCAAGGTGGGCCGTGCGCTGCGGGTGCCGAAGCGACTCGGGGCGTTAAAGCGCCGGGTTTGCGGCACTTTTTGCCGTAGGGTCTGACAATGAAGGTCAGATACTTCCGGCATGTTCTTCAACTCCTGGGCCATCCGCTTCCTTATTACCCGCGCCGCCCGCGCCTATGGTTTTCTCGATCCGGTCAATCTCGTGGGCAAAATCCGCGGGTTTGCGGAGCCGTCTGAATTTGCCGAGCCGTTGGAGTTGTTGCGTGCCGGGATGTTGTTTCATGCGCGAGGTCTCGTTAACACCAAGGCGATCCAAAACAACCTGGACTGGGTCTGGCCCTACTGGGTCGAGCGGCAGTTCAACCCGGCCGACGAGTCGTTCATTCCGCGGGCGTTTTCGTTCAGCCACATCAATCTCACACATCGAAATTGGACTGCGGTCGGTTTGCCGGACCTCGCGTATTATCCGATCGTGGACCCGCGCGGGTTGGTGACCCCGCTCTTTGATGGTTGGTCCCTGGATTTCTGGCTCGTGACGGCGGACGGAACGCTATTGCTCCCGTCCAAACTCAATGACCCGGATTTCGCCCAGGCGCTGACGCTCGACTCGGAGTTGCACGTCGAGTCCCGGGCCAGCTGGGGCGAGAGGAGCATAACGACGGATACGACGCTGTCCTTGCACGAGCACGAACCGCGCTGTGTGGTGCGGGTGCGAACTTCAGGCTTGGGTGCCGGTTATCTGGCGGTGGCGTTACGGCCGTATAATCCGGAAGGTATCAGCTTTGTCGAAAAAGTCGCGGTGGCGGAGGACGGCGCGGGTTGGCGGATCAACAATCGCAATTCCGTCGCGTTTGACCGGAAACCCACCCGGATGGCGCTCTCGATCTATAGTCATGGCGATGCGTCGCAGCGGCTGGCCAGTGGAAAGGCGTTTGCGGAACAGCACGTCACCTGTGACATCGGGATGGCGACGGCCGTCGCGTTGTTCGATCTGGCGGAATTGCGGGATGAAACGCTCGAGGTGCAGGCGCCCATCTATGACGAACTCACGCCGAAGAAACGCCTCTCCGTGGAAGACCGGGTGAGTTGGCCGGTGGCTCTGGCGTCCCTGGCCACGCTGCGGGTGGCGGATGAGCGGGTGCAGCGGCTCTATGATCTGGCGACGATGAATCTGGTGTTGCACGCGCCGGACGAAATTTACCCGGGACCCTATACGTATAAGCGGTTTTGGTTTCGCGATGCAGCGTTCATGCTCAATGCGCTGCTCACGCTGGGCGGGGCGGATCGCACGTGGCGCGTGCTGCAACATTTCCTGCCGCGGCAGCGACGCGATGGCTATTACCTATCGCAGGAAGGCGAGTGGGATTCGAATGGCGAGGCGATCTGGATAATGCATCGCTTTGTCGCGCTCACGGGAAGGCCGTTGCCGGAAGCTTGGTTGAAGGGCGTGGAGAAAGGCGCACGCTGGATTATGCGCAAACGTCTGCCCCGCGGCACGGGCCGGCCTGAAGCGGGACTATTGCCCGCTGGGTTTAGTGCGGAACATCTGGGGCCGAACGACTTTTATTATTGGGACGATTTCTGGGGTGTCGCTGGCTTGCGCGCCGCGGCTGAACTCTTGCGAAAACGATCACCACAGTTTTCGACCGAATGCGACGCGACCGCGGACGAATTTCTGCAGACGATTCAGGACTCGTTCCCGCACGGCGCGCAGCGTCGCTTTCCCGGCGCGATTCCGGCGTCGCCCAAACGGCGAATGGACTCAGGGGCGGTTGGTTCCCTGGTGGCGGATTATCCGCTGCAACTCTTTCCGCCTGGCGACGAACGTATCCTCCGCACCGCGGACTATCTCCGCGATCATAGCAGCTTCAATGGCGGGTTTTTCCAAAACATGATTCACTCCGGAATAAATGCGTACCTCACGTTGCATCTCGCGCAGGTGCGTCTGCGGGCGGGAGATCCCGAGACGGCGTGGCAACTCATGGATACGGTGAGCCAGCTCGCGTCGTCGACCGGACAGTGGCCGGAAGCGATTCATCCGCGGACCCTGGGTGGATGCATGGGCGATGGTCAGCATATGTGGGCCGCTTGCGAATGGGCGCTGATGGTTCGAAACTGTTTTGTGCGTGAAGAACCTGAGCGTTCCGGATCGGCTCGAACTGCCCGGCTGGTGGTGGCTGGTGGGGTGCGTTCGACCTGGCGGCAAACCGGCGAGGCCTCGCTCGGGCCGACGTTGACCCCGTTCGGCCCCGTGACCGTGCGAGTGACGGGAGCACCGGGTGCGCCGGAAGCTCGGGTCCGCGTCGAAGCGACGTGGCAGGGACCGGTGCCGGAGTTGGATGTGCAACTTCCCGGATATGCCTCGCAGATGCGCACCGCATCCGCGGCGGTCGAGGAATTCGCGCTTTCCCGCACATGAAAATCTGCATGATGACCAACACCTATCTGCCGCATGTCGGCGGGGTGGCCCGTTCCGTGAGTACGTTTGCGGACGAGTATCGGCGGCTTGGGCACGACGTGCTCGTGGTGGCGCCGGAATTCGATGGCAAGCGACTGCCGGCGCGGGCGGAAGCGATCGTGGAGCGGGTTCCCTCCTTGCGTAACTTTAACGGCAGCGACTTCTCGGTGCGGCTGCCGTTTGCGGCGGCGTTGTCGGACCGGCTGGACTCGTTTCAAGCGGACATCATTCACGCGCACCATCCGTTCCTCCTGGGCGATACGGCGCTGCGGATTGCGATGATCAAGAACGTCCCGATCATTTTCACGCACCACACCCGGTATGAAGACTACACGCACTACGTGCCGTTTTCGGAGGCGCTCAAAGAGGCGGCGATCGAGATCCCCACTCATTTCGCGAATCTCTGTGACGGCGTGATCGCGCCGAGCGAAAGCCTCGCGCGGATGCTGCGCAAACGCGGCGTGAAGACGCCCATTCGCGTGGTGCCGACAGGAATCGACGTAAAAGGCTTTGGCGCGGCAAACGGGCGTGCGTTTCGTGATCGACTGCACCTCTCGCCGAAGGTGACGGTCGTGGGTCACGTGGGACGTTTGGCCCAGGAAAAAAACCTGGGCTATCTGGCGCAGGCGGTCGTGGCGTATTTGAAAAGGAATGACGCCGCCCGTTTTCTCGTGGTGGGCGATGGGCCCGGGCGCGATGAGATGAAGGCTATATTTGAGGAGAACGGCGTTGGTGACCGTCTCCTGCTCGCGGGAAAACGGACGGGTCGGGCGCTGCAGGAAGCGTATCGGGCGATGGATCTATTTGCATTTGCCTCCAAGTCCGAAACCCAAGGCATGGTCGTGGCCGAGGCAATGGCGGCCGGGCTGCCGGTGGTGGCGCTAAACGCCTCGGGCGTGCGCGAAGTCGTGCGCGATGGGGAGAACGGTTTCCTCCTGCCCGCGAACGCCTCGCCGGAACGGATGGCCGAGGCGCTGGCGCGCATTGTGGATGACCGCCAGTTGCGGGCGAAGTTGAGTGCGGGGGCCCTTGTGACGGCGCAGGAATTCTCGCGGGAGGAATCGGCAAGGCGCGCGATCGCGGTTTATGAGGAAGTACGCCGGGCGACGCGCGCGCGCCGGCTGTTGCATCATTTGCATCCCTGGTCGGCCTTGGTGGAGCGACTCGGGCTCGAGTGGGACTTGCTGTCGACGCGCACCCAGACGGTCGCGGCGGCCGTTTTCGGCGAGGAAAAGGAGCAGGCCTCGTGACGGTTCAGGGGAGTATTCTTTCATCATCAGTCCGCGGGGTAACCGGCGTCGCAGGCAATTCGGGCGGCTGCCCGGAAGCGGTGCGGGTCGCCGTCTGATTCGCACCCATGTTTGCCCGCATTGAGTCTTATCTGCATCGGCTGCGTCGCCACCTGAGTCGCAGCGAGTGGGCGATTCGGCACCTGGGGCTGACGCCGTCCGAGGGCACGAGTGAAGCGCCTGGTGTGCTCCTCATCCAGATCGATGGATATGGGCGGGCGCAATTCGAGCGGGCGACGGCGAGTGGCCACATGCCCTTTCTGCGGCGGCTGCAGCAGCGCGAAGGCTATCAGCTTCACACCTTTTATTCCGGGCTGCCTTCGACGACGCCGGCGGTGCAAGCGGAACTATATTACGGGGTGCGCTCGGCGGTGCCGGCCTTTAGTTTTTTCGACCGCGCGCTGGGAAAGCTGGGGCGAATGTGGGATCCGGAATGGGCCAAGGCGCGGGAGGCTGCTTGCGCCGAGCAGGCCGAAGGGCTGTTGCGGGGCGGCAGTTCGTGGTCAAACATCTACACCGGTGGGGCGGGGCAGCATGAGAGCCATTTCTGTGCGGCCAGTATTGGGTTTGGGGATATGTGGCGGACGGGGAAGATTCGTAATATATTCGTCTTTATCCTGCTGAACCTGGGTGCGGCGTTCCGAATTACCGGGCTGTTGCTCGTGGAGTTCGGCGTCGCGCTGTATGATTTGATCCGGGCCATTGCGAGCGGACGCCCGGTCTATCGTGAGTTCATGCTGATGGTTTCGCGGGTGTTTGTGGGGGTGGGGCTCCGTGAACTCCTGACGATCAGCGGCGAGATTGAAGTCGCCCGGGGACTGCCGATCGTGCACATCAATTTTGTCGGCTATGATGAGGAGTCGCACATGCGGGGGCCTGGTTCGCGACTGGCTCATTATAGCCTTCGCGGGATTGACCGCGCGATTAAACACATTGTACGCGCGGCGCACCGTTCGGCCCGGCGGGACTACGCGGTCTGGATTTTCTCCGATCACGGTCAGGAAGGGACGAGACCCTTTTCCGATCTCCAGCCAGGCGGAGTCGAAGCGGTGCTGTACGAATGCCTCGAGCTGGTGCAGCGTCATGATCTCGCGTGGAACAGGCCGGGGCCCACGTGGGGTCCGGGTGCGTGGCTTTCCCGGAGCCGCTCCAACCAGGTGCGGCTGGAGCGGACGCGAGTCATTGACCGGCTCACCCCGGATGAGGAAAAAACCTTTATCGTCGCGGCGATGGGCCCGGTTGGGCACGTGTATTTCGCGGAACCGAAAACGGACGACCAACGGCAGGCGCTCGCGGAGCGGCTGGTGCGGCAGGGGAAAGTGCCGGGCGTTTTGCTGCGCCGGGGGGATGGCGAGGTGATCTGGTATCACGCGCGCGGATGCACACGCGTCCCGGAAGAGGTGGAGCCTTTGTTGCCGCATCCGGAACCCTTGCGCACCGAGGTTGCCCGCGACCTTGTTACGTTTTGCGAGCAGCCCAATAGTGGCGACCTTGTCCTCCTGGGGTGGAGTCCGTGGGATCAGCCGGTGAGTTTCGCTCAGGAGCGGGGCGCGCATGGTGGTTTTGGACCTCAAGAAACACAGGGGTTTGCCCTGCTTCCGGCTCACACGCCGTTGCCCGAAGGCACGGATCACTTTATCCGGCCGTCCGCCCTGCGCACCGCCGCGCTGTATCACATTGGGCGGTGCGAGACGCCGGCGTGTCGCGCGGTGGACAAGCCGCGCCCGCACCTTCGGCTGATGACGTATAATGTTCATGGATGCAGCGGCATGGATGGGCGCGTCTCGCCCCGCCGGGTGGCGCAGGTGATTCGCGGTCAGTCGCCCGATATTGTGGCATTGCAGGAGCTGGATCTAGGGCGGCGCCGGTCACGCGCGGAAGATCAGGCGAAACTCATCGCGCGTGAACTGGGCATGCATGTGGTGTTCTGCCCCACGCTAACGCGGGGCGAGGAACATTATGGGCACGCACTTTTGAGCCGTTGGCCGATCGAAGTGGTGAAGCGCGCGCGCTTGCCGCATGACGCGACCAGTTGGTGGCAGGAGCCGCGCTCGGCGATCTGGGCGCGCATTGATGTTAGCGGCCAGCAGGTGAACGTCATCACCACGCATCTGGGGCTCGGGCCGAACGAACGCGTGCTGCAGGTGAAGGCGTTGTTGGGCGAAGAGTGGCTGGGCGGAATTCCGCCGGAGGAGCCCGTGGTGCTCTGTGGCGACTTCAACGCGCTTCCCGGCAGCGCGCCATATAAACTGGCGGCGAGTCGCCTGAGGGACGTGCAGGCTCCGAAACCGGGCTTCCGCCCCGTGGGGACATTCAGTTCACTTCACCCCCTGGTGCGTCTCGACCACATCTTTACCTCGGCGCATTTCGAGCGTCACACAGTCGTGGTCGTTCGCAGCGATCTTACGCGGGTTGCTTCCGATCATCTTCCGCTTCTGGCGGACCTTCGAATTGTAAACGCATCCGACGATACGTCAGGAACGATGCGCCCAGCACCGTCAGCGCATAAGCGATCAGCACAATCACCCGCGCTGCCGTGAGCCGGTCGCTTTGGTCGCCCAGCACCACCGTGATGGTCGAGCGCAACATGTGGAGGGGCAGGCAGCACATCACATAGGTTCGCAGCGGAACGCCCACGAGGGGCAGGACGTAATTGATTGCTGAAAACGGAGCGCCGGGGAGGAGGACGGTGAAAATGCAAATGCTGGTGTGGGCGCCCTCCGGGACGCGCTCGCGCAGGCGCCGGATCCAGCGCGTCTTTTCAAGACGATGCCGCCACTGATGAACGATCGCGTAGCTGGCGAGTAGTTGCAGCAGGATCGAGCTGGAGACGATCACCATGCCCCATCCGGCGCCGAAGCGGATGCCGGCGGCGATATGAAGAAAGCTAACCGGGAAGCCCACGAGCGGCAGGACCGTGAGAAGGCCGAAAGCAACCCAGCCGTTCAATTCCTCAGCCCGGGCGTGGACAGACTCGATGTCGATCAGCTGGTGAACCAGGATCAGAACCGCGGCGAACCCGGCCGCCACCATGGCGATGCGCCGCCAAGGAAACTCTCCCAAACGGGTGTGGTTTGCCTTGGGACGCGAGCGATCGGAGGGACTCTCAGGGTGTCCTCCTCGTGAGGCGGGAGGAGGGCGAGTCACTGGATTCAACTTATCTCAAACGTGCCGCGGATGATTCTCCGCGACACGAGCGAAATTCTGACCGTTTACGGATTGGTCGTGGCCGTGCGGAGCGTGATGTTGTTTTGAACGCTCTGGACTCCTTGGATGCCGGCGGCAATCTGACCCGCTCTGGCCTTCTGCTCGGCGGTTTCGACGAAGCCGCTCAGTTGCACGACACTGCGGAATGTATCCACATTCACATCGAGGGCCTTGACGATGGGGTCGCCCACCATGGCGGCCTTAACTTTGGCCGTCGTGGCGCGGTCATCAATGTATTCGCCGGTGCTGGCTTGGGTGGCGGTGCCAGCACAGCCGGTACTGAGCGCAGCAACGCCGGTTCCGAGCGTGAGAAGGAGGGCGAGGGCGGGAAGAGTTGTTTTCATTTTTTGTTAGGAGGTTACGGAGGATAGTAGCGGCGAGCGGCAATCGGTTCCGGTTGGCCTCGCCTCCGACGTTGCATCTGACGCGATCTCAGGGCGGTCGAAACGTCGTGAGGTGTGCGGCAGCGTCCGGTGCGGCGGTCTTGGGGCACTCGCGGGTGCTTGCTTTCGTGGACCAGTCACGTTGGTTCGGGCAATGACCTGTCGCACCGGCTGCGGCGCCTGCTGCATCGCTCCGAGTATCTCCACGCCCATTCCGGGAATGAGCGGGGGGAAGCCTGCGGGTGTTCCCTGTATCCAACTTTTGGGCGATATGCGCTGTGCGCTGTTCGGAAAGCCCGAACGTCCCGCGGTTTGTGTGAGCTTGCGACCGACGGAAGAGATGTGCGGGTGCTCGCCGCGGGAAGCGTTGGCGGGACTCACCCGGCTCGAGTTCCTGACGCAGCCGGCGTCGACCGGCACCGGTGGCGGAGCCGGAGGGGCCGTAGCCGTAGCCATGCGTTAGGAATGCGTTTTTTGAAGTAGTCGGGGCATTGGAAGCTACGCCAAGACAGGGCGCGTTCCGACTGCATGGCAGTTGGGATAGGGCGAGATAAGTTAAGTTTCTCCCCAAGGCCTCGCCACCAGTCGCGCTCATGCGCCGGAACGGCCCAAGGTTACCGCCGGGACGACCGGGATTGCAGTTGCTTTCAAAGTTCGGGCGTGGCTGCGTGAGTCCTGACGCTCTGTGCGTGAACGGCTTCGATCATGCGCACGGCGTTTTCTCGAAGTATCGTCCGCTTCTTTATGCGCCTCTTCCTTTCGCCGCAGTGGCTCCTCTGTGCTTTGGTGTGCAGTGGCCTCGCGAGCACGTGGGCGACTCACGCCCAGGAGCTGACGCCAGCCGAGGCTGAGCTCGCGAAGAAATTTGCGGGGGTCGTGCAGTGGCGGGGGATCTGGGGCGTTTCCGTGGCAGGAGGTGCGTCGAGAGCGAACGGAGGCTATGAGATGGAGAGCCGGTATGAGGCCGCCGGGCACGGCACGTTTACACTCGAACGTTCCTCGGATAACGATGAGGCCGCGCGTGGCGTCTTCACGTGGCAGGGAAAGGGTGAGGCGCGCGGCGGCGGTCTGGGAACATTCTCCGAGTCGGACCAGCAAGGCTTCGGGGAGGAGTGGGTGCAGGAATTTAGCGGCGCGGTGGAACAGGAGCGGATCGAGTTCTCGCTGGGGGTGAAGAGTAAATCCGTCGGCCTGCATCCGGGCACGCAGCGCGAGGAGAAGGCTCCTTTGATGCGCCGCACCGGTCGCATGGTTTCGGCGCAAAGCGGCGGCGGAAGAAAGGTTTCGCCGATCGACACTAACTTTCGCGCTCCGATCGACACGTGGTATCTCGGATCGAGTGACGCGGAAGCGGCGCGTCGCTGGCAGGTCGTGAGCAACGGTCCGGGAGTCCTCGCCTTCGGTTACGGGAGCCCCACCGCGGGGCGATCGCAGACGTTTGCGGTTTCCGGCGCCGGCGTGACTCAGCGGACCCGCGTCGTCCTGTTTCCCGTTTACGAAGACCTCGAGGTTGAAGTCACGATTGTGGACTACGCGAAATGGCGCCCGCAAGGCTCGATCGCCGACCCAACGAAGCCGGGCAACACGCTCGTGGCGCGGGCCACCTTGAAAACCAAGAGCGGCCAAGCGAAGACGTTTCCCGCCGTGAAGGCTTTTCGCTTTCAGTCGATGGACACGACGCGCGAGCCGGGCGTGTGCTTGAACTGGCCGCTCGGCGCGAAGGACGACGACTACGATCTGCGCCTCGCGGCCGCGGGCACCGGAGGCGATGTTTCCGACCGCGATCAAAAATTGGCGGTCACCAGCCC
>JBBQEG010000084.1:0-16374 GCA_038320495.1 Opitutales bacterium | reverse complement strand
GGAAATTCCTCACGACCAACCTCGAACGCACGGCCGAGGGCCAATGGTTCTGGCAGATCAATCTTCCCGCGATCACCGCGGCGGTCCCCATGCTGGAGAAGAGCCCTCTGCGAGAGGACGATCGGTTTGGCGGCCCGGTGCGGGTCATTGCGGGCGAGAAGTCCAACTACATCGAGCCGCCGGATCACGCCGTGATCCGGCGCCATTTTCCCACGGCGGAGATCGTCACGGTGGCGGGCTCCGGCCACAACCCTCAGATGGAAACGCGGGAGGCGTTTGTGGCGGCAGTGTTGGCATCCTGAACCCGCCTCCTCGCGCGATTGGGGTCCGAGCTTGCTCTTGCCGGCGTCCGTATTGCAGGCCAGGGCACGCACAAGCGCGGTCCACGCTTCGGTTCGCCCGGTTCATCCGTGAATCTTTAGAGTGACCGGGATCGCTCTCCTGAGCGCCTTCGATTTGCTCACTCTGTTTGCAAACCTGGATTGCTTTTCGAGGAACCCGGGCGTGAACTTCTGCCAACCCCGTTTTTAGACTCTCATGCCCCTGATCACATCGAGTAAGACCCAGCCCAGTTACGATGTCATTGTTGTCGGTTCCGGCGCTGCCGGCGGCCAGACGGCCTACACCTGCGTGATGGAGGGCGCCAAGGTTTTGATGCTCGAAGCCGGTCGCAATTACGATCCGGTGACCGAGACGCCGATGTTTCAAAACAACAGCCAGGCGCCTCTCCGCGGGTCTTCGACGGTCGACAAGCCATTTGGCTTTTACGACTCCACAATCGATGGTGGCTGGCAGGTTCCCGGTGAGCCTTATACCAGTGCGTCGAAGGATCCCGCGCGGGAATTTTGGTGGTGGCGCGCGCGCATGCTCGGCGGTCGCACGAATCACTGGGGGCGGATTTCGCTGCGCAACGGCCAATACGATTTCAAGCCCCGCAGCCGTGATGGGCTCGGCCTCGACTGGCCGCTGGATTACGCGGATGTCGCTCCGTACTACGACAAGGTTGAGATGTTGATCGGCGTTTACGGCGACAACAACAACCTCGAGAACACACCTGACTCTCCCGAAGGTTGCCTCCAGCCGCCGCCGGCCATGCGCGCCGGTGAACAACTCGCCCGGGCCCGCGCCAAGAAACTCGGGCTGCCCGTGATTCCGATCCATCGCGCCGTGCTCAGTCGGAAGCAGGATCACGAGGTGCTGCCGAAGAAGATTCATCCGAACAACCCGCGTGCCCAGCGCTTGCTCGCCGAGTCGATGAAGGCCCGGCAGGCGTGTTTCTGGGCCACTCCCTGTGGCCGCGGCTGCTCGATCAAGGCGAACTACCAGTCGACGACCGTTCATCTGCCCCCGGCGCTCGCGAGCGGTAATCTCGATCTGGTCACCAATGCCATGACCCGCGAGGTCACGATGGACGCCGCCGGCAAAGCCACGGGCGTCATCTATATCGACAAGACCACCGGCGAAGAGCGCACCGTCAAAGCGAAGGTCGTCGTCCTCGCCGCCAGTTCCGCGGAGTCGGTGCGTATCATGCTCAACTCGAAGTCGGCGCGTTATCCGAACGGGATTGCGAACTCGAGCGGACTCGTCGGTAAGTACATCATGGATACGGTGGGCGCCTCCCTCGGCGGCCAGATTCCCGCGCTGGAAAATCTGCCGTTGCACAACGAGGACGGCGCCGGTGGCGCGCACGTTTACGTGCCATGGTGGCTCTACAAGGAGCAGCAGGCCGGCAAACTCGGTTTTGCCCGTGGTTATCACATTGAGTTCGGCAGCGGCCGCCAGATGCCCAACATGTTTGTCGCGGCGGGTCTCGATTCCTATACCAACGGTAGTTATGGCCGGAAGTTCAAGGAGGACGCGCGGCGTTACTACGGCACGTTCATGGGCTTCGCCGGTCGCGGCGAGATGATCCCAAACGACGACTCGTACTGCGATCTCGATCCGGTCGTGAAGGACAAGTGGGGCATCCCCGTCCTGCGTTTTCATTGGAAGTGGTCCGAGCACGAGACGCGGCAGGCCGCGCACATGCAGAAAACGTTTGCCGAGGTGATTGAGGCAATGGGCGGAAAGGTGCGCGCGCAGCCTCAGGCCGACGGCGCCAAGGCCATCGAGCCCGGCGGCAAGATTATCCACGAAGTTGGCGGTACCATCATGGGAACCGACACCAAAAAATCCGTCACCAACCAGTGGTGCCAGACTTGGGATGTGAAGAACCTTTTCGTCACCGACGGCGGTCCGTTCTGTTCCAACGCCGACAAAAATCCGACCCTCACCATCATGGCGCTGGCCTGGCGCGCGAGCGATTATCTGCTGCAGGAACTGAAGAAAGGAAATCTTTGATCATGACGCCCACGACTCCCGTTTCGCCCCGCCCCATGGATCGTCGCGACGCCATCAAATGGATGCTGACGGCTGCTGCCTCGGTCAGCGTCCTGGAGGCCTCGGCCTTCGCGCAGGGTGCGGCGGCGTCCCCCGCGGTCGGCACCAAGGGCTACGGAACCGACCCGGATTTGGTGAAACTCTATAAGTCCGGTGACGTGTGGCCGCTGACCATGACTCCCGCGCAAACGCAGACGGCGACCGCGCTCTGCGATGTGATCATTCCCGCCGACGCGAAAGGTCCGAGCGCATCGGCTGTGCAGGTACCGGCGTTCCTCGATGAATGGATCAGCGCGCCGTATCCAGGCCATGACAACGATCGCAAGATCATGCTGGACGGGCTGACGTGGATCGACGCCGAGTCGCAGAAGCGTTTCGGCGCGGATTTCGTGAATCTCGTGACGCGGCAAAAGAACGCAATTTGCGACGACATCTGTTACGCGCCCAACGCGAAGCCGGAGTTCCGGACCGCCGCGCAGTTCTTCCGCCGCTTCCGCGATCTTACGTCGGGCGGTTACTACACGACACCCGAGGGCATGAAGGACATCGGCTACGTCGGAAACGTCGCCATCGAGACGTTCGAAGGCCCGCCGCGCGAAGTGCTGGAAAAACTCGGCCTGGTCTGAAGTGAAACAGGCATTCCTGCCTGTAATCCGACTCCGAAGCCCGACGTGATACAGGCATTCCTGCCTGTATTGTTCGGTGTACTCGGTGTATTCGATTTTTAACTACCAAGCGACAGACAGGAATGTCTGTTTCACTTTCTAGCGACCACCCGTAGCCATCCCTACCGCCGGCTCCATCCCCGCAAGGAGGCGAGGAGGAAGTCCTCCAGCGCGGCGGATTCGTTTAAGTTTAAGCGCAACAGGCCCACGTTGTGTTCGAGTTTCTCAATCGCCGCCACGATCGCGCGGCGCGTCGGTTCGTGATTTTCGTTGAGCCGCGGGAGCGCGAAGGCCCGCGTCGCATGTTCGATCTCCGCGAAGAGCCGCGCCCGCAGTCCGTTCGCGATGCCGGTTTCGATCGCGACTTGCTCGTCGTCCTTGAGGTCGGCGGGCAGCTTTTCCTTCTGTTGCTTCCAGACCTCGCTCGTCGCGAAATCCAGCACCGCGCCAAACCGCGCGACGAGTCCATAAAGCGTGAAGACGTGATCGGCGATGAGATGCTTGTCGGTTGTCACGCCTTCGGTGAGCCGACCCAGCCAGGCTTGATAATCTTCGATCCAGGGTGCCCAACCATCGGCTGCGACGGGCGCGGCGGCGGACGGAAACCGGAAGTGCAGAACGCGGCTGCGGATCGTCGGTAGCAAGGCGTACGGCCGGGTCGTGAGCAGCAGCAGCGTGGTGTGTGCGGGCGGTTCCTCCAACGTCTTCAGAAAGATATTCGCGGCGGCCACGTTCATGCGGTCGACTTCGTGCAGGATCGCGACCTTGCGGGGTGCCACCGCCGGGGAAACCTGCAGCTTCGTGATCAGGTCACGGGTGTTATCGGCCGAGATCTGCCGCATCTTGCCGGCCGGGCGCAGGGCAAATCCATCGGGATGTTGATCGGGCGCGAACGTGCTCGGTTGCCTCTGTCCGGCCGGGCCATTCAGAAGCCGATCGGCAATGCCGTTCGCGACGGCGACGAGCGTTTCCAGATCATCCCCGTGCAGGAGCAAACTATGCGAAAGCCGCTGGCGCGCGATCGCCTGATCAATGACGAAAATCGCCGGCGTGCCCTGCAGGGCAGTAGGCCAGGGAAGAAGGTCGGTCATCGGAAAAGAAGAAAGGGAGAAAGAAGAAAGAAGAAAAACGCTGGAGAAGCCCAGAAATTCAGGCCGCAGAAACAGCCTTTGTTTCTGATTCCTCCGTTTCTAATTTCTTTTTCGATTTCCGAGTTTCCCAATTTCTTCTTTTTCGAATCAAGGGCGGTCATCGGAAAAGAAGAAAGGGAGAAAGAAGAAAGGAGAAAAACGCTGGAGAAACAGAGGGACTGAAGTGGAATTCCCAGAAATTCTGAAAGCAGAAACAGCCTTCGTTCCTGATTTCCCTGTTTCTAATTTCTTCTTTCCAAGCTCCGCGTTTCTTCTTTTCCGAATCATCCGATCCGGCCCTGAACTTCGGTCCAGATTTTCTTCTCAATCGCATCCGCCGTCTTGGTGCCGTCGACGACGATGAAACGTTCCGGCATGCCCTTGGCGAGAACGAGGTAGCCTTCGCGCACCTTCTTATAGAAATCGATGTTCTCGCGTTCCATGCGATCGGGGAGATCGGAGGCGCGCTGCTTGAGGCGGGCGAGGCTGACTTCCTCCGGAACATCGATCACGATCGTGAGATCGGGCATGACATTGCCCACCGCGAAACGGTTGATCTGATTGACGGGATCCGCCGCGAGGTTGCGGCCAATTCCCTGATACACCGTGGAGGAGTCGAGGAAACGATCGCTCAATACGATCGCGCCGCGCAGCAGAGCCGGGGCAATCACTTCGCGCACGAGTTGGGCGCGGGCGGCGGAGAACAGGAGCAATTCCGTCTCACCGCACATTTCATCGCCCTTGGAATTATGGACGATGATATTGCGGATCTGCTCTCCGATCTCGGTGCCACCGGGTTCGCGGGTACTGATGACCTCGCGTTCCGTTTTCTGCAGATGCGCCGCGAGGCGCGAAATTTGGGTCGACTTACCGGAGCCTTCGGAACCTTCGAAGGAAATGAGTTTGCCGGTGGCGGCTGTTTTCGGGGCCATGGATTTTAAGCTGAGATGTTTACTGCCACTTGGCGAGGAAGGTTTCGACGGCTGCGAGGCTCGGGCTTTCTCCGGTCCGCACATAATGACCACTGGTGCACACGCCGATCGCGAGGCACGCTTCGGGGTCGAGTCCGAGTAACTGCCCGGACGTGAAGCCGGCGTTGAAATGATCGCCAGCACCCGTGGTGATGAGCGGCTTCTCGGTGTACGGCCCGGGGGCCCACCAGGTGCCACTCTCCGTCGCGCAGGCTGCGGACTCGCGCGGATGAATCACGACGGTGGTCAGGCCGAGTTTCGCCCGCACATCGCGCGCCATGGCGCGGAGACTGGCTTCGTCGTCCGCCTCGGCGGTGAGACCTAAGGCGGTGGCGACTTGCTGGCCTTCCTTCAAGTTCAATCCCAAGGTGACGCGGCCAAACGGAGTGAAGCGCTGCATGGCCGCGAGGGCCGCACGCATGTCGTCCAATGATCGCTTCTCCGGATCCGCCAGATCGAAGAAGAAGATGCGCTCCGGATCGCGCGGAAGCTTCGGCAGCACTTGTTCCGAAAGCGCCGTGAAGATCGCCGTCATGTTCGGGATCATCGTCCAGTTCACGAGCGAAACGAGCTGGGCGGCGCCGAACTCCGCCTGCAACGCGGACTCGCCCATGGTGTCACAGATCCGTTCATACGTGATCTCATCGAGCGAGCGCATCTGCCCGAGCATGAGTTTGCCGTCGTTGCACTCGATCGCGGTGGTGTGCGCGGGCGCGCACAAGGAAAAAGTCCGCGCCCGTGTCGCCATGTCGGCAAACACCGGATGAATCTGCGGCTTGCCGACAGCCCCGACGTACGTCACGCGCGTGCCGAGCGCGAGAAGCGCATTGGCCATGATGGGGCCGTTGCCACCGAGTTTGTCAACCCGCGGGTACAGCTCGATGTTGGTGCTCTTGCCGGCGGCCGCGACGATGCGCTGACCAAACTCGGTCAGCGTGGCAATGGGAGTAAAGTGATCGCCCGCGCTGTGACGCAGGCCGACGGGCGTGACAATGGTGTCAACGAAACCGTCGAAGCCGACGAGTGCGCTGCGATTACCGATTTGACCGCGGCGAGTGGAGAGTTGCTGGAGGGTGCGTTGACGAAACATATTTGGAAGCGTGATGGCTGATCAAAAAACCACCGCGCCCCGTCGCAAACAGAAACGGTGTTACGAGTTGCGACTTCCCTCGGAAAATTTGCTTGCGCATGCGAATAAGTTCCTGGGCTTTTCCATTGAAGGGACTGGGCAAAGTCGCCAACTGTTCGCTCAATTGAACATGGGCCCGCTGTCACTCGATCTTCCCGCCATCGCAACCGTCAACGTCGTCGACATGTTCCTCCTGTCCGACACGGTGGGTCAGGTGATCACCATCGGCTTGATGGTTTTCAGTCTGATTGCGTGGACGATCATGTTTGGAAAGCATTTCGAGCTGAAAAAACTGCGTTGGTTGAATCACTCGTTTGAGAATCACCTTCGCGATCAGCGCGCCTTGCTCGACTTGCCGGAGTCCTATCGCAACAAGCGCACGATCCCGTATGCCGATGTGTTTTCCGATGCTCTGGAAGGTTACTGGCGCGCGGCTGCGATCGGAAAGGAAAAGGGCATCGACAGCGAACGCGCCCGCCTCGAGCACGCGGAGAACGCCATCCAGCGCGCGCTGAGCCGGCAGACGCTGCGCTACGAATCGAGCATGATCTTTCTCGCTTCCATCGTGTCCGGCGCGCCGTTCCTCGGGCTGCTCGGCACGGTGTGGGGTGTGATGGAGGCCTTCAGCGCCGTCGCCCTGCAACAAAACGCCACGATTCAGCAACTCGCTCCCGGCGTATCCTCCGCGCTCCTCACCACCGTGGCCGGGCTGCTCGTCGCGATTCCGTCCGTGTTCGGCTACAACGCCCTCCTCGCCACCACGCGAATGCTCATCACCGAGATGGAAAACTACGCCAGTCAGCTCGCCGATCGCATCGAGCTGGAATCGAAGTAACTCCCAACGACCATGGCCCGTACTTTCAAACGCCAGCGCACCGCGCATGCGATCTCGGAGTTGAACGTCACCAACTTGATCGACGTCGCGTTTACCTTGCTGATCATCTTCATGATTGCGACGCCCCTGATCACCCAGGAGCAGACGATCCCGGTGAACCTTCCGATCGAATCGGTGAGCGAGCAGCCCAAAGCGGACCCGAAGGACCGCTTTGAAACGCTCACGATCCAAGCGGACGGCAACGTCCAACTCGGCGGCCGCGAGATGACGCTGGAGGCGCTTTCCCCGGTTCTGGCGGGCTTCGCGGCGGAATCGAAGCCCCCCGTGATTCGCCTGCGCATCGATGCCAAGGCCACCGCGCAACACTGGGTCTCGGTGATGGCCGAACTGAAGCGGCAGAATCTTTCCCGGATCTCTTTCGATACCCAGACCGCTCCCTGACCGGATGGGGCAAGGAGCTGACAGGCCGATCATGACGCGACTCGCCGCGAGTTTTGTAATCCGCCTCCTTCCCCGCGCTCAATGCGGAGCGGGCGTCCGCCGCTTGAAGGGAAACTTTTCAGGGTGCGTTCAGTCTGAGCGGGGTATGATCCGTGATTCGCAGTTCCTCGCCACTTGTGCTGACGAACGCGTAACCTGTTTGGCACTACGATGAGCGGCGCGAGTTCTCCTCAAGCGGTCATGATGTCGGCCACGTTGCATGCGGGCATCGTCGCGCTGTTGCTCGCGTTCAGTTTTCTTTTTCAGCGAACCAAGGAGGAGCCGGTGCAGGTGTTCGAACTGGTGGCCGGCGAGGGCGACAACTATATGGCGAAGGAGGCACCCGCGCTCGGTTCTCCTTCAGGCGCGACCGTCAGTCTGCCGGAAATGCCCGCGCCACAGCCCACGCCGCCGGATCCGACGCCAGCCCCCGAACCGGAGCCGCCGCCCATCGTGCCGGCGCCGATCGTCCCGGCACCGCCGCCCCCGAAAAAAGAAACCGTCGCGCCCAAGCCGGCGCCGAAAAAGGAGCTCGATCCGACCAAGGACATGGCGAAGGCCGTGCGTTGGGAAATTATCAAAGCGGAATCCCAGGCGAAGATGGACGCAGCGAAACGACGTGCCGCCGAAGCCAAAAAGGCGGCGGAGGAGAAGCGCCGTTTGGCCAAATTGGAGGAAGAGAACCAGCGCCTCACCAAGGCGGAGTTTGATCGCGCGAATGCCAACAAGAAGACCCCACCGGCCAAAACGCCGACGACGAAGGTCGCCAAGATCGATGCGGAGGGTATTGCCAAAGGCGTGACTGGCGGTTCCACCGCCAACAAGGAAGCCGGAGCCGGCGGCAAGGCGCTGGTCGCGAGTGACGGACGTGCCATTGAGATGTATTTCGAGATGCTCAAACAGCGAGTGCGAGCCGAGCTGACCGGGCTTGCCGGCATGGAGGATCACCTGGCGGTGACAGTGGTGGTGCACATCTCTGCCTGGGGAACGCTATCACGCGCGCGAGTGAAGACCTCGTCGGGCAACGCCGAATTCGACCGCGCCGTGATTGCGGCGTTTGACCGGGTGCAGATGCCGGCGCACCCGGAAAAAAAGTCGGAAGAACTCGAGTTGATCTTTCGGACCAGGGACATCGAAGGCCGGTAAAAAAGTCCTTGCCTTCGCGAGCGGAACCCGGACCTTTCACCCCTCACAAGTGGTAACGGGCTCTTAGCTCAGTTGGTAGAGCGCCTCAATGGCATTGAGGAGGTCAGCGGTTCGAACCCGCTAGGGTCCACCACTTTGGAAGTCTTGCCCTCTGCAAGGGCCCGCTTCATAGGTAAGCGATGAGCTCCACGACGACGGATGGCGCCTCAAGCTACCCCAGAAGACGACCGGGAAAGCGACCAAACGACGACCAAGACGCGGCGTGAGGACCTTTTGAGCGATCCGTCAAAGCCTCCCCTATGGCGCGGAGTGGCGGGCGGCCGCCCGCCCGCCCGCAAGACCGAGTGGTTCGCCGAGGCGGCTGACCGGGACCGGCGGAAGCCGGCCCTGGAAAAGGAGCGGCGCGCCAGTACGCTGCCATTGTGACACACCGTGGCGCAATGTCGTCGAGGCTTGGAAGCGGGGAGGCGGCTCGCCGCGCAGCCTGAAGGTCAGCGAGGCCGTGGAACGGTTTCTGCGATCCCAAGCCGAGCGGCTGGCCGAAGGAAAGATCGCGAAGGTCAGTCACCGGAAGAATTGCCCCAAGGCGAAAGCGTTTGGAGCCGACATGGGCCATTTCGAACTCTCTGCGGTCACGCCCGAACAGATCGAGGAGTGGATCGATGACCTGGGCTTCGAGGCCGCCGAGACCTTCAACACCTACCGCAAGGCCGTCAATGCGATCTTCGAAACCTGCAAAAAGGAGTGCAGTTTCAATCCGACCTCCGAGATCGAGGTGCGCAATGATGGCGGAGATGTGGGCCTCTCGCGCCGGTCTACGGGTTTTCAGTAGTTTAGTTTAGTTTACGCGCTTGCGTTCGGGAAAGTGGGGCGCTCGTCGTCCCGCGGAGGGACGGTGAACCGTTTCTTTGTAGCCTCCTGGCCTATCGCTCACACTGCCGCGAGAAAGATGGACGAGCGATGATGTTGAAGGAAGAATTTTTGATCTGAATTGAAATTGCCGGCTCGAGGTGGCGAATCAGGATCGATACCCATCCGTCGAAGCGAATCGCGATCAGCGACCGGGGAAATCAGCGTCTCTCCGCGGTCATCGAAAGAGATGAAACCGCGGTCGAACAGGTGGTCGATCGTCGGCGTCAAGAGGAGGCCGTTTCCAGCTGCAAGTCGTTCCTCGTTAGTCGACTCGCGCCATGGCTTGATGTGACTCGCAATGAGATGGACGGGATTTGATACAGCGGTAACCCGACAGCGATACTCGAAGCGACTGACGTTCTCCTTAAAACGACCTTGGCCCACGCGTGATTTGATGAGGGCGAGTCGATCGGTCGCAGGCAGTGTAGATTTCTCGATCTTCTCTCGTTCCAATTCCTCCCACTCGTGAATTCCCGGGAGATCGATCTCGATTGGGCTGACACCGGTCTTTTCTCCGACGCCGGCATACCTGAGGGAATATCCGAGCCAATTCGCGATAAGGAGCCCGAACTCCTCAGGGATCGCTGCCAGATAGACTCCCTGACGACCGGACCCGTCTGCGTTTAGCGGGGCATGGAGGACGCCAATATAGGGTCGGATTTCGGCGAGAACGTCGCGCGGGCGAAGTTCAATCGTTGACGCTGAAAAGTGGACGTCAACGCGCCAGCCGATTGCGTCCCACGCTTGACCAATGTGACCGAACGCATCCGGACGAGGGGAGGTGTAGCAATGCGATTTAGCCGTTCCGGCGCCTTGGATATAGCCTCCTGCATAGGAAAAGATAACGTCGCCCGGCTGAACGAGGCGCATGAAATCGTAGAAGATATTACGACTGCCGTTTTTCTTCACCTTGGGCGACCACACGTAACCCCCACTGAATTCGTGGCGGAACGTTTGCTTGTGGTTGACCCACCAATACTTCATTGGCGGGCCAGGATGTTCTTAGGGCCGGTCCTGTCCAGGAGTTCTTCTTATCAAGGGTCCGGATGAGGGACGCAGACTAGAGGCGGTCGGAAGGGGGCATGATGCGAATCGGGAAAGAATATTTCCGGTGGCTCCTGATTTCGGGTGGGTGTAGCATTTGAATCGCGTGAGAGCAAGTCCGAGAGATCCGATCAGTGCGAGAGGGCACCCGCGCTTGGGCGATCGGCCCTCAAGGGCGGTACCCTTTGAATCGACCACTGACGAATCCTCGGATGTGACTTGAAGGACGAAAGTCAGATTGCGGAAGGCTCATGGCTGCTCGACTGCTCGGGTGCCGGTGCAACGCGGGTAGCTGGAGCAGCCCCAAAAGGCGTTCCCGGAGTTTGCACCGCGACGCGAAATGCGGCGCACCATGGAGGCGCCGCAAGTTGGGCAGGGGAGTTCAATCGGTGATGCGACGCTCTCGGTTTCCGGTGAGGGCGGTGGCGGCGGGGCGCTGGTGGGCGCGGTAGCTGTTGAACTTGGGGCCGGCGTGCGCTGCACGCCACGGACGAGTTCGAGCAAACGGGGACCGTCGACTAATACAACGGGTTTTCCCTCGGCGAACGCGATGGCTTCCCGGGTGAAGTTGCCGCAGGTCACCACGATCGCGGCGTTTGCTCGGTGGTGCGTCAACAGTCCGAAGATCTCGCGCAGGATGGGCGCACCCACGGAGGACGTTTTCCAGCGTTTGCATTGCACCACGGTGGTCTGACCGTCTTGCCTGAGTACGAGGTCGATTCCACCGTCGGCACCGCCGCCAATCGACTCCTCGACCGCGTATCCTTGCCGCCGGTACGCTTCGCCGACCATCCATTCGAATTCCTGCCACGAAAGGGCGCGGAGCGAGTCCAAGCCGGATTGTGAATCGACGAGGCCACGTCTTTTTCGGGCGAAGAGGAACGACGCCAGTGCCAGGATGGCAAAAATGAGCAGGCTATACGGCGCGAGATTCGAAAATCCGGATAGAAATGGCTTGATGAAAGGATTGTCGGTCCGCGTGGCGAAGGCCGGACCGCCCCATTTCATCACGGCGAAGACGATTAGGCCCAGCACAACGCTGACACTCCAATGGGCCTTAACCAATTCAATCGCTCCGGATTCCTGGCGTCGACGCATAATGAAGGTCCTGCGTTGAGCGCAGGGCTCAACGACATCAGATCGGTATGGACTCAAGCAGCGGACGAGAAGCGTGTCAGCGTTTTGGGCCCGGTTGAAGAGGACGCCCAGGTGAGGCGTATGGCGGAGACATCGAGAGCGTATTCGGACGCGTTGTACAAGACTTGAATCCAGAAAGTGGCGACAGGGATGGGGAGTGGGCTAGGAAATCGCAGCGCGCCCGCGGAATGCAGGAAAAGGGGAGTCCTCAGGTAAAGGGAGCTTGGCGAACGTGGACCGTTCCTCGGCACAACTTTGAATGCTCTGGGGCACGCGGAACGTTGCGTAAAAAGAATCGACGTCCGGGCGATCCCCATAAATTGGGGGTTCTACACATTGGCAGTGGCGGACTCGGTAAGTTCGAATGCGCTGGTTCGCACGGCATGCCCTACAAGCTTCGTCTCGAATTTCCCCGGCGCGATTTAACATGTCATCAATCGAGGGAATTATCGTCGGTGGATATTTGAGGAGTCTGGTGCCAGAGCCGCGTTCGAGACGTGCCTTTTCGAAGCCTGCAAACGCTGCGAATGGCTGCTCCACGCCTTTGTGATCATGGGCACCATTTTCACCTCGCCCTGGAGACTCCGCGGGGGAACTTGGTGGCGGGGATGCAGTGGTTGGAATCGACGTATGCGAATCGGTTCAATCGATTCCGGAAGGAGCGGGGACATCTCTTTCAAAGCTGCTACAAGGCATTGTTGGTCGAGCCGGGCGATGCGTTGGGACAGCTTTGCACCTACATTGATCTCAATCCCGTTCGGGCGGGCATCGTTTCCTTCGAGCGCCTGCGGGATCACCGCTACTCAAGCTATTGGTATTTGGACAGACCGCAGCAAAGACCGAAGGAATTGGATTCCACGGCCGCGCTCAACGCCATCGTCGGACTTTCGAACACTCACGCTGCCATGAACTGCTATGCGCAAGTCCGCCCCCTGGAAAGTCGCCATCGCCGCGTACCTAAAAGCCACCACCGACGTTTCGAATCCGTGGCTCGCTACCCAGCTCAACATGGGCTCGCCCTTCTATGTCACGGGCAGCAAACGTGGGCGTGCGGCTGTTCGCCGCCACACCGCTGCAGGCTTGAGTTTCCCCAAGCCCGTCGATCCAGCCAGACAGGTACCCAGTCGATTTCCGGAACGCAATGGACTTGTCCCCGATGCCGAAGTAGACCGGACTTGAGCCTGCCGCAACTTGCCGTCGGGAGAATGATACAGACTGCTTATCCGCTGCAAACTCACTTTCCATGTACTCACGCCTGCTCCTTGTCTTCGCCCTTGCGGTTACTTGCTTGCCCGCGGCTGAACCGGCCGCCCCGTTCAACCTGCAGGCGGCCATTGACGCACTGCCGCCCACGGGTGGCGTCGTTCGCATTCCGGCAGGTACGTACGAAATCAGCGCGCCGATTGTAATCGGCACCGGCGATGTGCGGCTCGAAGGTGCCGGCACCGCCACGCACATCATCAATCGCACCACCCGGCGCGAAGCGGCAATCATCCTCCGGCACCCGGACTATTCCAAGAATCCTCGCGATCGAAAGGCGCGGCTCTGGCGGATCACGCTGGCGAACTTCCGCGTCACTGGCACGAAGGAGAGCGGTGACGGCATTCGCGCCGAGGGAATCGACGAGCTTTATGTACAGGGTGTTGCGGTCGAGCGCAACGGCGGTAACGGCATCGTGCTGCGCGACTGTTACGAGGACCCGCGCCTGATCGGAAATCTTATTACCTACAACGGCGCGGCCGGTGTATTGATCGAGAACTGCCACGACATTGTTGTCAGCTCGAACCAATTCGAGGAAAATCAGGACGCGCTGCGTTGCCTTGATAGCTTCAATCTGTGCATGACGGGCAATAATCTCGACGATCACCTGCGCCACGGCGTCGTGATCGAGAACACTTATGGCTCGATTGTTTCCGGTAACATGATCGAGGAGTGCAACGGCACCGCCATCATCCTGGACCGCGACTGCTATGGGATCACGGTTAGCGCCAATACCATTGCTCATCACCTCGGCGGTGGCGTGCACCTGCTGGACGCGTGGGGCTGCGCAATCACCGGCAACACGTTCCCGCTCGTCCATGAGGACTCAATCCGCGTCGGCCCCGGCAGCGGCCGTCTGGCGATTTCGGGAAATAATTTTGGCAACAGTTATATAGGAGGAAAAATCAAGCGGCCACTCACTCACAATAATCCGATGAGTCGGGATGCCGGCACGGGCATCATGCTCGACGGCACGACCGACATCGCGATCACCGGGAACGTGTTTGGCGGGCTCACGACCCCCGCGGTAACAGCGAAGAACGGTTGCCAACGGCTGCTCATCACCAACAACGTGATCGTCGATGTGAATCGGAACGCACCCGCCGGCGCGAAGGCCATCGATGCGGGCGACGCGAAAGAGAGCATCGTGAAGGACAACATCGGCGGGTGATCTCATTCCGGAGGTAAGGGTGATCCGACGGTGGCAGGTCGGTAGGTCGCCCCGTTGGTTGCGCCCTCGCCGAGTTGACGCGCATTAAACTCGGGAGCCGAGCGGTTCCCTCGCTCAGCTCCCAACGCGATCAAGGGAGGAATGCGAGGCCTTTGGAACCTCGATTTTCCGATTCATGACATGACCCCCTCGGCCGCTCTTCAGGGAGGCGCGGCCGTGGCGAGATCCCGGTGTGTCACTTTCCCAACGAGAACAACTTTGTGCCCGTGCGGATGTAGAGATTGCCTTGGGAGATGGCGACGCTCGAACGGTGGCGCGTGTCGTCGCCGGCGTCCTTGAAATTCGCCTGATGCAGGAGCTTGAATTCGGTGCCTCCCGCTTGGATGACGAGGACGTCGGCATCGAAATTCATCAGGTAAATCTTTCCGTCCGCGGCGGTGGGCGAACTTTGAAACGCGGATCTTCCGCCGAGGTCGCCGCTCCAGACGATCGAACCGTCGGCGGGATTAACACAGTACATTTTTTTCTTCGTGCCGTTCACGATATAGAATTTGCCTTCGTAGAAGAGCGGCGTCGGTACATCCGTCGTGAGGTCGCGTTCCTTCGGTCCCGGGGCGGCATCGGCCGGATCGTCGGTCTGTTGGACGTGGCTCTGCCAGGCGAGACTTCGGTTGGTTAACACGCCGTTGCCGCCGGCCTTGATCGCGTAAACCGGCGCGCCCTTGGGGCCACTTGCGAGAATGACGCCGCCTCCCACGGTGGGGGACGGCACCAAGCGCCAATGGCCGATTTTAGTGTGATTCCACGTGCCCCAGCGCCAGAGTTCCCGGCCCGTCGCCGGCTCGTGTCCGGTTATGCAGTCGCCCCCTACCACCACCAATTCCTTGCGTCCGTTGTGTTCAAACGGCAGCGGGGTGCTGAAGGCTTCACGGGATTCGGCGACCGCATCCGAAGGGCGGATGCTCCGCCAGAGGTCCTTGCCCGTGGCGGGGTCAATCGCGAGGAGGAATGACTCGTTGCCCGTGGGCTTGCCGTTGCCCCGCACCGCCACGTCGCGTTGCAACACCTGCATGATCAGGCGGCCATCGTGGAGCAGCGGGCTGGAGGAAAAGGTCCACTGGAACGCGAAGGGCCCGATGTTTCGGCTCCACTTTTTCTTTCCGGCGAAATCCACGGCGATCAGGTCGCCCGTCCCGAAGAAAAACACCACCGTTTTTCCATCGGTGACCGGTGACGGTGAGCAGGTGTTGCTATATTGGCCGTCGACGGCGGAGTTGCCGGCGTCCACGCGCCAGAGTTCTTTCCCCGTCTCGCGGTCGAGGGCCAGCGCGGTTTGCTTGCTGGTTTTGGCATCACCCGCGGTGAGGAAAACATAGTTGCCCCAGATGATCGGCGTCGCGGCGGAGGAGCCCGGCGGAGCAAAGACCCATTTTACGCTCTCGGTCTGGCTGAAGTGACTTGGTAAACCCTTTTCCGGGCTGGAACCGTTATGGAAAGGGCCGCGCCAATTGGACCAGTTTTCGGCCTGAACGGAGGCGACACCGAGGATCAACCCGAGAGGGAGCAGGAAGCGAATCATAGCGATGAAAGGGTTGGGGAAACTTCGCGACATTGTCACGCCGGGATGCACTTTCGATGTAGGCAAATGACCGGCCACGCCAGCTTGAACGAGCTCCCGGCCGAGTTAATCCGCGAACGCTGGTACAAAGCTCGTCGTCTCGTGTCCACCTCGCACGGATGAGTCGGACCGGGTCTGCCTGCGGGTCTGCCTGTTAATTGTTACCCGGCCTCCGAGCGGACTCTGCAAATTGGGGAGAAGTGGTCGAGCGACGGGGCGGGGTAAGGGCGTTCCGCCGATTGTTATCGCGATAATTACGGCGCACGCAAAAGGGCCCGCCCACTCGCAGCGCGTCGTAAATTCAGCGATAAGGGACCACGTGGCGCCGGGCTCATTCCGAGAGGGTCCGTCCGCTCGTTGCTAAATAAAGTTTCGCGGTTTCGCCGCGTCCGAGTGTTGAGTGCTGGGGATGGTCGGCGCGAAGCATCCGAATGACGGTTGCTGCGAGGGCTGACTCGCGCGTTCAGTACCTCCGCCAGTTCCCATGCGTACTGAAA